>CAZWVM010000037.1:5271-22663 GCA_964637705.1 uncultured bacterium
GGATCACGACCTCCACGTCGTCCTCGATCTCCGGCATGACCTCGACCGAGACGAAGGAGGTGTGGCGGCGGGCGTTGGAGTCGAAGGGGGAGATGCGCACGAGCCGGTGCACGCCGCGCTCGCTCTTGAGGCGCCCGTAGGCGTACGGACCGCGGACGATGAACGTGACGGACTTCAGGCCCGCCTCCTCGCCCATCAGCTTGTCCAGTTCCTCGACGGCGTAACCCGCGTCATCGCTCCAGCGCGAGTACATGCGGTAGAGCATCGCCGCCCAGTCGCAGCTCTCGGTGCCGCCCGCACCGGGGTGGATCGCGAGAATCGCGGCGGACGCGTCGTGCTTGTCGGTGAAGGAGGCCTCCAGGATCGCCTTCTCGAGGGTGGGCTCGAGGGCGGCCGTTTCGCGGAGACACTCCGCGAGCGTTTCCTCGTCCTGTTCCTCGACGGCCAATTGGCCCAGGACGACCAGGTCCTCGACCTTGCGCTCGAGGTCGAGAAAGCGGTCGAGCGTGCCCCTGACGAGTGTCAGCTCCTTCATGAGCCGGCCCATCCTCGACTGGTCCTTCCAGACCTCGGGATTCTCGGACTGCCCCGTCAGCTGTTCGACCTGCCCCTTCAGTCGGGGCACGTCAAAGGCGATCCCTCAGTTCACTCAGCTGTTCCGAAAGAACGGTCACAGGTCGGATATCACCCGCATCCAGCACTCCAGAACACCCCGCTTTCGGTGGATTCGGCCAGTTTCAGGGCCGGAAGTCGAAGCATAGGAAGAATGGAGCTCAAGCGCAAGGCGAATGAGCCGATAGGTTTGAAAGGAAACCGAATATGATCCGAACCCGCCCCATGACTCTTCTTCTCCTTGCGGCCTGCCTGGTCGCGGCGCCGCCCGCCCCGGGCCGGGGCGACACCGAGGCGGAACGGCTCGCCGACCAGCGGCGCGAGAGCGAGACGGGGATCCAGAACGCGGAAAGGGAGCTGGCACGGATCGAGGCCGAGCTGCGGCGATTGCGCCAGGCCTCCCGGAGCAACCAGACGCGCCTGAGGGAGTCCGAGCTGGAGCTCAGGAAGGCCGTCGAGGTGCTGAAGATCCAGCAGGGGCGGGTCACGGCGATGCGGCGAGATGTGGAGAAGCTCTCGGGCGAGATTCGCGAAACCGGGCAGAACATCGAGAAGGACCGGAGGCAGCTCACGCGTCGCGCCCGGGCGCTCATGAACCTCTCGCGGCTCGAGAAGATGGAGTTTCTCCTGCGCGCCGGCGACGCGGTCGAACTCGAGTTGCGCAGTCGGATGCTCGCGGCGGTGGCTGAGGCCGACATCGGATTGATCAGGCGAACGATTGCCCGGAAGAACGCGCTCGAGGCGATGAAGCAGAACAAGCAGAAGCTCCTCGCTCAGCTCGTCGATGAGGAACGCCGGCTGGCCACGGCGAAGAACAATGTCCAGGCCCGCAAGCGCGAGCTCGAGCGCGTCCAGGCCGAGTTGAACCGTCAGACCGCGAGCCAGGAAGAGGCCCGCCGCCGGACAAGGGCGATGCTCACGCAGATCCGCACCCGGCTCGCCTCCATCCAGGAACGCCTGCGGGCCATCTCTTCCCGCCGCGCGGCGCCGACCCGCTTCGCGGCGCCCTCATCCGGGGCCTACTTCCGACCGGAGGGCGTGACGCTGCCCGGCGTCTACATCCGGGCGCGCGCCGGCTCCCCCGTCAAGGTGATGGCCGAGGGCGAGGTGGTTTCGATCCAGAGCATGCACGGGATGGGGCAGACCGTCATCGTGGGGCACGGAGGCAATCTCACGAGCGTCTATGCCAATCTCTCGGCGGTCAGCGTCACGGCGGGGCAGAGCGTGAACCGGGGAGAGTCGATCGGGCGGTCGGGAACGTCGCCTTACGGTGAGGCCGTCTACTTCGCCGTCTACCGCAACGGCGCCGCCCAGGATCCCGTGCCGTATCTTCAGTGAGGAGTCAGGGGTGAGGAGTGAGGAGTCAGGAGCGAAACCGTTTGGCTTTTCTCCTCACTCCTGACTCCTAACTCAGAAGTATATCGATCACGTCCCGGGCGGTATAGGTGGGTTTTTCCAACGAGCAGAAACGCCCGATTCCGGAGAGGTCATCGCCGCAGGTGACGAGAGGCAATTCGACGTAGCCGTCGGGCCTGACCTGGGAGAGTCCGATGTTGGCCATGAGGGCGTTGCAGAGGCACTTGCGGCCGGACATATCCTCGATCCGGCCGCCCTTGGCGAGATACGCCGCCTCCGGCTCGGCCGCGCATCGATACCCGATCGTCCCGTCGGTCTTCTTGTATGCCTCGCGCAGGTAACCGAGATCGCAGATGCGCGATCGCGCCGCGTAGACCTCGGCCTCGGAGAGGGAACCCTCGAGAGCGGCGACCTTGAACGGGAAGCCGGTCGGAGAGGCGAGGGGGTCGGTCTTGACGGTCGCCCGACCCTCGAGCGCGCGTCGGATGAGCGCCGCCTTGTGATCCGGCGCCAGGCCGGATTCCTCGCAGAGCGCGAAAGCCGTTCCGACCTGGATTCCGGCCGCGCCTTCGGCCAGGGCCTCGGCGAGCCTCGGGGCGGAGCCGTAGGATCCGGCCACCCAGAAAGGCAACCCCAGCTTGCTCATCGCTTCGAGGCTCGCGACGTCGCGCGATCCGTACACGGGTTGCCCGCTTGCATCGAGCTTCAACGGTCCACGGGGGGGCGCGTTGTGCCCGCCGGCCGTGGGGCCTTCCACGACGAATCCGTCGATGCGGCCGGTGCTGCGCTTGAGGAGGAGTGTCGCGAGGATGTCGGAGGATACGATCGGGAAGAATTTCGGCCGATCGAGCGTCGGCAGGGCCGTGCCGCCGAATTCGGCGGGGTCAAACCGGCAGGTGATGCACTCCCCGGCCGGCGCGTCGAGCAGGCGGACCGAGTAGGTGGCGGAACGGTGTTCCGTCAGGGCGTCCAGGACCCCCGGTATCTCGCGCGGAATGCCCGCTCCCATGATGATGACCGAGACGCCCGCCAGCATGGCTCCGTAGATCGAAGCGAGATGAGGAAACTGGATCTTCTCGAGGTAGTTGATGCCGACCGGGTTGTCATGCCCCTCGCGGGCGAGAAAGACTTCGACGAAGTTCGCGGCGATGCAGAGTTCCTGCACCTGCCGCGGCGTCTCCGCCGAGTGCATGGAAACCGTGCCGTAGGGCTTCTCCGCCTTCCTGCCGTCGGGAACGAAGTAGGAGTCGATGATCTTGCGGGCCATATCCGGGAACGGGAAGCTCTCGAGCGCGCGCCGGACATGCCCCCCGATGTCGCCGTCCTGGAGCCGCCGCACCATGATGATGTCGAGCGCGGTCCCGGAGACGACGCCGAGTTGCCCCAGCGACGAGACGGTGCGGGCCAGGAGCCAGTTGGAGACACCGGCGCCCATGCCGCCCTGGATGATCTTCGGGAGTTCGCCGTTCGCCGTCGTCAGGTTCGTGCTCCTCGCGCGCCGCAGTTCGAATGCCGCGCCGCCCAAGGCGACGCAGTCACGCCACTTCGCATTCTATCCCGGTTCCGGCTCCCCTGAGAACCGTCTTCTTCGCTTTCTTTTCCGGGGGCGCTTTGACCCCCCCGGCGGCCGCGGTTATCATGGAGCCATGACCGGGCCCGGCCTCACGATCCTTCTTGCAGCCCCCCGCGGTTTCTGCGCGGGCGTGGACAGGGCGATCGAGATCGTGGAACGCGCCCTGGCCATCTTCGGCGCCCCGATCTACGTCAAGCACGAGATCGTCCACAACCGCCACGTCGTGAACCGGCTGCGCCTGAAGGGCGTGGTCTTCGTCGAGGAACTCGCGGAGATACCCGACGACTCCGTTGCGATCTTCTCCGCGCACGGCGTCTCCAAGGCCACGCGGGACGAGGCGGCCGGACGGCGACTGCGCATCATCGACGCGACCTGCCCCCTGGTGACCAAGGTTCACCTCGAGGTGCATCGTCTCCATCGCGAGGGTTGCCAGATCGTTCTCATCGGTCACGCGGGGCACGTCGAGGTCGCGGGCACCATGGGGCAATTGCCGCCGGGCGCCATCCGGCTGGTGGGCAACGCGGAACAGGTCCGCGGCCTGGACATACCTTCGACGGCCCGCGTTGCCTACGTCACGCAGACCACGCTCTCCGTCGACGACACGCGCGCCGTCGTGGAAGCCCTGCGCGAACGGTTCCCCGGCCTCCAGGGTCCCCAGCGCGACGACATCTGCTACGCGACCCAGAACCGCCAGAACGCGGTCAAGGCGCTTGTCGGCCGCGTCGAGATGCTCCTCGTCATCGGCTCGAAGAACTCCTCCAACTCGAACAGGCTCGCCGAGGTGGCGCGTTCCCACGGCGTGCGCGCCTACCTCGTGGACGGGCCGGAGGAGATTCGTCCGGAGTGGATCGAGGGCGTGGCCGTCATGGGGCTGACCGCCGGGGCTTCGGCGCCCGAGGAGGTGGTCCGGGAGACCATTCTCCACCTGACGAGTCGTTACGGCGGCCGCGTCGAACTGCTCTCCGCGGGCGAGGAGCGAGTGGAGTTCTCCCTGCCCCGCGAACTCCTCGCTCTCGAAAAGGGCTGAGGGTCGTTCCGACGTGATCAAGGCCGTCATTTTCGACATCGACTGCACGCTCGTGGTGACCGGCGGCGCCGGCCTGAAGGCCTTTCGGCGGATCATGGAGGAGCGGTTCGGGGCCGGCGGCACCGGTCCCGCGGATTACCGCTTCCACGGCCGGACGGATCTCTCGATCTTTCACGATTTCTTTCACCACGCGACCGGGAGGGAGGCCTCGTCGGCGGAGATCGACGGACTGCGGAAGGACTATCTCGCGGCGCTGCCGGATGAGATGGAGCGATGCCGCGGGAATTACCGGGTCCTGCCGGGCGTCGAGGCTCTTCTCGATTTTCTGGCCGTGCGCGGCGTTGCCGTCGGCCTGGGCACGGGCAACCTCGAGGAGGCCGCCGCGCTGAAGCTGAGACCGGGGGGGCTGGACGGGAGATTTTCGTTCGGCGGCTACGGTTCCGACTCCGCGGATCGCGCGGAGGTGCTTCGCATGGCGCTCCGTCGCGCCGGCGGCGCTGACGGCGCGCCTCTGGATCCGCGCGAAGCGCTCTTCGTCGGGGACACCACGCGCGACATCGAGGCGGCGCGCGCGGCGGGCGGATGGGTTCTCGCGGTGGCGACCGGGATTCAGGGGGTGGAGGAACTGGCCGCGGCGGACTGCGCCGTGCCGACGCTGGAAGCGCCGGCCGTCTACGAGTTTCTCCGGGATCGATTCGGGTTGGCCTGACGAGCCCGGCCCGCCCGGCGCGGGGCCGGGCGGGCGGACGTCAGGAAATCAGAGAGACTTGAGCTTCTGGATGAGCGACTGCGCCGCCTGCGGCACGGGCGCCTCGTTGCGGATGACGATGTCGTCGACGGTGTAGGAGCGGCTGTAGTACTGGCGATTCAGCTTCGGGCTGAAGGCCAGGCGCGCGCCGTTGACCGAGATCCCGGCGAAGACGCCGCGGGAGCGGACGTAGGAGAGCATCTCGGCCTTCAAGGCGACGTCGATGTCGCCGGCCGCGGCCGCGCTGTTCGGACCCGCCGTGACCGCGATGTCGCCGCCCAACGTGAACTTCTGCTTCAGGAGCGCCTGGAGCCCGCGATCGTTCATGATGAGGAGCACGACGTCCATCGACTCCAGCCCCGCCTGCAGGCCGAAACTGCCGCCCGTCATCGTGAAGAAGGCCGGGGCCGTCCAGCCTCCGTCGGCCGTGCGGCCCAGGACGATCCCTTCGCCGTAGCGCGCGCCGTAGATGAAGCCGCCGCGGACGATGCCGGGGAAGAGGACGATCGCCTTGGCCTGGCGGATGAACTGCGGCGGAATCGCCGCGCCCTCGCGCACGAGGGCCTGGTTGAGGACGGCTTCCGCCGCGCTGATCTTGGCGTCGAGCCGGGCGACGTCGGCCGAGGCCGGAAGGACGGCGAGCAATGACAGGAGCGCCAGGGCGCCCGCGACGAGAGAACGATTCATGTGAAGCCTCCTCGATACGTTGCTGGGACCACAGGATGCATGATCCACGGATAGTCTAGCAGACCCGGGGCCCCGCGTCAGTCAGGATTGCATGAAGCGTGCCGGGTGACGGGGACAAATGACAAGGATGTCCGGGATGGGCAGGATCGATTCATGAAAACCATTCATTCCAGAAATATCATCCTTTTGATCCTGCATATCCTTGTCAGGAAAAACGGGGAGCTTCTTTTGACATTCTCTGTAGTATCTCGCCGTGATCGATATCGCACTCATCGAACCCGAGATCCCGCAGAACTGCGGCAACGTGGCACGCCTTTCCGTGGCCCTCGGAGTGGAATTGCATCTCGTGGGTCCGCTGGGATTCCGCCTGGACGAGAAGAGCGTGCGGCGTGCGGCGATGGATTACTGGAAGGACGCGCGCGTCCGGGTGCACGAGAGCCGGTCGGCCTTCGCGGCGGCGACGGCGGGACGCCGGCTCGTCGGGGTGGATCCGCGCGGCGAGGCGCGCTACGACCGTTTCGAGTGGCTCGACGGGGACATTCTCTGCTTCGGAAGCGAGGGTTCGGGCCTGGCGGTCGTGCCTCGGCCGAGCGTCTACATTCCGATGAGAGAGAATTGCCGCTCGATCAATCTCGCCAACGCCGTCGCGATCGTCGCGTACGAGGCGAACCGTTCGATGCCGGGGCTCGTTCGTCCCCCACCGGCGCCCGCGTGGGGCGGTGGTCTCGAGGGCTGAAGCGCGCCTTACCGTTCCGGGACGAGGAAGATCTCGACGCGGCGGTTCTTCGCGCGTCCCTCGTTTGTGTCGTTCGACGCGACGGGCCGGTTCTCACCGAAGCCCACGGCCACGAGCTTCTCCGCGGGCAGGCGGTGGTCGTCGACGAGCCGGTGCAGGACGGAGAGGGCGCGGGCGGTCGAGAGTTCCCAGTTCGAGGGGAACTGCGGCGTGCGGATCGGCTTGTTGTCGGTGTGCCCGGCGATCCGAATCTCGCGGGCGTGGGTGCGGCCGAGCACTTCCGCCAGCTTGGCGAGGAGTTCGCTCGAGGAGGGCTTGAGGTCGGCCTTGCCGGAGTCGAAGAGGATGCTCTCGCGCATCGTGATCATGACGCCGTCCGGGGTCACATCGACGCCGATTCCGCCGAGGTCGATGAAGCGCCCGAGCTCCTGCCGGATCTCATCGCGTTCGCGCTCGATCGATTCGGCCCGACGGCGCGCCGCCTCGGCCTCGGTGGAGAGCCGCGCCGCCTCGTCACGAAGCGCCTCGAGTCGCGCGACCTCCTCGGCCATGTTGCTCTTCTGCGCCTCGAGGTCGGTGTAGGAGGAGCGCAGGCGGTCGAGTTCAGCCTGCAGGTTCGCGGCCAGGGCGCTGTAGCGCTCGTGCTCCGAGGTCGCGGTCCTCAACCGCTCGAGTTCGGCCTTCAGCGCGGTCAGTTCCTGCTCCGACTGGGCGCGCGCCAAGGCGAGCTGGCGGTGCAGTTCGCGCTGGGTGATCTGGGGCTCGAGGCAGGCGGCGAGAGAGATGAGGACGGCGAGAACTGCGAGGGATCTCGGGATCTTTTTCATGGAGGTAGTAGGGCAGAATCCCGGTCACGTGACAAGGGCTTCTGAGGCCAAAACGGCCTGCTCGAGGTTTCACGCGGTCGGATGTCCTGAATCCCCGGAGAGGGGTTGACTGAGCGGAGATTTTCGATCACCCCGACCTCATTCTCGGCCCGCATCCCTGCGGGCCTCCGAGGGGCGGCGCCCGCTCCGCCATCCTTGGCTCCAGCGGGCGCCTCAAGCCGGTCGGAGTGATCGAAAACTCCGCCGCCGGACGTACTTTTCCCGACAGGTTTGTCATGATGAGGACTTCTTCTTGTGTCGCAGCAGGCAATCCGTCTCCGCCGCACCGCCGTCCTCGTCGCTTTTGAAAGTCGACTTTCACCCAATGAAAGCTCAGAAATCCTTGTGCCATGTCTTGAACGGCTTTAAAAGGGGGTTCTCGGTGTCTCTGAGTCTCGCGTGGTGAATGAATGCCGGGAATCAAGGGATGTCCAGTCGGATTGCTCCGTCTGCGGTTCTCGGTTATAGTGGTCCGCGCTGACGGGAGAGGTGCGAGAGTGGTTGAATCGGCCGGTCTCGAAAACCGGTATACCCGCAAGGGTATCGAGGGTTCGAATCCCTCCCTCTCCGCAGCCCCGTTTTTCAGGGGCGCAGGAGATGCCGATGAGATGCGCGGCAGGAAGCCGCGCCTCCCTGGGGATTCGCGGATCGCCACGACGGCGAACGCACATCCCTCCCTCTCCACGCGCGTTTTGACACCCCGATCATGACCGAAGTCACTTTCTGCGACCGGTGCGGAGCGATGCTCGGTCCGGGAGGACGATACCGGCTCAAGCTCGCCCTCCAGCAGGCCGCCGAGCCCCTCGAAATCACCCCCGCTGATCTGAAGAAGGATCTCGCCGCCGAGATCGAACGGACGATCGCCGAGCTGGATCGCTGTGACCCGAAGGAACTCGAGGAAGACGTGCACATCGAGTTCGCCTCCGACCTCTGCCGGTCCTGCCGCGATGCCCTCGCGAAACGCCTCAAGAAGGCCGCCGGCCGAAATTGACAAGGCGGGCCTCCCACGCCATAATGTGGACGTTGGGGATGTAGCTCAGATGGAAGAGCGCGACATTCGCATTGTCGAGGTCGAGGGTTCGACTCCCTTCATCTCCACGGACTTATAGATCATCCAAGAGTACACGACGGAGAGGTCGCATAGCCCGGTCTAGTGCGCACGCCTGGAGCGCGTGTAGGCCCGAAAGGGTCTCGTGGGTTCGAATCCCACCCTCTCCGCCATGCGAGTTCGGACTGCGGATTGCGATTGGACTTCCCCATGATGACACCCGTGCAGAAGTGGCCCGCCCTCGTCTTCGACCTCGATGGGACCCTCTATACATCCGAGACGATCCTGGGGCCCGCCTATGAAGCCGTGATCACGGATCGCAACCGGGCGTGGGGAATGTCCTATCGCGTGCCGACGGCCGCCGAGGTCCTCGCCTACGTCGGCCGGCCCGGTCGCGAGATCATCACGAAACTCTTTCCCGACCTCGCGCCGGAGCGCGTGACGGAGACGTCGGACCGGATCCTCGTGGAACTCGTCGCGCTCATTCGCAAGGGCGGCGGCCGCGTCTTCGAGGGTGTGCACGAGACGCTGGCCGGGATCAAGGGCGGAGGGGCCGAACTCTCCATCGTTTCCAACTGCCGTCGCTCCTACCTGGAGGCGATCCTCGAGACCTTCGCGTTGAAGGAGTACTTCCGGGAGGCGTGGTGCAACGAGGACGCTCCGGAACTGGGCAAGAACGGACTCCTCGTCCGGGTGCTGGCGGGGCGGAAGGGCGTCATGATCGGCGATCGCGCCTCCGACGGCGTCGCGGCCCGCGGCGCGGGTGTTCCCTGGATCGGCTGCGCCTTCGGGCACTCCGCGCCCGACGACGCGGAGCTTGCCGGAGCCGATGCCGTCATCCGGGATTTTACCGACCTGCCGGAGGCGCTGGCGCGCCTGGAATGACGATCGCGCCGCCTAGGGGCGGCGCGCGATCACCATGATCTCGTACTCGTCGAACTCGAGCGCACCCTTCCGCCAGTTCCCGGCCGTGCCCCCGCCCATCCATTTGATCTCGAGCCCGGCGACCCGGAAGATGAGGCGCAATTCCGTCGGCACGAAGGATCTCTCGCGCAACTGCTTCGCCGGGTCCGGCTCGTTCGCGGTGATCTCCGAGAGTTCGCTCATCGTCAGGGGATCGAAGAGACCGTCGGCGGGCTGGTGGAGCCGGGCGGGGCGCAGGGCGTTGAGGACCGTGACCACCAGGCGGCCGCCCGGCTTGAGGGCGGCGGCGATGTTCCGGAGGATCGCGAGCGGCTGCTCGACGGCATCGTCACCCGGGTTCAGGAGCCCGATGGAGCCTTCACAGAGGCAGATCGCGGCGTCGAAACGCGCCCCGAGCGAGAAGCTTGTCGCGTCGCCGTGGATCCATTCCACGACAACGCCGGCCCGCTCCGCCTTCTCCCGTGCCTGCGCGAGCATGCCTTCCGAGAGGTCGAGACCGGTGACGCGGAAGCCTCGCTTCCCCAGTTCCACCGCGTGGCGGCCGGTGCCACAGCCCACGTCGAGGATCGCCGCGCCGGGCGCGAGGTCGAGGTTCTCGAGGAGAAAGGCGATTTCCGCCTCAGTCGCCTTCGTGAAGATGTTGTCATCATATTCCGGGGCGTGCCCATTGAAGAAGGTCCGCCAGGGTTTCGATTCGTTCATGGATTCCACGCTCCTCGCGCAAGGTTACGTTGACCCCGCGCGAAGGCAAAGATGAAAGTGGTGATCGGAACCTCGAATTGCCTTATCATCGTTCCACCCAAGGAGTCGCCATGACCGAGAGAACCCAGCGTCCCGTTGCCGTCGTCACCGGAGCCTCGTCCGGGATCGGGGAGGCCACCGCCCGCCGCCTCGCCGCGGACGGCTACGCCGTCGTCGTCGCCGCGCGCCGGGCCGACCGGCTCGAGGCGCTGGCCGAGGAGATCCGTTCGGCCGGCGGCGAGGCGCTCGTCGTGACGGGCGATATCCGCGACCTGGCGCATTGCGAATCGATCGTGGCCGCGGCCGAGGACTGGGGTGAACTCGATGTCGTCGTCGCCAACGCCGGGCTCGGGTGCAGCGGTCCCTTCGAGGAGACGCCCGACGAGGAGATCCGCCGCGTCCTCGACGTGAACGTCCTGGGGCTCATGCGCGTCGTCAAGGCGGCGATCCCGGGTTTGAAGCGTCGCCGCGCCGGCCGCCTCGTCCTCGTCGGCTCGGTCCTCTCCCGCTTCGCCACGCCCGGCACGGCGGTCTACACGGCCTCCAAGCACGCGGTCGCCGGTTTCGCCGATTCGATCCGCTTCGACCTGGAGCCCTACGGCGTGCGCGTGATCACGATCATGCCGGGCTACACGAAGACGGAGTTCTTCGACGTGATGACGAGAGTCGGTTCGGAGTCGGAGGGTCTGGCCGAGAAGCCGCCGATCTACCACACCTCCGAAGACGTGGCGAACGTGATCGCGCGCCGTATCGAGCGGCCGGTCGCGGAGGCGGTCGTCGGCGTCGCGAACCTGGCGCTTGTTCTTCTCGCCACGCGCCTGCCCTGCGCCTTCCGCGCGCTCATCCGGATCGTCAAGGCGAAGGAGCTCGCACCCCGGTGATCCGACAGCTCACGGGCCGCGTCGCGCGAAAGGACGGCAACAGCGTCGTCGTCGCGGTCTCCGGCGTCGGTTTTCTCCTCGAGGTCCCGGCCTCGACTCGCATCCCGCCGGAGGGTGAAACCGTGACGCTCTGGACGCACCTGCGCGTGCGCGAGGACGCCCTCGACCTCTTCGGCTTCGGGACGCCCGACGAGCTGGAACTCTTCGAGGCGATGATCGGCGTGACGCGGTTTCCCGCGAAGGCCGCGCTCTCGGTGCTCTCGCATGTCGGGGTCGAGGGATTCCGGCGCGCCGTGGCGAAGGGCGACGTGAAGGCCCTGACCGGGGCTCCCGGCGTCGGCTCGAAGACCGCCCAGCAGCTTCTCCTGGAACTGCGCGGCAAGATCGATCTCGAGGAACTGCCCGAGACGAAGCGCGGGAAGGGGGAACCGCTCGACGATCCGACGCTGGCCTTGATCGAACTGGGCGTGCCCGAGCCGGAGGCGCGGCTGAGGGTGAAGAAGGCCCGGGAATCGAATCCGGAGATCGAGGACACGGCGGAGATCGTGAAGATCGTATTGAAGAAGGGACGATGAGATGAAGAAGGAACTCGTGGCCTGGATGATATCGAAGCCGAAGATCGAGAAGGCGCCAGCCGGCTATGCCGCGGCCTGGAAGGCGGCGATCGAGCGATTCAAGCTGACCGGCAGGGCCGGGGAGACATGCCTCGTCCTTGACGGACCCGCACCGTCTCTTCTCGTGGGCGTAGGCGGCACCGACGGCGGCGCCGACGAAGCGCGCGCTGTCCACGAGGCCGCGATCCTCGCGCTCGACGCGGCGCGCCGGCAGAAGTTCGACCGGCTCGTTCTCGGCGGCGTCCCGCGCGCTCTCCGCGAGACGGCCCTGCGTGGTCTCGCGGCCGGCGCCTATTCCTTCCGCGTCACGGCCGCGAAGAAGGAGGCGCCGCCGGTCGAGACGAAGGTGCTCGAGGCGACGGCGGCCGAGGAACGGCGCGCGCGCGAGCTTGCGGCCGCGGTCTGTCTCTGCCGCGAGTTGGTGAACACGCCGTCCTCCGAGAAATACCCCTCCCGGCTCGCGGCGCGGATCCGCGAGGAGGTGAAGAGGGGAGGGGCCGGGAGCCGGGTCAGAATCGAGATCTGGGACGAGAAGCGGCTGGCGCGCGAGAAGTGCCGCGGCGCCCTGGCGGTGGGACTCGGATCGGACCATCCGCCGCGCGTGGTGAAGCTGAGGTACGAGCCGCGCGGAGCGAAGAGGTCCATCGCGCTCGTGGGCAAGGGCGTCACGTTTGATTCGGGCGGACTGAGTCTCAAGACCCCTGACGGCATGAAGACGATGAAGTGCGACATGGCGGGCGCGGCGGCGGTCGTGGCGTCCGTCCTGGCCGCGGCCCGGCTGAAGCTGCCGGTCCGGATCACCGCCTGGGTCGGGCTCGTCGAGAACATGCTGGGCGGCTCCGCCTACAAGCTCGGCGACATCATTCGCCACCGCAACGGCAAGATGACGGAGGTCCTGAACACGGATGCGGAGGGACGCCTCGTCATCGCCGATCTCCTCGCGCTGGCCTCCGAGTCGAAGCCCGACTCGGTCATCGACCTCGCGACACTCACGGGCGCCTGCATGGTGGCCCTGGGCGAGGAGATCGCGGGGCTCTTCTCGACCGACGAGACCCTGGCGAAAGCCCTGCTTGCCGCTTCCGCGGCCGCCGGCGAGTGTCTCTGGCGACTGCCCCTGGGCCGGGATTTCCGCGAGAAGGTGAAGGGCGAGGTCTCGGACCTCAAGAACACCGGCGGCCGCTACGGCGGCGCCTCCTCAGCCGCGCAGTTCCTCTCCGAGTTCGTCGCGAAAGCGAAGTGGGCGCATCTCGACATCGCCGGTCCGGCTTTTCGCGAGTCGCGCGGAGCGGGGCGCCCCTCCGGCGCCACCGGCTTCGGCGTGGCGACGCTCGTCGAGTTTCTCGGGGGACAACGGTGACCGAGGAAGTCCGCATCGTCACTCCTTCGGTCGTTCTCGAGGAGGAGAAGCTCGACCGGGCCCTGCGGCCGAAGAGCTTCGACGAGTTCGTGGGGCAGCGCAAGGTGGTCGAGAACCTCCAGCTCTCGATCGAGGCCTGCCGGCGCCGCACCGACGGTTCGGCCCTGGACCACGTGCTTCTCTCGGGGCCGCCGGGCCTGGGGAAGACCACGCTCGCCTCGATCATCGCCTCGGAACTGGGCGTGACCCTGCACTCGACCTCGGGCCCGGTCATCGAGAAGGCGGCTGACCTCGCGGGTCTCCTCACGGCGCTCCAGCCGCGCGACATGCTCTTCATCGACGAGATCCACCGGCTGCCGAAGACGGTGGAGGAGTTTCTGTACGCGGCAATGGAGGATTACGTCATCGACATCATGCTCGACAAGGGCGCGGCCGCGCGTTCGATCAAGCTCTCCATCCCGCCCTTCACGCTCGTCGGGGCGACGACGCGCGCCGGGATGATCGCGGCTCCGATGCGCGAGCGCTTCGGTATCACGCACCGGCTGGATCATTACGGCCTGGAGGACATGACGCGCATCGTGGAGCGCGCGGCACGGCTCCTGAAGCTCACGGCGGAACCGGACGGGATCCGCGAGGTCGCCGGGAGGTCGCGCGGCACGCCGAGGATCTCGAACCGCCTGCTCCGACGCTGCCGGGATTACGCCGAGGTGAAGGCCGGCGGCGTGCTCACGCGCGACGCCGCCCGCAAGTCCCTCGACATGCTCGACGTGGACCCCCTGGGGCTCGACGCCATGGATCGCCGGATCCTCGAGGCGATCATCGAGAAATTCGACGGCGGGCCGGTGGGCGCGGATTCGCTGGCCGTGGCGGTGGGGGAGGAACCGGGCACGATCGAGGAGGTGTACGAGCCCTACCTGATCGCGATCGGCATGATCAAGCGCACGCCGCGCGGGCGGGTGGCCCTGGCTCGCGCGATGGACTACGTGAGGGACCTTGAGCGGGCCCGTTCCTGACGGCGAGGAGCCGCGCCGGCTCCGATACACGGTGTCCCGTCACGATACCGGTTCCTCGGCGCACTACGATCTCTTCCTCGAATCCTCGCCCGGCGGATCCCTGCGCACCTGGCGGCTCGACGCGCCGCCCGAGTCGGGCGACGTCGCGGCGGAGGCTCTTCCCGAGCATCGCGCCGTCTACCTCGATTTCGAAGGCGAGATATCCGGCGGCCGCGGCCGCGTCGCGGTGCACGCGACGGGCTTCGGCCGGCTCTCGGGACGGCTCCTGACTCTGAACGGCGGCCCGAGCGCCGGGATCTACGTCTTCGCCGACGGCCGTCTCGTGGATCCGCGCCGGCACGAGGTTTGATGCACAATCGATTACCCTTGCCGTAAGCGCTTACCCGTGGCATAGTCTCCCGCGAGGGGGAGAGAAAGGCGGTCTCATGAACCGCAGGTCGATCCCCGTATGTCTTCTTCTCCTTCTTCTCCTCGCTTGCGGGCAGTCACAACCGCAACGCGTTCTCACACCCGACGAAACCTATCTCTGGACGCTTGCCGCCGAGACGTGGTCCTACCTCGACAGCCACCTCTCGCCGCGCACCGGTTTTCCCACCGATTCGCAGCGGCCCGGCGGGAACACCAACACCACCAACATCGGGCTCTACCTGGCGGCTCTGGGTCCGGCGGAGCGGATGGGATTCATCGGCCACGACTCGGCCGTCGCGCGCGCGCGCCGCATCATCGAGAGCGTGAATCGGCTCGAGTCGCGCCACGGGTTCCTCCCGAACTGGATCTCGGTGGATGGTGACACGAAATTGCCCGAGGGAGTCTTTGCCGTCTCGGACTTCAACAAGCTCGTCTGCGGCCTGATCCTCGTCCGGCAGTTCTATCCCGAGCTGGCCGCGGAGGCCTCCGCACTCGTGGACCGCGTCGAGTGGAAGTGGCTGTACGACGCCGCGGCCCAGCGCGGGCACTGGGGATTCGACCTGAAGAACGACAAGCCCGTGGGCCGCGCCGATTTCTGGCTCGCCTCGGACTGC
This sequence comes from uncultured bacterium, assembly GCA_964637705.1. Classification (GTDB taxonomy): domain Bacteria; phylum UBA8481; class UBA8481; order UBA8481; family UBA8481; genus CAZWVM01. The sequence goes on from CAZWVM010000037.1 coordinate 20,477, forward strand.
CGCCTCGCCGTCTTCTCGATGATCGCCTCCGGCGCCGCGCCCGCCACGCTCTGGGACGTCATGGGCCGCCGCCGGATCTCATCCGATGGCCTCACCTTCTTCGAACCGGGATACGAGTTCGGCGGGCTCTTCATGCAGGCGCTCGACTCGATCTTCCTCGACGAGCGCGGCACCGAGATGGGACGGTCGATCGCGGACCTGGCCTGGCACCAGATCCGCATGGCGCGCGAGAGACAACTTCCCGCGTGGGGCTGGTCCAACTGCAATATCCCCGGCTCGGGCTACACGGAGGGCGGATTCCTCCCGTGGTGGGTCGTGACGCCCCACGCCACGGCGCTCGTCATCGACTACTATCCCCGTCATGCACTGGAGAATCTCCGTTCCCTGGAAAAGCTCGGCGCGCGCGCACCCCTGGAGGCGGGCAAGACCTGGGGTTTTCGCGACTCGTTCGACCTGAAGACGCGCCGCTCCGACGATCGCTACCTCGCGCTCGACCAGGCGATGCTTTTCCTCGCCCTGGCCAACCACCTCGAGAAGAACATCGTGCGCTCGACGTTCGCGTCGGATCCCTTCGTGGCGAAGGGAATCGCGATCCTGGGCGACCGGCTGAAGACGGACCCGGCCCTGCTCGCCGAATGGGCGAGGCGCGACGCCACGGAACCGGACACGAGGCCCCTTTCGGTTCTCACGGAACCCCTGGTTCTCGACTTCACGCGCGGCGCGGTCACGGCGACGGCCACGGGCGGCGCGGTCTGCACGAACACGCCCGAGGGACTCCGGATCGAGTTCGACATCTCCTCCGGCGGCGAGGCCGACGTCAATATCCCCGTCCGCCTCGACGGGCGCGCGCTCGGCGACATCGTGATCCGGGGGAAGGGACAGGGCGAGGGAGGCCCATTGGGCGGCGTGCGCGTCCTTCTCCGCGACGAGAACGCGCAGTCGCAATACGCCTTTCTCTCCCGGTGGATCCCCGTGACGCGCGACATGCGGGTCCGCGAGGAGGATCGCTTCGGGATCTTCTCGCGTCCCGAGGCGATCCGGACGCTCACGCTGAAGTTCTGGGGGAGTCCGTGGTATTACGGATCCCAGCGGACCTCGGCGAAGAAGGGAAGACTCCTGGTCGAGCGCATCTCCTTCCTGCCTGCGGGGGCGCCGACGATCACGACGGCGACGAACGAGCGCATTCCCGTCTGCGACTTCGAGGCGGAGGAGCGGGTGACGACGCTGGGCTCGGACTACGGTTCCTGGGCCTCCAGCGGCCCCGATGGCCGCTGCGTGGAAAGCGTCGCCGAGGATGGCGGCGGCCACGCGTGGCGGATCGAGTACGACAATCCCGCGCCGAAATCCTTCTCCGGGACCTGGATGAAGCTCTCGGGTGTCGGCGTGGCCCCGGCCTCGGCCCTCGTCTTCCGCGCTCGCGCGGTCTCGGGATCCCCGTCCTTCATCGTGGAACTGAAGAAGCGCGGCACGGTGGCGCGTGCGGTTGTCTCGGGCCTGGGGCGCGCCTGGAAGCCCGTCCGCATACCGATCGCGGAATTCCGGGGACTGGGAACTCCGGAGGACCTGGAGGAGATGGCCTTCGTCTTCGACGAGGTTGTCTCGCCTTCGCGAAAGGGTGTCGTTCTCGTCGACGACATCGCGTTCGAGTAGCCCGCCGCCCCTCGGCCGCCGCCCGAAAAGGGCTTGAATGGGCCGTCCCGACGATTTACGCTAGCGGTTCTGAATTCCGGCGCCTGACGGCGCCGTGCTCATGAAAGGAGCATCACGTGGCAAAGATCTGGTACGACAAGGATGCGGACCTCAAGCTGATCAAGGGCCGGAAGGTCGCGATTCTCGGTTACGGCTCGCAGGGACACGCCCAGGCGCAGAACCTCCGCGACTCCGGCGTCAAGGTCATGGTCTCGGAGCTGCCCGGCACGCCGAACTACAAGAAGGCCGTGAAGGAAGGCTTCAAGCCGGTCTCGGCGGCGAAGGCCGCGGCGTGGGCTGACGTCATCCAGATCCTTCTTCCCGACGAGGTCCAGTCCGTGGTCTACGAGAATGACATCCTGCCGAACCTCAAGCCCGGCAAGGTCCTCCTCTTCTCCCACGGCTTCAACATCCGCTACAAGCTGATCAAGCCGCCGAAGGGGATCGACGTCATCCTCATCGCGCCGAAGGCCCCGGGCCACACCGTCCGCCGCCTCT
>CAZWVM010000038.1:0-22588 GCA_964637705.1 uncultured bacterium
GGTCAGAACCAGGCCGCTCTTTCCGCCGGGATCTACTGATCTTTCTCTCGTTGCACCTAAAGAGCACACTCGCCCCGCCGGCTCAGGTCGGCGGGGTTTTAATTTTTCCCTCCCCGGATTACTGTACCTTTTACCGTCCATCCATTGAAACCACCCTCTCCCTCGTGTTATAGCAAGGATCGAGATTCATTTTTAACAACGAAGGGAGGTGAGAAGAAAAGTGATCGATATCCGTGAACTGAAGGCGGAGGAATCCGGGCAGGGCATGGTGGAGTATGGCCTGATCATCGGCCTGATCGCCATCATCGTCATCGCCGTGTTCGTCGCTCTTGGCGGACCGCTGAGGAACATGTTCTCGAACGCGGTCGGAACGCAGACCATGGGACAGAACCAGGCGGCTCTCTCGGCCGGCATCTACTAAGTCGGCTGTAAAGACCAATCAGAACTCAGACCCCGTCGGCCTCGGCCGGCGGGGTTTTTCGTCGGGGGTCAGGGGGAGGTCAGTTCCAGGGACCACTCGACCTCGGCGCTTCCGCCGCTCGAGGTCGACCGGGTCGATTCCTCCTCCATTTTTATCGAGCCGGCGGCCGTCGGCGCGGCCAGCCGCGTTTTCAACGCCTCGAATCCGGCTTCGCTCTTCGACTCGCCCGAGAGGTTCAGGACCTTGCCGCGCAGGGAAAGGCGCTTGAGCCCGGCGGCGCGGACATCCGCGACGATCACGCGGACGCAGGTGTCGAAGGAGAAAACCTCGAGACCCGCGGCGATGCGCTCCCATTCGATCTTCTTGCGCCTGAGCGACTGGAGCGCGGCATCGATGAGATCGATGTCGACCTGGGTGCAGGCGGCGGTATCGATGCCGTCCGCCGAGAGGAGCTGTTTCCGGATCGTCGCTTCGTCGAGACCTTCCGGAACCTGGGGCGCGAAGAGTTCGGCCGAGAATTCCCACTTGCCGTCGCCGCGCGCGTGGAGGCCCACTTCACGCGGCACCGCGACGCAGGGGAACGACGGGAGCCTCAAGGAGGCGAGGAAGGAGGAGATGCCCTGTGCGCCGCGCGCCGTCGTGCGGAAGCTGGCCTCGATTCCGCCCGGTCCGTAGGAGGGGTTCGTCCGCTCCTCGACCCGGACCTCCACCGCCGCTCCGCCCGAGGCTGTCCGCGCGGCTTCCGTGACGGCCCGTCCGAAGGCCGCGGCCGGGACCGCGCGGTTCTTTGCGCCCATGGCGGCGATCGCCGCGAAGCGGGGCGCGAAGAACTCCTCGTACTTCTTCAGCTCCCTGCGCAGGTAATCGAGGCGTCCTCCCATCGACCTCTGCCGCCACTCCTCCCCGTCGCCCTCGTCGGTTTGCGGTTCGGCCTCGTTCACCAGGAGCGCGACCTTCTCCGCGCCGATCGACTCGCGCAAGGCCTCCTCGAGCCGCGCGTCGTCGACGACGATGAGCTCGTAGACCCGCTTCTCGACGTCGATGTCGTAGGCCTTGCGCCCGGAGAACATCGGGCTCTCGGCGAAGGCCGGGGGCATGGCCGGCGGGCGGAAGATCGGCATCTCGCCCTGGAGGACCGGCCGCGGGGCATAGGCGCGGTAGCGCTCGAGGATGGCCGGAAGGTTGCCGGTGCGCGCGAGAAGGAGCAACTCCTGGAAACGATGTTTCCTCGATCGCTCCGGATCCTGCCCGGGATCGATCTCGGCGGCGGCGACGAGCTTCGCTCCCTCCTCGAACTTCCCCGCGCGATCGAGGACGATGAGACGCAGGAGATACGCCGCCGCGCGCGGCCGGGGTTCCGGGGCCTTTTCCACGGCCTCGAAGGCCATGGCGCTCCGTTCGAGAGCGATCTCGAGGAAGCGCGACCGGATCGCGTGCGCCCACGGCGCATCCGCCATCTCGTCGGTCACCTTGAGGATCTGGAGGGTCTGGCTCATGGCCGGGTGATACTCGGGGAACCCGCGATACGGGTCGAGAAATCCGGCGGCGATGCGGAAGACGACGAGCGGGACGAGGACGAGAAGGAGCGCCCAGGCCCAGGCGTGGCGAAGAAGGAGGGACGAGACCGGATTCTCGGTGGAAAGGGCTTCGACCGGCTTGCGCTTGCCGAGCTTCCGGCAGGAGGAACAGAGGTGCTCGCCGCGGTGGTAGTCGAGGCACTTCAGGCAGAAGTCGCCCCCGCAGGCGTCGCAATTGAAGACGGCCGGCTGGTCGGCGTGGCGGGTGCAGGTATTCGAGGCCGCCCTGGCTTCGAGGGTCGAGAGGAGCGCGGCAAAGTCGGCGGATGCGAAGGGGCCGTCGAACCGCGGCGCCTTCGCGGCGGCGGATGCCGCCGCATCGGTCCCGGCCGGCGGCGCCGGGGAAACTCCGGCCGGAGCGGCCAGAAGAGCGTGCTCGGCGAGCGGCCGCCAGGCGTTCGACGGCTCGTCCCAGAAGAGGTCGGCCGTCGTGAAGGCGCCCGAGCGAAGCCCCTCCGAGAGCGCGGCCGCGTCGAAGGGGCCGCACGTCTCGCCGTTCCGGAAGACGTACCAGGCGCTCATCGCGCGCCGCCCGCGGCCGGGCTTCCGCCCGGAGGCAGGGCTTTCTTCAGCATGAACTCGACGTCCTTGGCGAAGATGCCGCCGGGGAAGGCCTTGATGTAGAAAGCGATCGCGGCGCGCGCGAGTTCACGGTCCTTGAAGCGATTGACGAGAGCCTCGATGACCTGGAAGAAGGCCCGCTCCTTCATCTCGGCGTTCGCGTCGGAGCCGATGAGGTCGAGCCGTGCGCGCAGGGCCGCGGCGTGGTTGCCGCGCGCCGCGTAGGCCAGCCCGGCCTGGCGGAGAAACTCGGGTGGAGGACTCCCGGCGCCGGGCGCCGAGCGGTGAAGAAGATAGGCCTGGAGGAAGAGGGCGTCGTTCTTCGTGAGAAGCGCGTCTTCGCAGAGTTCCCGCGCGCCGGCCCTGCCCTCCTCGCGCCCCGAGAGCAGATATGCCCGCGCCCGTTCCAGCCGATCCTCCTCGTTGAGAGCGGGCTTGTTCTTGAGATACGACTCCAATTCGATGGCCACGGCCTGGGGACTCTCCGAGGCATACTTCGCGAGAATCGTCTCGAGCGATCGCGTCTCCTTGATCCGCGTCACTTCCGTCTTCTGCAGGATGAAATAGCGGAAGGCGAGCCCCGCGAGAACGCCCGCGGCGAACCCGAAAACGTGGGCCCAGTAGTTGACGCGGGCCGATTCCTGCTCGATCCGGCCGAACTCGTCGAGGCCATACGCGATCTGGACGCCGAACCAGGCGAGGAGGATGAGGAAGGCCGGGAGCTTGAAGCGGTGGGGCGGCAGCGCCGAGAAGAAGACGACCATCGCGCCGGGCGCGGCCATCATGGTGAAGCCCATGAGACCGGCGATCGCCCCGGAGGCGCCGATCGTGGGGACGTGCGAGAGATAGGACGGGTTCATGTGGAGGTAGCCGAGTCCGGAGAGGTAGCCGGTGCCGAGGAGGATGAGCGCGAAGAGAGCGGGACCGGTCAGGCGCTCGACGCAGGCGCCGAAGAGCCAGAGGACGAAGAGGTTGGAGAGGAGATGGAAGATGTCGGCGTGGAGGAAAAGATGCGTGAGGGGAGAGTACCAGGTGACGTTGGCGGGGAGGAGGCCGTATTGCATGAGGCCGGCCAGGGCCGCGCCGAGCCGATCCTCGCCCGAGCCGGCCGTGAAGGCCACGAAGAGATAGCAGGCGGTGAAGAAGAGGATCGAGGCGACGGTGGCGATCGGGGGCTTCTCGCCGCGGCTCTCCGTCGTGTAGGGACAGAAGAGAACGATGATGACGATGATGGGTAAGAGAAGGATCATGTCCGCCCGGAGGAAGTATACAGGGCGTCAGGCATACGCAGTTACGCAATTCTCGGGGGTCTCGTTCCCGTCCGCGGCGCGCACCGACTCGGGCCGCCTTGCCCCGGTCCTCGACACAATGCGTGACGGCATGCGCCTGACACCTGCTATCATCGGCGCATGAGCGGGGTGCGAAAGGGGACCGGGGAGTTCTTCGTCGCTCTCCTCGTGTCGCTTCTCCTTGCGGTCCTCTTCACCGGACCGTGGCACCCGAATCCCGTGACCGCGGTGGCCGCCTTCACGGGACCGGACGAGATCTTCGCGCGCGCCGATGTCGCCAACTGGGTCTACGGCCTCTCGTGGGGCGCGCGCCACCCGGACAACCTCTACGACGCCTCGATCCTCAATCCCGTCCCCCACTCCCTGACGACCGGCGAGCCGCGCATCACGGAGAATCTCTGGTCGATCCCGGTCTTTCGGATTCTCGACCCGGTGACGGGATGGGGTGTCATGATCTGGATCGGTTTCGCGGCGACTTCGCTCGGCTCATACGCGGCGGGCCGGTGGCTGACCGGCTCGCGCTGGGCGGGCGCGGCCCTGGCGGTGCTCTACGCCTTCAACGCGTATCGGGCGCGGCATATCCACCTCGTCGAGGCCTCCTTCGCCCCCTTCCTCCCGATCGCCCTGGTCGGATTGGTCCTCTTTCTCGAACGGCCGACGAGACGAAACGGGTTGGCCCTGGGCATGGTCACGGCCCTGGCCGCGATCGAGCACCTCTACACGACGGTGCTCCTCTTCACGGTGCTGCCCCCGGCGCTCCTCTGGGGAGCACGCCTCCGACGCGTGCCCCTCTCCCGCGCCCTGTGGCCGCTTCTCTCCGGAGCGGCCCTGACGGCCCTCGCGTACTTCCCGATGGCCGTTCTCTATTACGATCAACACCGGCAGACGGGGCTGGAGCGTCCCTTCTTCGACATCGACTGGTGGAGCGCGACGTGGTCGACGTGGATGCCATGGTGCGGCGACCTGCGCAAGTCGCTCTTTCCGGGCTGGATCGTCACGGCGATGGGGCTGTGGGGACTGGGCCGCGTCGCGCGGCGCGAGCCGGGGCTCGTCGCCGCGGCGCTTGTGTCGGTGGCGCTCTCGTTTGGCACCCTGCGCGTCCTCTTCTGGGAGGCCGGCCTGCCCTTCATCGAGATCCCGACGCCCTACGAACTGCTTCACGAGCATCTCCTGCCGTTCCGGGCCGTGCGCGTGGTGACGCGCTTCGGAGGAGTGGCGCACCTTGTGCTCGCGATCGGCGGGGCGCTCCTTGCCGCCGACTGGGCGCGCCGCGGGCGCGGCCTGCGCGTCGCGCTCCTTATAATCCTCGCGGCCTCCTTCCTCGAGGCGCGGCGGCCCATCGGCTCTTTCGAGGCCCTGCCCGCGCGTGCGCGCGACGAATCATACCGGTGGATCGCCGCGCAGCCGGGGCGATTCGGCGTGGTCGATGCGCCGATGGGGTTGGAGACGGACCGGGAGGGCGTGAAGCTCGAGATCGACGCTCTCTATGCCGCGGCGGTGCATGGGAAGCCGACGCCGAACGGTTCGCGCGCGACGATCATCCCGTGGCACGAGTCGATCGCGGCGCACCTGGCACGGCCGGACCCGTCGGAGACTCCGGAGATCCTGCGCGCGTTGGGTGTGCGTTACGTGGTCGCCCGCGATTCGGCGACCGCGGAGGGTTTTCGTCACGTGGGACTCGCGAGCGTCTTCGTCTCTCCCGGCGGGTTCGAGGTGCTCGAGGCGGAGGCGCCGCTGACGGTGCCGGAAAATCCGGCCGAACTGCAGGCACGGCTGTTCGAGCTGTCTCACCATCGCATAGACGAGCCCTTTCCCGGGCTTGGCGGCAGGTTCCTCGTTCCCGACACGATGACGATGGGGGCTGGAAGCTTCCGGCTGGAGACGATCACGGTCGTCAACGACGGACGCGAGACATGGTGCGGGAACGGAGCGCTCCTCGGGCTGGGGCCGACGGGCGACGTGATTCCGATGATGGACCGGCTCGAAGCCGACGGCGGCGGTGCGGAGGAGGATCCGCGCGATCCGAGGGGATTCCCGATCCGCTGGGGCGGCGCCTTGCCCTGTGAAGTCGCGCCCGGTGAGTCGGCGACGGTGACGTTCCATTGCCTCGCGCCGCGCCGACCGGGCGTTTACCGCGCGTATTTCGACCTCGTCGTTCGAAACCGTGGCGCCTTTCATCCTCCGGACCGCGCTCCGTCCGTCATGACTCTGGTGGTGGAGTGAGCGACGGGTGTGGTAGCCTGACGACCGCCATGCGCCCCTGGTCCGACGACATCGTCTACATGATCCTCGTGGACCGGTTTCACCGGGGCGCCGGAGGTGCGGGGCCCGAGCCGCCGTTTCACGGCGGGAACATCGCGGGGATCCGGGAGAAGCTCGATTACCTCTCGGACCTTGGCGTCACTGCGCTCTGGATCAGCCCCCTCTACCAGAACCAGAAGGACGGCTACCATGGCTACTGGCCGATAGACTTCGAGGCGATGGACCCGCGCTTCGGGACCTTCGAGGAGTTTCACTCGCTCGTCGAGGAGTGCCACGCGCGCGAGATGAAGGTCCTTCTCGACATGGTGCTCAACCACGCCGGGTACGACCACCCGATGGCGCGCGACGCGAAGAAGCGAGACTGGTTCCACCATTCCGGCGGCATGATGTGGATGGACCAGAAGAGCCTGGAGAAGGGCTCGCTCCACGGCCTGCCGGACTTCGCGCAGGAGAAGCCGGAGGTGGCGCGGTACCTGATCGACGTCTCGCTCAAGTGGCTGGAGCGCACCGGCGTGGACGGCTTCCGCCTCGACGCCGTCAAGCACGTGCCGGCGACCTTCTGGAAGAGGTTCAGCACGGAGGTCCACGCGAAGGCCGGCCCGGACTTTCTCCTCCTGGGGGAGGTCTTCCGCGGCGTGCCGGAGTACATCGCGCGGTACCAGCGCGAGGACGGGATCGACTCGGTCTTCGACGTGCCCTTCGCGGACACGGTGCGGAGCGCCTTGACCCGCGACGCGGAGGCGCCGGGCGTCTCTCTCGTCGCGCGGGTGCGCGAACTGCGCCGCGAGTACAGGACGATGCTCTTCAACGAGATCGTGCGCAAGCTCTTCGCCCGCAAGCCCACGGACATGCGGTGGTTCTCCTCGATCGCGAAGGCGGAAGGGGCGTACACCCGTCCGCACCGCCTCGCGACCTTCATCGACAACCACGACCTCAACCGCTTCGCGCACGAGGCGGAGCCGGCGGAGGAGCGGTTGAAGCTGGCCCTCGGGCTCCTCATGACCTGGCGCGGGATCCCGGTGATCACGTACGGGACGGAGATCGGGATGAAGGGCGGGACGGAGGGGACGAACCGGGCGCCGATGGACTTCGAGGCGAACCCGGGGCTGAGGGACTGGGTGAAGGGGTTGATCCGCGTGCGGAGATCGAACCCGGCCCTGACGCGCGGCGTGCAGGTGGAGTTGTCGGCGGACCGGGAGGTCTATGCCTTCCTGCGCGACGACGGCCGCGACCGCGTGGTGGCGGCCGTCAACAACTCGCGCCGGGCGCAGACGCGTGTTCTCCGGCTCCCGGCCGGCGCGGCATGGGAGGGGGCGTGGTCCGATGCGCTCGGGGCGGTCGACGACGGGGCGGACGCGGGGAAGGAGGGGAGGCTCGAGGCGCGCGAGGGGCGGCTGAAGGTCACGATCCCGCCGCGGGCGGTGCGGGTCCTCTCCTCTCGTTCGCCCGGCGCATCCTTTGCGCGCCCGGCTCCGGACTGAATCGACGATCGCGGGCGCGAAAACTTGACAAGGGGAGTGACTCGGCCATAATTCGGCCAGTGAAAGCGGTTGCAACCAGGCATTTACCCGCGAATCTCCACAGGATTCCTTTCGGTACGACCCTGCTGCCGGTCCTCGTTCCGCTTCTGGTCGCCTGCGGCGGTGGAGACCGGGAGATCGTCGTGGAGATGGGGAATCCCGACGAATGGAATCGCACGGCGTCGATCGGAGTGCGCTACGATCTGCAGTCCCTGCCGACTGGCGGACTGAAACTCACATACGTCATACCCGGGTTCGGAGGGTGGATCGCCTTCGAGCGGCCGGTCGAGTGGCGACTCGCCACGGATGCCCTCGTCAGGGTGGATGTCGAGGGGGCGGGGAGAGGCACCTTCGAGGTGAAGCTTTTTCCCTCCAGCGGCGGCATACAGGCCGTGCTCACGCCGGTCGGAACCCTCCCGCGCCCGCTCGATTGCCGCCGGGCGGACTTCAAACCCCTGGGCGCAGGCACGGCCGCAGCGCTCGACGAGGTTCGGATGCTCGGTTTCGCCGTCAGTTCGGACACCTGGTGCGAGGGAGAGATCGTGATCCATTCGGTGAAGGCTGTCGCGGGGATTACGGCGGGGATCGAACCGTTCGAAGCCTACGACGTCGATGGAGCATCGGACGAGGAACTGCTCGACGAGATCGAGCGCCGGACGGTGGCGTATTTCTGGGAAACGGCCGATCCGACGCACGGCGTGGCGATCGACCACCAGGCGAACGGAACGGACGAGAATCTGGGCAAGGTCGCGGCCACGGGGTTCGGGCTGGTAGCCGTCTGCATCGGCGTGGAGCGCGGCTGGATTCCCCGGCAGGACGGGTATGATCGGATCCTCAGGACGCTCCGCCTCTTCGAGAACGACCACGGTCCCGACGGGTGGGTCAGGACGGGCGAGGCCGGCCGGACGCGTGCCGAGGGCCGGTGGGGCCTCTGGTTCCACTATGTCAACCGGAAGACGGGCCGGTGGGACGGCTCCGACTGCGTCGCCATCTGCGATTCGTCGGATCTCGTCGCGGCTCTTCTCGTCTGTCGCTCCTATTTCGCCGGCACCGAGATCGCGGCCCTCGCGACCCGCATCCTGGACAACATCCAGTGGCCGAAATTCCTCCTGCGGCGGGACGAGGAGGGCAGGCGTCTCTTTTCATGGGGCTACCTGCCGAAGGGCGGATCGAGCTGGTATCCGGGTGACGCCGGGGATCGCCTCGTCGGCAAGGCCTGGGGCCTGGCGGACAACAGCCTGCTCTTCTACTTCCTCGCCATGGGCTCGCGTACGCACCCGATCCCGGTGGAGACGTGGAGGGATTACGTCTCGACCATGAAGCCGGGCGAGTACGGCGGCTATCACTGCTTCGAGGCTCCCCAGTCCTTCTGCCGGCAGGTGCCCCTGGGATTCATGGGGCTTCGCGGCTGGAAATCCCAGGGGGTGGACTTCTTCGCGGACCTGGCGAACGCGACCATGGCCCAGAGGCAATACGGGATCGACACCGGGCATTACGACGCGCATCTCTGGGGCTTCGACGACTGCCTGCCCGCGCCGGGAGGCCCCTATACGCACGGAGGCCCGCCGGGCAAGGTCACGGACGACGGCACCATCGCCACGGCGGGCTTCGCGGCGTCGGCGCCCTTCGTGCCCGGTCCGGTCATGGCCGCGGTCCGCAGTTCGATCGAGAGATACGGAACGCGCATCTTCGGGCCCTACGGGTTCACATCGTCGCTCAACCCGGACAAGAGTTTCTTCTCGCCGCACGTGGTCGGGATCGAGGCGGGCCCCATTCTGATCGCTCTGGAGAACATGCGGACGGGTTTCGTCTGGCGGCATTTCATGGCGGACACGGTGGCGCGGACGGCGATGAGCCGCATCGGCTTCGAGCCGGTGATCGACGACTTCGAACTGCCGCCCGAGGCTTCGCAATATGCGGCGTGGAGCGCGGAAGGCGGAACCATCGAGGTCGCGAAAGGCTTGTCGTCGAGCGGGCATCACCACCTGCGGGTCGTGCACGCGGGCGGCGGGATGAGACTGCGCGCTCGTCCGTTCGCGCTGGATCGATCCGGATTCGGGCGCCTGGCCCTGGACGCGCGCGGTTGCGAGGTGACGGCCGTCACGGTGACCGGGACGGACGGGTCGCGGATGGAACTGCGGCGCAATGCCTCGAGCGGTTCCCCGCCGGGGTGGAACACCCGTTCATGGGAACTGGGACCAACGCGAACCGGCCTCGCGGAAATCGAGTTTCAGTTGGCCGTCCTGGGTTCGGATGCTGCGATCGACAACGTGACGCTGATGCGGTGACTGGTTTCCATCAGGATGCATTCCCAGGGCGGAGGGGGAAACGTCGGCTTCGACCGATGCATTGTGTTCCCTTTTTTCCTCCAGCACTAACCCGGCTCACAAACTCTCCTCACTGCAGTCCGGGCAAACAATTTTCAATCGATAGGTGCGCAGGAAAAACGGATGAACTAAATGTTGGAATAATGGAAACCACTAGGGCCATTAAAAAACTCTGTTTGAAGAGTAGAACGATACCCGACTACGCCCAACAACCCCCCAATTAGTGGCAATAAAATGTCTATAGTTCACAAATAACAACAAAATGTAGTGTTGCATAGCATAGTTTATGTCTATAAGTAGGATTTACTAAACATATTATTGACCGAACCCGATTCGGCGCTAAAATAACTTAACCGTTTTAGTTCGGTCCGAGCCTTTGGGCGGGCGGCGGAAAATCTTGTGGTGGGAGGCGTAGCGATGTTTCGAAACTTCCGGATTGGTGTCCTCGTGGTTCTGGCGGCGGTCTGCGTTGTCGCCATCGCGTCTCCTGCCACGGCTCAGAACAGCTACTGCACTCTGCGTCTTTCCGCGAACGGTGCGTGCAACGTCGATCCGGCCAACGGCGGCACCATCTACCTCGCCAACGCCAACAACGCGATGAACTTCGACGTCGCCTTCTTCCAGGCTTCCTTCTCGAGAGTCCGGCTTCATTACTCCGCGCTCGACGCTAACGGTCGCTGGACGAGCACGACATCCCGGGACATCACGCTCGTCAATGGGCAACCCGGCGACTACTACATGAAGTACGGCACCGTCGCGCTCTCCGGCTTCACCGCCGGCAGGAAGTATGCGTTCGTGATCGAGGTTCCCGGCGCGGGGACGTGGTTCAAGACGAACGTCGCCCAGATCTCGAACACCGCCCCCACGAGCGTTCGCTTCTTTCTCTCCGCCACCGATCCGTCCTACCGGGACGGCAACTTCACGTTCGTCCAGGCGCCGGCGGTCACCGTCAATTATCCGGGCAGCGGCACCATCATCACCTCTTCCAACTACACCTACCAGATCGGCGCCAACGCCTCGACCAACAACGTCCGGATCAAGATCGACGGAGGCGACTGGAGGAACTGCGTCCTGCGCAACGGGGTGTGGTGCTATGACTGGAGCGGCTACACGTCGCGCGCGTACGTATACTCCGTCGAGGGCTGGAACGGCCTCGGCCAGCGGGTCGAACAAGGTCCCTACACCGTGACGGTCCAGTTGAACGGGGCTCCGTCCGTCAACATCGAGTATCCGCCTCAAAACTCCAGCGTCTCCCTGCCCTACAGCGTCAACATGGTGGCCAATGTTCACACGAACAACGTCCGCGTCCGGTTCGACGGCGGCAGTTGGCGGCAGTGCACGTATTCCGGAGGCCGTTGGTGGTGCCCCATCACGCTCGGCGCCGGTTCCCACAGCGTTGTTGCCGAGGCGTGGAATGCCCAGGGAGGGCGTTTCGAAACGGCCGAGCGCGTTTTCAGCGTCAGGTAACCCGGTAGGCGGCGTCAGGCATACGCGGCCACGCAGTGGATCGATGATTCGATAACTTGCGTGAAGCGCAACGGTGGGGCCGATCGCGCCGGCGAGTCTCATGGGGCGTCACTGCGTATGCCTGGCAGCCTGAGCTGACACGGAGCCGTTTTCCCCCCTATAATCGCCGTCACCGGAGGTGCCTCATGGCTCGCATATTTTCGCTCGTCTTCCTCGCGGTTCTTCTTTCCGCGATGCCGGTCTTTTCCGCGGATCTCTCGCCGGAGTCGCGCATCACGGCCGTGACCGTGTACCCGGGCTCGGCCCTGGTGACGCGCGAGGCCGGGGTCGATCTTCCCGCGGGCGCCTCGTCGGTCTCGATCACGGGCCTGCCGCCCGGGATCGACGCGACCTCGATCACGGCGTCGGGTCGGGGAGGATTCGCAATCGAGGGCGTGGAGATTCGCTCCGTGATCTCGACGCAGGCGGCGGACCCGAGGGTGAGCGCGCTCGAGAGGAAGATCGAGGAGGCGGAGGCCGTGATCGAGGGGATCGACGGCGAGATCCAGTCGCTCGAGGCGAGCGGCACCTTCCTCGGGAACCTCGGCGCCCGGACGCAGGAGGCGCTCAACCAGCAGATCCAGCGCGGCTCGATCGCGGCCGAGGCGATCGAGTCTCTCATCGCGGCCTTCAACCGCCAGTCGATCTCCTTGTCGCGCGACCTCCAGGCCGCGCGCGCGAGAAAGAGGGACGCGAACAGGACGCTCGAGAAGCTCCAGCAGGAACTGGGAGAGCTTCAGTCGCTCGGCCAGAACAACACCTACACGGCGGTGGTCTCGGTCTCGGCGAGCGCGGCCGTGAAGGGCGCCGTGTCGATCCGCTACACGGTCGACGGAGCGGGATGGGAGCCGGTATACGACGGGCGCGGCCTTATCGCGGAGGGGAAAGCGAGGCTGACCTACTCGGCCATGGTGCGGCAGTCGACGGGCGAGGAGTGGAAGGACGTCGAGCTGACTCTCTCCACGGCTCAGCCGGCTCTCGGCGCCTCGGTCCCGGATCCTGAGCCATGGTACCTGCGGCCGATCGAGCCGCCGGGGCGTGGCTTTGCACGTGCGGAGCGAAACGTGCCGGCCGCCGCGCCCAGCCCGGCGCAGGCGAGCACGTCGATGGTCATGGTCAGCGAGGTCGGGGCCGATTACGGGGACGATTACATCGAACTGGCCGGCAACCCCCGGGACTTATCCGGCTGGGTGCTGACGACGAGCATCAACGCCGGCGTTAACGCCTCCTTCACCGTCCCGTCGCGGGTGACGATCTTGTCCGACAACCAGGCCCGCAAGGTGAGGATCCTCGAACAGGACTTCGCGAGCCGGTTCACATATCGGACGGTGCCGGCCCGCTCGGAGCGGGTCTATGTCGTGGCGAAGTTCCCGAACACGACGAGCGCCTTTCTCCTCGGCGGAGCCGTCTCGGTGTACCAGGGCTCGGACTACGTCGGGAAGGGCGCGCTCAAGAACGCGGCCTCGGGCGAGACGGTCGAGCTCCAGCTCGGCGTCGATCCCTCGATCACCGTGACGCGCAAGCCGATCGAGGAGATGACCGACCCGTCGGCCGGTGCCTTCAGCCGCGACCGGACGAGGACGCAGCAGAGGTTCCGGATCGAGCTGGCGAACCTGCGCACGACGGCGGTGGTCGTGAACGTGTATGACCGTTGCCCGGTTTCGCAGAACGACGAGATCCGGGTGGAGCGGTTGAGGGGCACGGTCGAGCCGACGGAGGTTCGGGAGGACGGGATCCTGCGGTGGGAGATCACATTGGCGCCGGGCGAGCGGAAGGTGATCGAGCACGGCTACCGGATCGACCGCCCCACCTCGATGCGCATCCCCGGGCTGTAGGCGGTAGAGGGTGTCGGGCAGTGACTTTGTGACGTTCAGGCGCGCCTCATCTGATATATGGATGTAGAGTTGAGCTACGGCGACTATTCAGCTGTCGAAAGTCACGATGTCACTGCCTGAAACCACTACCCACGGACGCGGCTCCGGCTCCGTCCGCGCCGGCCGATGCGCCGCCTGCGGCTCCCGCTGGTGAGAGCGAATAGGCTTTTGACCGGGGCGCGGGACTGCGACGGCGGTCCCGCGCCGCTGTTTTCGCTTCCGGGTTTCATCCCATGCTGGCATCGGCTGTCGGTCCTGGCCGCCCTCTCGTTCGTCATGGCTTGTGGCGGGTCCTCGCCCGTTCAGGGGGGACCGCCTCGACCCGCGTCTGAAGAGCCCGTCCCCGCGCCGCGCCTCCATTCCGGTCATGTCACCTTCTCTCTTCTCGACGATGCTCGACTCGAGGGCGGCAACGCGGCCGAGCGGAAGGCGCTCACCGAGGCCATCGTCCAGATCCTCGAGTCCTGGTGCGCGCTCGACACCGCCTCCTATCGCGCCTGGCTCGCGCCGGAGGTGACGCGCGTCAACCGGGTGACCGGCATATCGCGCGGCGCCGACTCGGTCATCGCCTCCCTGCCCCGCGAGTGGGAGGAGATGGAGCGTCCCCGGGGCGAGGTCGCCGTGCGGCTCAAGATCGTCGAGGCCACGCTTCGCTTCGACGGCGAGCATGCCGAAGCCCTCTACTCCGTCGAGGTCGAGGGAGACGAGAGTATCCGCTGGGAATTCGTGGACCTCTGGCTGGTGCACCAGGTTTTCGTGCGGGGTCGTGACGGCCGTTACCGGCTCATCCACCAGTCTCTCGCATCGGACCTCGACGCCGAGGCGGAGGAAGCGAGCTTCGATTTCGACTTCGCCCTGCCGGTCACCGATCTCGGCCGCGCCGTCGCCTTCTACACGCCGCTCATCGGGGCGCCGTATCATCTCGCCGCGGACCGGGCGGTCTTCATGATCGGGGCGGTTCGATTGACCCTCGATGCCACCGGGCTTCGCGGCTTCGCCGCGGTCCGGCCGGACCGGCCGAACGGGTACGCGATCTTCCATCTCGAGAACCTCGACGAGGCCGGCCCGGAACTCGTCGAATCCTTCCGCACCGCCTCGGGCGACCGCGCCGGGATCGCGCTCGATCCGGCCGGCAATCCCTTCGTCCTCGTCGAGGAGCGATTTGCGACGGACGGGCCACCGCCGGCGCCGCCGGTGTTCCCCGCGGAGACGCCCCGCCCGATCAGCGAGGCACTCTCTCGATGGCTCGAGGCGGATGGCGCGGGCTATGCCGCGGTCTTCGCTCCCGATGCGTGGCGCTTCGAGAACGCGCGGTCCAACCTCGGCGTCGTCGCCCGCGACCGGAACGCGATCCGGAATGCCGCGCTGCGCGGCTGGAAGAGCTTCGATCGTTCCGCGGCCGGTCTCTCGGCACGAGTCGCCGTAACCGATCTCACCGTTCGCGCGGTCGGCGTTCGCCTCCTGGTGACCTACCGGCTGACCATCGAGGGGATCGGCCCGCATCCATTCCGCGACGAGCTCTTCGTCTCGGAGATCATCAAGGGTGAGCGACTCCTGTCGTCCTTCGCGGTTCGGCGCCTGCCCGAGGGGATGGTACGCGAGTTCGATTACATCGGCTACCCGGTGGAGAACCTGCGCGCGGTCGAGCGTTTCTACCGCGAGACGATGGATCTGGGAAAACCCTACACCGATGACAGCTGGTTCGGCTTCTGGAGCGCGCACGCGGTCTTCGGTCTCTTCGAAGCGAATCGCGCCGCGGAAGGCTTCCCCGTGCCTCGCCAGGCCAACGGTTATCCGAGTTTCTGGGTGGCCTCTGCCCGAAGGACGGAGGCCTATCTCAAGGGACAGGGGTCACGCTTCCCGGTCTATCCCTCGATCAACGCCCGGCGCGGGACCGACCCCAAACCCGGTTACACCGATCTCCTGGCGACCGACCCCGACGGCAACCTGTTGCTCTTCACCGAATACACGGGAAGGTGATCCTTCCGGTCATGGAATCGGAAGCGGTCAAATATCCGCTGTGCTTGCCTCAATGGCGGTTAGGAGCTACGTTCCTGCTCATGAAAGCGGATATCGTTTTCCGGCGGTTTCTGACCGCTATCCTCGGTCTCGGCCTGGCGTTCGGAATCGGGTGCGGTCTCGGGCCGCCGCCGAAGCCTTCTTCGGCTCCCGCTCCGGCCGCGCCCGCGGAGAGAGCGACCGCTGACACGGGAGCGGTTACCGATGCCGGCGGCGCGGTGTACTATCGCGGCTGGTTTCAGGGGACCCAGGTCGGGGATTACAATCACGTGATCGTCGCGGATGAACTGCGGATCGATCGGGACTTCTGGGGTTTCGGCGATCTGAGCGGCGCGCAAGCCGACTCTCTCTCCGATGTCTCCCGCTTCCCCGGCCGCGTCATCGTTGTCGCGTATGATTTCAAGCCGGTCATGATTCCCGAAGCGGGCGGAGAGCAGGCCATCCCGGTCGTCAGGACGCTCTCCTTTCCCGATATCCCCGACTTCGCTCCGCCCCCGGCCGTCGATCTCGAGGAGTTCGATCGGTTCGTGGCCGCCGCCGGGGAATTCTCGAGCCGGAGCGGCGCGCCGAAGGGCCACTTCACGATCGTCAATTCCGCCATCCGCGGCGACGAGGCATGGGCCATCGCGCATATCAATTCCTCCCATCCGGAACTCGCCGGCGAAAAGGCGCTTGTCCAGATGAAGAAGGTGAACGGATCCTGGACGGGAGTTGACTACGGAAGCGGGCTTGAACCCCCGGAGTGGTACTTTTTCTGGTGACGAGAACCGGTGTCAGGCTCCCACATTCCCACTTTCAGGGTTTATGAATCGTCCTCCTGAAAACGAGGGATTCCGGAACAATGTGCCCCAGAACTTGATTGTGGGAATGTGGGAGCCTGACACCCTTGGTGCTTGATTGCGTAATTGCGTATGCCTGACACCGCCCCTCGCCGACTTGCCTTCTTCCTCCTCCTTCTCCTCCTCTGCCTCGCGGCCGGGGTGACGTGGAACGGGGCGGACCGCGATCTCTGGCACCGGCTCGCGATGGGACGCACCGTCCTCGATGTCGGCTCCGTGCCCCTCCATGACCGCTTCTCCTACATGCCGGTCAAACCCCTCTGGATCGACCACGAGTGGGGCTCGGGCGTCGTCTTCCATGCGCTCCTCTCCGCCTTCGGCGACACGAGCCTCATCCTCCTCCGCTCGCTTCTCCTGTTTCTCACCCTCGCTCTCGTACGTCGAGCGCAGGCGACGGTCGCGCCCGAATCCCGCGCCTTCCGCCCGGTCTTCTTCCTCGTTCTCTTCCTCGCGCTCCTCCCGGGCTTCGTCCCGACGATCCGCTGCCAGACCTTCACCTTCACCTTCTTCGCGCTCTGGATGCTCGGGCTCGAGTCGGCGCGCCGCGGCGCGCGCTGGCCCTTCTGGGCCATGCCCCTCACCTCGGTCCTCTGGGCCAATCTCCACGGCGGCTTCGTCTCCGGCCTCGGCCTCATCGCCCTCTACGGCGCCGGCGCGGCGCTCGAGAAGCGATGGCCGCGGAACGAGGCGATCCTCCTCCCGCTCTGCGCCGGGGTCACGCTCTTCAACCCCTACGGCCTCGAATACTGGCGCTACATCGCCGAGGCCGCGACGATGCGGCGGCCCTACATCACCGAGTGGGCCGCGCTCGATCCCTTCGGGCCGCTCGGCGACTGGACCGCCCTGAAGCTCCTCGTCCTCGCCACCGCGGCCGCGCTCCTCCACCACCGCCTCGCCCGTAAGAAGCCCCTCGACCGCACGGCCCTCGTCGTGCTCGCCGCCACCCTTTACCTCGCCGTCCGCCACTCGCGCCACTCGCCCTTCTTCGCGATCGCGGCCGGCGTTCACGCCGCCCTCCCGCTCGCCGCCCTCGGCGACGCGCTCCACGAGCGGCTCGGCGCGGCCGTCCCGGCCCTGCGCCGCTTCGCCGCCCCGCTCCTCCTCGGCTTCTCGCTACTCGTCGGCGTCACCGCCGCCTCACTCGCGGCTTCCGGTTCGTGGCATGTCGAGGTGAGCGACCGGCTCTACCCGGTCGGCGCCGCGGACTTCATCGAAACGAACGGCCTCGAGCGCCGCCTCCTCGTGCCACTGAACTGGGGCAGTTACATCCTCTGGAAGCTCCATCCGAACGTTCTCGTCTCGATGGACGGCCGATACGAGGAGGTCTACCCGAACGAGGTCTATGCGCGCGTCACGGAGTTCACCTTCGCGGAGGAGAACTGGCGGGCCGTGCTCGAACGCTTCGAGCACGACATGATCCTGGTGCACACGGAGTCTCGGACGGCCGAACTCTTGCGCGAGGACCCGCAGTGGCTCCAGGTCTATAGCGACGCGACCTCCGCGCTCTTCATCCCGGCCAGGACGCCCTGGCGAACGTGGAAACCGCCGGCGGGGAACCCGAGGTTCCGCGCCGTGCCCTGAGGATGGATTCACCACGAGAGATCACGAGAGAAGACAGAATCATTCAATGAGGCTCCGCCCATAACGAACGGGATGCGGTAACGAGATCTCCAGCAAAGATGGAACTCATCCAGAAAATCTTCTCCGGGTTCTCAGTGTTCTCGCGTGGTGAATGGTCCGCTGAATCAGGCTCCGCCCGTCGATTCCGGGTCCGGCACGACCTGCTCGTAGCCCATGACGCGCTTGAAGGTCCGGACGAGGTGCGGGTCGAAGTGCGCGCCGGCGCAGCGATCGAGCTCGCGGAACGCGGCCTCCATCGGCATGGCGGCGCGGTAGGGCCGGTCGGAGGTCATGGCGTCGTAGGCGTCGATGATCGCGAAGATCCGCGCTTCGATCGGGATCGCCTCGCCCGAAAGCCCCTCCGGGTAGCCGGACCCGTCCCACTTCTCGTGGTGGTAGAGGACGAGCGGGAGGACGGGCTCGAGGAAGGGGACGCCCTTGAGCATATCGTAGCCCCACTTCGGGTGCTTGTTGATGAGCGCGCGCTCCTCCGCGCTCAGCGCGCCGGGCTTGCGGAGGACCGCGTCGGGCACGCCGATCTTGCCGACGTCGTGGAGCATGGCGCCCTGGCGGATGACGGCGAGGGCCTTCGGGGAGAGTCCGATGTGGGCGCCGAGGCGGCAGGCGAGGTCGGAGACGCGGAGCGAGTGATCCTCCGTGTCCGCGTCGCGCAGGTCGAGGGCACGGGAGAGCGCCTGGAGCGTGGTGTCGTAGGTCTGGAGCAACTCCTGGTTCATCTTGTGGAGCGAGTCGACCTGGTACTCGAGGTCGGCCATGGTCTGCCTCATCCGGAGGCTGATGCGTTCCAGGACGATGCGCGCGATCTGTGGATGACGGCCGAAGATCTCGTAGAAATCGTCCTTGCCGAGTTCCAGGAGCACCGATTCGGAGATTGCGCGGACGGAGGCGGAGCGGGGGAGGCGGTCGAGGACCGCCATCTCGCCGAAGAAGTCGCCGGCGCGGAGGAGATTGACCGGGTGCTCGACGCGTGAGGTGCGGGCGAGCACCTGCATGACGCCCTCGAGGATGAAGAAGACGGAGTGGCCGGGTTCGCCCTCGGCGATGACGTAGGTCCCTTGCGCGACCTCGTGCCGTTTCAGGAGAGGAAGAATGGCGCCGAGGTCGCCGGCGGAGAGACCCTCGAAGAGGGTGATGCCCTCGAGTTGTTCCGCCGTGACGGAGACGCCCTTGGAGTGGTCCAGGCTCACGCGGGGATTGTGTCGGCGTGAGGCGCGGGCGGTCAAGGGGAATGCGCGGGGTGAGTGGCGTGCGACCGGCGCGCCGGCCCGCCATTCCACCCCGCCGGCGCGTGAGCGCGGTGTCGCGGTCACGGCGACGAACGTATAGAATCCTGCCGAAGCGTCCGCTTCGACGCCGCGAGGCGATCCGAGGGGGCGGGGAAGCCGATGGAGGAGTTACGAGGGGCATGCAACACTGGTATTGCAGCGACGGCCGCGAGACCTACGGTCCGTTCACGCTGGAGCACCTGCGCCGACTGCGCGCCGACGGAACGCTGACCGACGAGGTCACGGTCTGGCGCGAGGGTTGGCCGGCCTGGAGACCTTGCACGGAAGTCTCCGAATTGCGTCCTCCCTCCGTTTCGGTCGTGAGGCCCGCCGGCCGCCGCCGCCGCGCGGCTCTCGCCGCCCTCGCGCTCCTCCTCGCCGCCGGTCTCCTCATGCTGGTCACGAAGAAGACCCTTGAGGAGATGCGCGGCCTCTCGCGCGAGCGACAGACGCACATGCTCGTCAACTGGCTTCGCTCCAACCGGACCGCGGCCGGTCTGCCGACGAGCTTCCAGGCGCTTCCTCCCGATACGGTCGTTGTCTTCGCGGGCATCCTGTCCGACTCCGAGGTCAAGAACACGATCGAACGGGTGATCCTCAACGAGGGGCTCGTCACCTACGACGGCGCGGTCTGGCAGATCGTGCTCTCGGCCACGGGCCACCCGTCGGACATGGCCCTGGCCGAACGCCCGCTCGCCCATTACGCGGCGGGCCGCATCGGAACCTACCTCCTGCGTTCCGGCCCTCCCACCTTCGTCTACGACCCGGATCGTCCGGCGCTCTTTCGGGGAAACCAGGGCTACCTCTTCAAGGTGATCAACGCGCACGGGCGTTACTACATGAGGGACCCCCTGGACGGCAAGGAGACCCTGAGGGGATGGCCGAACGGGGACCGGATCCATTGGGAGGACTGGTATCCGATCAGCGGCGAGAACGCCTGGATCGTGATGGCGGCCCTGCAGATTTATCACCGGAAGTATTTCGACACCGCGACTCATGCCTTTCGCGCACCGGCGGACGCGATCGAGTTGAAACTCTCGCGCGAACTCGCCGAGTGCGCGCTGGCCCTGCAGGCCGGCAACGGCGGGATCCGCATGGGCCCCCTGGGCACGCGGCGCGTGCAGGCCCCGGACACGACGTGGTGGTACGAGGAGATCGCGACCGAGAACACGGTGAGCTGGTACTCGGCCTTCCGGATGCTCCACCAGGTGACGAACGACCCGCGATACCGCCGGGCGATGGATCGGATCGAGCATTACATGAAGTGGGCCTACACGCCGGAGGAGGGGGTTTTCGCCCAGGGCGCGCATCTTCACCCGGACAGCGGCTGGGTGAAGAACGAGACCTTCGCCGTCGACTGCCAGACCTGGACGATCTGCTCCTTGCGGCCCGATCTCATCGACGCCTGGTTCGGCCCGGGCACCTGCGCGAATCTCTGGCGCCGCACGCGTGAGCGCGCCGGATTCCACCAGGAGGGAATGCTCCGTGGCGTGGGATTCACGGACGAGCACGACCAACTCTGCGTGGAGTGGTCCGCGGGCGGTATCCTCGCCACGCGCATGATGGCCGCCCACTATGGCGCCTCCGCATCGGGCGTCGCCGAGGAGATGGAGGCGGATGCGCGGACGATGAGGGAGGGGATCGAGGATCTCTACCACGAGATGGGTCCCGAGACGGCGGCCTTCTCCTACAGCCTGAAGCGAAAATACATCCCGTTCGGCTGGTGGGCGCACGAGAGGGAGGTCCTCAGCACGGTCGGGACCGGCTGGGTCGTCTTCATGAACAGCAACTTCAACCCCTTCTGGCTCGGGGGCGTGGATAACCTCCTGCCGCCGGTCGAGTGAGCCGTTCCTCTAGAACCTGACGGCGCGCCGTCCTCCGTTCCACGATCCCGGGGCGTCACCGAAGACGCCGGCGCAGACCGCCCCGCAGGCCGCACAGCGGCCTCCGGCCGCGAGCGCCCAGCCCGTGATCTCGTAACCGTCGCGCTCGATGATCGTCGCGCCGCAGGAGGCGCAGAGGGTCCGCGCGCCCTCCACATCACGCACGTTGCCGGTGTAGACGTGCATCAGGCCGTTCCGGCGCGCCTGTCCACGCGCGCGCTTCAGGGTCGCGACGGGCGTCGGATCGCGGTCGAGGAGGTGCCAGGACGGGTGGAAGGCCGTGAAGTGGAGCGGCGTCTCGGCCCCGAGTTCCGACGCGATCCAGCCGGTCAGCTCGTCGATCTCCTTCTCGCCGTCGTTCAGGCCCGGTATGAGGAGCGTGGTGATCTCCAGCCACGTCTTCGTCTCGCGCCGGATGTATTGCAGCGTCTCCAGGATCGGCGCGAGGGAGGCCGAACACCAGTCGCGGTAGAAGGACTCGGTGAAGGCCTTGAGGTCGACGTTGGCCGCATCCATCTCCGCGTAGAACTCGGCGCGCGGCGCCGGGTTCACGTAACCGGCCGTGACGGCGACGGTGCGGACGCCCTCGCGACGGCAGGCCCGCGCCGTCTCGACCGCGTACTCGTGGAAGACGACCGGGTCATTGTATGTGAAGGCGACGCTCGCCGCGCCGCCGTCGATCGCCGCCCGCGCGATCTCCTGCGGCGAGGCGGATTCGTTGAGCCGGTCCATCTCGCGCGACCGCGATATGTCCCAGTTCTGGCAGAAGCGGCAACCGAGGTTGCAGCCGGCGGTGCCGAAGGAGAGCACGGCCGAACCGGGGAGGAAGTGGTTCAAGGGCTTCTTCTCGATGGGATCGACGCAGAAGCCGGAGGAGCGCCCGAAGGTCGTGAGGACGATCCGGCCTCCTTCGCACGCGCGCACGAAGCAGAAGCCGCGCTGCCCCTCCTTCAGCCGGCATTCCCTCGGGCAGAGCGTGCATTGGACGAGACCGTCGTCGAGACGGCGCCAGTGACGGGTGGGAACGACGGAGGTGGTCATGGCGAGATTATACACCCGCCGCCGGGTGACCGCGGGAAACGCCGCGCCTGGCTCGCCGAGGGAGCCCCGTTCCCCCTGACCGTTTGCATCGTCCGTCCGGCCAAGGCATAATCGAGGCATGAACCTCACCGGACAGAAGCTGCTCGTCGTCGGCGGAGCCGGTTTCATCGGCTCTCACACGGTGGACGAACTCCTGAAGGAGGACGTGGCCGAGATCCGCGTTTTCGATAATTTCAGCCGGGGGCGCGAGGAGAACCTCGCGAACGCCCTGCGCGATCCGCGGGTGAAGGTCTTTCCGAACGGGGGGGACATCCTCCACCCGGAACTCCTCGACGAGGCGATGAGGGGCGTCACCGGCGTCTTTCATTTCGCGGCGCTCTGGCTCCTGCACTGCCACGAGTATCCCCGCTCCGCCTTCGACGTGAACATCGGCGGCACCTTCAACGTGGTCGAGGCCGTGATCCGGAACGGCGTGAAGCGCCTTGTCTTCTCCTCCTCCGCGTCCGTCTACGGCGACGCGGTGACGGAGCCGATGACCGAGGATCACCCCTTCGCGAACACGA
>CAZWVM010000039.1:0-22317 GCA_964637705.1 uncultured bacterium
TCCAGAGCCGCGGCATCGGCACCTCCACCAAGCACTTCGCCTGCAACAACCAGGAATGGGACCGGAACAAGGTGAGCGTCCAGATCGACGAGCGAACGCTCCGCGAGATCTACCTTCCCGCCTTCCGCGCGGCCGTCACCGAGGCGCACACCACCACCATCATGGGCGCCTACAACCTCGTCAACGGCGACTACTGCTGTGAGAACAACCACCTCCTCAACGAGATCCTCAAGAAGGAGTGGGGCTTCCGTTACGCCGTCATCTCCGACTGGTGGGCCATCAAGGACAACATCAAGGCCGCCTTGAACGGCTGCGACATGGAGATGCCGGGGCCGGGCTACGCCTTCAACCGCGAGAAGCTCATGCCCGCGATCCGCGACGGCCGGGTGCCGGAGACCTTGATCGACGAGAAGGTCCGCCGGATCCTGCGCATCAAGTTCGACCTCGGGCTCTTCGACACGACCTCCGCACGACCCGCCGGCTCCGTCAACACGCCCGAGCACCAGGCCGTCGCGCGCTCGCTCGCCGAGGCGGGAATCGTGCTCCTCAAGAATGCGAACGCCGTCCTCCCCTTCGACCGCGCCGCGGTCCGCCGCGTCGCCGTGATCGGCCCGAACGCCGCCGTGGCGCGCGTCGGCGGTGGAGGTAGCTCCACCGTCGTTCCGCCCTACGCCGTCAGTCCCATCGACGGCATCAAGGCTCTGCTCGGTCCGGGCGTCGAGGTCGTCTTCGCCAAGGGCTGCGCCATGGGCGGGGACCTCGACGCGGTCCCGGCCTCCGTCTTCCGCACCCCCACCGGCCAGCCGGGCCTCAAGGCCGAGTATTTCGCCAACACCGACTTCTCCGGCACGCCGGCCGTCGTCCGCGTCGACAAGAAGATCGACTTCGACTGGGGCGGCGATCCGCCCGCACCCGGCATCGGCAGCGACAACTACTCCGTCCGCTGGACCGGCAAGATCGTCGCACCGGCCGACGGAAGCTACGACATCTCGATCTTCAGCGACGACGGCAGCCGCCTCTTCATCGACGACCGCCAGGTCATCGACAACTGGGGCGACCACGGACCGGAGGGCAAGGTCGGCACCATCACCCTCGCGCGCGGCAAGTCCTACAACGTGCGCGTCGAGTATGTCGAGAAGACCGGCGGCGCCGTGATGCGGCTCGGCTGGACCGCTCCCGGGAACGGGATGCTCGAGGAGGCGGTGCGCGTCGCGCGCCGCTGCGACGCCGTCGTCCTCTGCGCCGGTCTCAATCCCGCCATCGAGGGCGAAGGCGTGGACCGGAACAACATCTATCTGCCCAAGGGCCAGGATGAATTGATCGCCGCCGTCTGCGCCGCCAATCCCCGGACGGCCGTCGTCCTCTACAACGGCACCCCGATCGACATGCGCTCCTGGATCGATTCGGCCCCGGCCGTCGTCGAAGCGTGGTACCCGGGCCTCGAAGGCGGACACGCGGTCGCGCGCATCCTCTTCGGCGAGGTGAACCCGTCCGGGAAATTGCCGATGACCTTCCCGATGCAGCTCTCCGACAACCCCTCCTGGGGCAACTACCCCGGCGACGGACGGCAGGTTCATTACAAGGAGGGCATCTTCGTCGGCTACCGCCACTACGACGCGCATAACGTCGCGCCGCTCTTCCCCTTCGGCCACGGCCTCTCCTACACGACCTTCACCTACGCGAATCTCGTCGTGACGCCGAAGCCCGAGGGCGTCTGCGAAGTGAGCTTCGACCTGACCAACAGCGGATCGCGCGCCGGCGCCGAGGTCGCGCAGATCTACGTCGCCGACCCCGAGGCCGCTCTCCCCCGCCCGCCCAAGGAACTGAAGGCCTTCCAAAAGCTGACGCTCGCGCCGGGCGAGACGAAGCGCGTGACGCTCACGCTCGGCCGCGACGCCTTCAGCTTCTACGACCCCGCGAAGCACGAGTGGGTGCTCGAGCCGGGCCTCTTCAAGATCCTGGTCGGTTCCTCCTCGCGCGACATCCGGCTGGAGAAGGACGTCACTCTCTAGGGAACGGCCTTCGAATCGGACGTCGATCACCACGGAGGCACGGAGGATCGGAGACGATTCCCGAGAAGGGAACCTCATCGGGAATCGCTTTGGATCCCGGCCCCGGCGCCTCCGTAGTCGCATGCCACGGGTGTGTTTGAAGTTCGTTGGTAACGGCAGGCTGATGCCGAGCGGATTCCGAGTCCTGTCCGCGACACGGATGTCGGGCGAACAGGGCGAGGCCTCGCAGAGGCCACGCCTCGCAGAGGCCACGCCTCGCAGAGGCCACGCCTCGCAGAGGCCACGCCTCGCAGAGGCCACGCCTCGGAATCGCGCAGGAAGCGCGATGAGAATGAGCGAGGCACAGGATGTCGTTACCCACGAAACGCGATCACACCCCCTCGTTGACACCTCTTCCCTTTGATCTATCCTCGCACCCGATGACCCGCTCCTTCGCCGCCGTTGTGCTCCTCACCATCGCCGCCTGCGGTTCGGCGATCGAGCCGCCGCCCCCCGCCGAACCACCTCCCGTCGAAGAGTCCTGGCCCGTGAAGGAGAATCCCGGCATCGTCGCAGGTCGCGTTACAGGCGCCGATTCCCCTTCGCTCTGGACCGGCGGCGTCCTGGCCTACGCCGCGACGCCTCCGGAGGCGCGCATGATCGCGACCACGGCCGTGGACACGGCGGGCCACTTCGAGATTTCACTCCCCGCCTGCAAGTTCAACATCCCCTACGCGGTCGTCGCGTTCCGCGATTTGAACGGCAACGGCGAGATCGACCGGGGAGAGGACTTCGTCGGCTCGGAAGCGCGCGGGCCGGGCGGAAAGGGCGAGGGGTTCCTTCTCTTCACGGCGCGGGAGACCTTCATCGGCGGGCGGGCGAGGAGTCTCGAGAAGACGGAATTCGTGATCGACGTTTCACTCTGAGGGGAACAGCATGACAATCAAACGTTTCTGCGTGGCAACGGTCGTCCTCGTCATCATCGTGGCTTGCGGCGGGCCGCCACCGGTGCCGACGACGGGACCCGGCGAGCCTCCGCCGTCCGTCGAACGCCTCTCCACCTCCGACTACGACACCTTCACGCGACTCCTCAGACGTTTCGAAGAGGGGAAGCCTCTTCCTCACCCGCTCTTCGCTCTCCACGAGCCCGGCGACTCCGCGCCCCTGGACTACACGCGCTTCGGAACCTTCTCGGGCGTCGGCACGAGCTCCTATCGCTACGAGATGACCGACCAGTCGGGGCTCGCCGCCGCGGCCGGCGAGGGAGTCTTCCCGAACCAGTTCGCCTACCAGCGCGACCCCGTCTATCTCGTCATGCTTCGGGCCGGCGCCGTCAGCAACGACCACTGGGCGGCGTTCGACGCCGCGGATCCGCGCGTCGCCTTCTACTCCTGGGTCGGCGCCGGGGAGGACCCCGGGGTCCGGGCCTTCTTCACGGGGATGATCCTCGAGCGCGCCGGGTTGCCCGTCCAGGCACTCAAGTCCTACTACGCCGCCGTCGTCCATTTTCCCGGGGCGGCTTGCTGGGGCGAAGGAGGCGGCTACGTCTGGTACATCGCCCCGGCCGCGATCGCGTCCATCGAGCGGATCTGCCGCGATTACCCGGAGACCGGCTGGACGCTCGAAGGCGCGAACGTTTCGATCAAGAACGGCGGCGACACCGATCTCGAGAACGATGTCGTGACCGCGGACCCGGGGCGATGGGTCAGGGTGACGGGCGAGGAACGGGAGCGGCGGCGGATCGACCTCTCCCGCCTCGCCGTCGCCGAGGTGCGGGGGCGAGGCAAGGTCCAGCTCGTGAAGTACGAGAACGGCCACTGGGAGATGCGCGTCGAGGGCCGGCCCTTCATCATCCGCAGCATCACGTATTCGCCCACCGAGATCGGAGTCGGGCCGAAGAGTCACGCGGCGTTCCACGTCCGCTGGATGCGCACCGACCGCAACGGCAACGGCCTCATCGACGCACCGCAGGAGTCCTGGGTGGACGCGAACGGCAACGGGCGGCAAGACCGGAACGAGCCCCCGGTCGGCGACTTCCAGTTGCTCGAGGAGATGGGCGTCAACGCCATCCGCATGAACAGCGCCACGCGGCCCGGCACGACGGAATACGACAGTTCCTGCATCAACAAGCCGCTCCTTCGCGAGATGTTCGCGAAGCACGGAATCCGCGTCGTGATGGGAGACAACGTGGGCGCGTACACCCACGGTTCGGGCGCGGACTGGAGAACGGGCACGGACTACACGAACCCGGAGCAGAGAGCGCGCATGAAGGAAATCGTGCGGCGGATGGTCATGGACCTCAAGGATGAACCCTTCATCCTCATGTGGGTCCTCGGCAACGAGAACAACATGAGCGGCGACTACACGGGGGTCAACGCGACGCGCACGAACGCGGCCCGCGAGCCGCGCGCGTACGCCGAGTTCCTGAACGAGGTCGCAACGATGATCCACGAGCTCGACCCGGACCACCCGGTCGCCGTGGGCAACGTCGAGACCGGGCTCGGAGACGCCTACAACCTCTACGCGCCCGCCCTCGACATCTTCGGCATCAACTCGTACCGCGGCCCGCAGGGCTTCGGCGACGTCTTCCGGCAGGCCAAGGCGGTCTTCGACCGGCCCGTCTTCATCACCGAGTACGGCTGCGACTGCTACCACCAGGGGCGCGGCTCGGACCGCGCCATGGAGGAATACCAGGCGGCGTATAACGAGGCGTGCCTCCGCGACATCGTCTTCAACCAGGCGGGCGGAGGGTACGTCGGCAACTGCATCGGCAGCCAGATCTTCGAGTTTCTCGATGAGTGGTGGAAGGACACGCATTCCGGGGATCCCGAGAGCGCTCACCGTACCGAAGGGCAGTTCTGGATGCCTTTCTCGGACAAGCTCTCGCACGAGGAGTGGTTCGGCATCGTCGGGCAGGGCAGCGGGAAGAACAGCCCCTTCGAGCGCAGGTTGCGGAAGACCTACTTCTTCTACAAGGACTGCTGGACACTGTAGCGGGAACTCAGCCGCGCAACTCCGGTTGCCGCGCGGCGCGGGTCTCGTCGGGGCGCCGGACCGGCGTCCGAGTGGGAAGCTTCGAAAGTTCCTCCGCGCTCATCCCCGCGATCTCCCGCATCGCCGCGATGAAGAGATCCAGCGCCTCCTTCGACTCCGTCTCCGTCGGCTCGATGAGGAGCGCCTCGTGCACGAGGAGCGGGAAGTAGACGGTCGGCGGATGGATCCCGCGCTCGATCAGGGCCTTGGCGACGTGGATCGCCGTGATCCCCTTCTCCTTCTTCAGTTTCTCCGCGCTCAGGCAGCACTCGTGCGCGCAGGGCCGGTCCGAGACGATGCTCGGGTAGAGATCCTTCAGGGCGACGCGGATGTAGTTGGCGGCGATGACCGCGTCGCGCGCGGCGCGCTCCAGCCCGTCCCGCCCCATCGCCTCGATGTAGGCCCAGGCGCGCATGAGGGCTCCGACATTGCCGCCGAAGGCGAGCAGACGGCCGATGGACCGCGACGGCATTTTCACCGCTCCTCCCTCGAAGACCGGACCGGGCAGGAAATCCTCCAACCCCGCGCGGACCCCCACCGGGCCCGCCCCGGGCCCGCCCCCGCCGTGCGGCACCGCGAAGGTCTTGTGCAGGTTCACGTGGCAGACGTCGAAGCCCATCGCGCCGGGCGAGGAGATCCCGACGATCGCGTTGAGATTCGCGCCGTCGTAGTACATGAGCCCGCCCGCGCCGTGCACCAGCGCGCAGATCTCCGCCACGCGCGCCTCGAAGAGGCCGAGCGTGTTCGGGTTCGTCATCATCATCCCGGCCGTCTTCGGCCCGATCTTCCCCCGCAAATCCTCGAGGTCCACGCAGCCGTCGGCCCCGCTCTTCACCGTCACGACTCTATAGCCCGCGCAGGCGGCCGTGGCCGGGTTGGTGCCATGCGCCGAATCGGGGATGAGCATCTCGCATCGCTCCGCGTCGCCACGCGACTCGTGGCAGGCGCGGATGACGAGCGTGCCCGCGAGTTCGCCCTGCGCGCCCGCGGCCGGCACCAGCGAGAAGGCCGCGAGTCCGCAGAGCGAAGAGAGCCTCTCCGAGAGGGTCGAGAGAGCGGAGCGGAGAGATCGCGCGGCCGGCGACGAACCCGCGACCTCCGCCGGGTGCAGGTCGCGCAGACCGGGCAGACCGGCGACGACGTCGCAGATCCTCGGGTTGTGCTTCATCGTGCAGGAGCCCAGCGGGTAGAACTCGCCGTCGACCGAGAAGTTCAGCTTCGAGAGGCGGGTGAACCGGCGCACGACCTCGCCCTCGGTACGGTACGACTCCGGCGGAGAGAGTCTCACGGCGTTGCCGGGGCCGTTCACGACGCCACCCCGCGCACGGCGACCGGTCCCAGTTCCGAATAGTCGAGCGGTATCCCGTCGCTCCCCTTCACGACCCACTCGTTGAAGATCGCGCCCGAGAAGACACGCTGCCCATCGGATTCGCGCATGGCCCTCTCGTGGAGGCGCACCGCCTCCCTCTTCAGGCCGTCGACCCCCATCGCCGCGACGTGTATCGTCGCGCGCAGGGCCATGAGGGCCTGGTTGGAGCAGATGTTGGAGGTCGCCTTCTCGCGGCGGATGTGCTGCTCGCGCGCCTGGAGCGTGAGAACGAAGGACTCGCGTCCATCCGCGTCGACGGTGCGGCCCACGATGCGCCCGGGCATCCGTCGCATGAAACGCGCGCGCGCGGCCATGAGGCCGAGGTAGGGACCTCCGCCGCAGAGCGGGATCCCCAGCGGTTGTCCCTCCGCCACCGCGATCTCCGCGCCCGACGCGGCCGGCGTGGGGAGCATCGTGACCGCGAGCGGGTGGAAGATTTGAATCGGCACCGCGCCGGCGGCGGCGGCGCGCGCGAAGGCGGCCGCGAGGTCCTCCTCGACCACGCCGAAGACGTTCGGCGAGGCGACGATCAGGCACGCGGCATTTGCCGACAGGAACGGCGCTATGTCGGCGATGCGGCCGGTGCCCCGGTCAAAGGGCACCTCGGTGATGACGCTGTCGAGCCTGTGCGCGGCGAGGACTTCGCGCACCGCCGGCGCGACCGACCGCGCGACGAGCACCTCCCTCCGCCCCGTCTCCGCCAGGGCCATCCGCACCGCCTCGACCGCCGCGGTCGATCCGTCATACAGCCCGGCGTTCGAGAGGTCCAACCCGGTCAACCGGCAGATCCGCGTCTGGAACTCGAAGATCGCCGCGAGCGTCCCCTGGGAGCACTCGGGTTGGTAGGGGGTGTACGCGGTGACGAACTCGCCGCGCGAGGAGAGCGTGTCGACGCAGGCCGGGATGCGATACGGCCCGACGCCGAGCGCGGCAGGCGGAGGCGCGGCCGGAGGGCATCTCAGCGCGCCGGTCGCCTCGAGAATCCCGTCCTCCTCGAGCGCCGCGAACGCGGCCGAACCCGCCGCGGGCAGGGCGGTGAAGAGGTCGTTTTCCGCGAGCCCGATCGCGTCGAGCATCGCCCGGCGGTCGCGCTCATCATGAGGAAGGTAGTTCACGTTCCGCTCCCCGGTCTCTGCCGACGATGAAATCCGCCCCGGCAGTCCCCCCGGGCGGCGCTATGCTTCAGTCCAATCCAATGTGCTTCCGGTAATCGGCGGGCGACAGCAGCCCCTCGGGCACGGGCGCCTTCAAATCGAAGAGCCATCCCTCGCCATAGGGATCGCTGTTGACCTGCACCGGATCGAGGCCCTCGTGGACGCCGACGATCTCGCCGTCCGCCGGCGCATAGACGCTCGAAACCGACTTCACCGACTCGATCTCGGCGGCCGCTTCACCGGTCGATACCGCCTTCCCCGCCGCGGGCAGTTCGACGTGGATGATGTCGCCCAGCTCGTGCTGGGCGAAATCCGTGATGCCGATCCTCAGAACGCCGGCCGCCGCCTTCACCCACTCGTGTTCCTTCGTGTAGAGAAGATCGTCGGGGATCGTGATGTGCTCACTCATGATTTCTTCACCTGTCTCCGATAGAACGGTAGCTCAACTTCGACGGCCTGACAATCGACGCCGCGGATTCGAACGGCGGAGGGTGTGGATTCTTTATCCACAAGCGCGAGAGCGATTCCCTGGTCGAGAAGCGGGCTGTAGGTGCCGGAGGTGACGACGCCGACGACGCGGCCGGAGGCGTCCACAACCTCGTGATCGTGCCGCGGCACCGAGCCCTTCTTCACATTGAGGCCGGCGCGGCGGCGGGTCGGCGCGACCTTTCGACGCTCGAGGGCCGCGCGCCCGACGAAATCGCCCCTGTCGAAATCCACCGCGAACCCCAGCCCGGCTTCGAAGGGATCGATCGTCTCGGAGATCTCCTGGCCGTACAGGGGAAGCGCGGCTTCAATCCTCAGGAGATCCCGGCTTCCGAGTCCGCAAGGGGCGAATCCCCGCTCGAGGAGACCCTTCCACAGGGGCTCGGCGTTCTGAGGCCTGACGACCAGTTCGAATCCGTCCTCGCCCGTGTAGCCCGTGCGCGCGGCCAACTCCACCGGCACGCCCAGGACCTCGATCTCCGCCGCGAATCCGCGGCGCGGGCAGAGTTCCCCGAGCACGGGCACGACGTCCGGTCCCTGGCAGGCGATCATCGCGAGGTCGAAGCGCGGTTCGACGTCCCGGAGCGTTTCCACGTCGACCTGCTTGCGCGAGGCGTTGAGGACGATGTGCCAGAGGCTCTCGCCCAAGCGGTAGGAGATGCAGTCGTCAACGATGCCGCCCTCCTCGTTCATGATGAGGGCATAGCAGCTCTTCCCGACCGCGATCTTCTCCAGGGGCCGCGAGAGGAAGCGCGAGATCGCGGGCGAGGTGACGCGGCAGTGTCCCATGTGACCGACGTCGAAGATCCCGGCGCGCGTGCGCACGGCACGGTGCTCCGCGAGAATGCCCTCGTATTGCACGGGCATCTCGTAACCGGCGAAGGGCACGATTCTCGCCCCCCGGGCGCGGTGCAGGGCAGTCAAGGGCGTGGTCATGAGGCTCATCGGTCTTCCCCTCTTGTGGATTCGCGCTCGATCCCGAGTCGGACGAGGCGGACGATATCATCGCGCGTTTTGCGGTAGATTTCCAGTCCCGCCCCGATGGGATCCGCGATCTCCTCGTCCGCCGCGCCGGCCCAGCGCCCCAGGGTCGTCGTCTTCCCGGCCGCGGCCGGGAATCGACCGAGGATCTCCTCGGCCTGCCAGGCCTCCATGGCGAGGATCCGGTCCGCCCAGCGCACGGCCTCGGCGTCGAGCGTCGATGACGTTCCGTCCGCGTCGATCCCGATCTCGCGCAGCGCCTCGCGCGAACCGTAGGCCATCGGGAGACCGGGAAAGGCGCTCAACCCGGCCGAGCGCGCCGCGTGACGGCCGGCAACGGCCGCGCGCATGAGCGCCTCGGCCATCGGGCTGCGGCAGGTGTTGCCGGTGCAGACGAAGAGAAAGTTCATGCGCGGGATACTACCGCGCCGAAGGAACCCTGTCGCGCTCGCGGAGCACGAGCCGGTGCGCCTCGCTGCCGGAAATCCCGTAGAGCGCGGCCGCGGCGCGCGCGATCTCCTTCGCCCGGCCCGGCCGGTCCGGCGCCGCGAGTTCCCGCCGGATCCATTCCTCGACCGGGACGTCCGGCCGGTCCTCACCCTCCGGCGCGCCGGCGACGACGATCGTCAATTCGCCCCGCCACTCCTCGCGCTTGGCCGCCTCGTCGAGCGTCGAAGCGAGGATCTCCTCATGCTTCTTCGTCAGTTCGCGGCAGACTGCGACACGGCGCGGGCCAAGGATCTCCGCGGCCTCCGCGAGGAACTCCCCGGCCCGGTGAGGCGCCTCGAAGAAGACCAGGGTCACGCGGAGGGCGCGGAGCGTCTCCAGTTCGCGCCGTCGCTCGGCCGGCCGCGCGGGCAGGAATCCGGCGAAGTGAAAGCGGTCGGCGGGGAGGCCCGAGGCGGCCAGCGCGGTGGTGACAGCCGAAGGGCCGGGGATCACCGAAACCTCATGGCCGGCCCCGCGCACGACCTCGACCAGCGCCCGGCCGGGATCGGAAACGACGGGCATGCCCGCGTCCGAGCAGTATGCGACGTCCCCGCCCCCGGCGAGGACCGCGAGCACCTCCTCCGCGCCCTTCCTTTCGTTCTCCTCCCGGACGGAGAGGAGCCGCGGATGCGCGTCGAGGTGCGCCAGGAGCTTGCGGGTGACGCGCGTGTCCTCGCAGGCGACGACGCTCACGGTCCGGAGAATCTCCGCCGCGCGCGGCGAAAGGTCCCCCAGGTTCCCCAAGGGCGTGGCGACGACGAAAAGACGGGCCACGGACTATCGTCGTGCCCGGTTCAGGTGTTCGCGGATCCGCGGGTCATCGAGCCGCGCCAGAGCCTTTTCGAAGGCCATCACCGCGGCCATCCGGTTCCCGGCGCGCAGGTGCACGAGCCCCAGGGTATCGAGGTAATAGGGATCCTCGGAATCCACGGCCAAGGCGTATTCGGCGAGCTTGCGGGCCTTGTAGAGCGAGATTCCGGCCTCGGCGAGCATGCACGCGATCTCGTTCGCGATCTCCGCGCGGCGCTCAGCCTCCAGGTCCCACCGCTCGATCCTCATCACCAGGTCGTCGATCGTATCCTCGGCTTCGACGACGCGACGACGCGCCAGGAGGGAGCGGATGACGCGCAGGGGCACGACCGGCTCCTCGGGCCAGACCGCCGAGAAGCGCCGGTACTGGGACTCCGCCTCGTCGTGGAGGCCGAGACCCTCGAGAAGGTCGCCGACCGCGAGAAGAGAACGGAGGTCTCCTTCCCGCTCCGCGAGCAAGCGGCGCCCGGCCTGCGCCGCGGCGGACGTCTCGCCCGCGTCGAGGTGGGCGTTGATGACGAGAAAGGCGAGGTCGCGGTTGTCGGAATCGAGGTTCCAGGCGCGCCGGAGCGTCGCGGTCGCGGCCCCGTTCTCGCCCCGCGACCGGTACGCCGCCGCCGACGTCGCCGCGACCTCGGTCAGCGTCGCCTGTTCGCGCATCGTCAACCCACCCCGCGACCGCGGCAGGGCCCGCTGAAGGACCTCTTCCAGGAACGTGGAATCGCCGCTCGCGGCGTATTCGGCGGAGGCGACGAGCGCCGAGACGGGGAGCACGCCCCGCCCCATGGAGGCGGCCGCCCGGACGGCCGCGCCAGCCTGGCCGATGTCGCCCGCGGCGAGCGCCAGCCGCGCTCGGACGGAATCGATGAGGGGATGCAGGCCGTGGGAATCCTCGAGGCGGTCCAGGCGCCGGAAGAGCTCGCCGCGCTCCTCGCCGTCGCGCGGCGCGGAAGCCGCCGCGCGCGTCACGGCCTGGAACGCCGGGTCGGCGACGATGGACTCGCCGATCCGGTAGAGAGTGCGGAGACGATTGTCCAGGGGCGAAAGGCGCGGCACCGGGGGGCGCGCGGCGAACCGCTGGATGTCGATCGTGAGCAATCGCTCCGCCGCGTCGTTCTCCACGAGAATCGTGCGCGGCAGGGAGAGATTCGGGGTCAGCCCGTAGAATTCGCGGTAGAGAAACGTCGTGCGGTAGAATCCCCCCGGCCGGATCACGTCACGGCGAATCATCCTCAGGGGCTCCGCCGCCAGCCAGACGCGGTATGTGACGCCGTCCTTCACCGTGTATTCCCACGTCTGCTCCCCGCGCTCGTTTTCACCGAGAAACTGCGGACGACGCGTCGGCGGCAGGAGCCCGAAAAGATCGCCCTCCTCCGCGATCGGAATCTTCGCCTCGCTGAGCCGCCTCCTCAGGATCCAGCCGGTCGCCCGATCCTCGATCTCGGCCTCGAAACCGTCGAACCGGACCCAGGTGGTCCAGGAGGAAAGACGGGAATCCCCGCCCAGGCCCACGGAGAGGGCGCCGGCGCCGAAGAGACCGTCGAGGGTCACGACCTGCATATCCTCGCCCGTCATGGAGCCATACACCTCGACCGACCCGATCGCGGAGGCCGCGGCCTGCCAACGCGACGCGAGATCCGGGCCGCGGCGGACGGGGCGCGTCTCGGCGCGCGCCGGCAGGACGAGGAAGAGCGCGAGGCAGACCGCCAACGGCAGGGCCGGGCCCGTGCATGCGCGCGACAGGGCGAGGCGGCTCCTCATTCGTTCCGATATCTCCATCGCACGCGGCATCATCGCAAAACGAGCCTCGAAAATCGAGCGATAATCCTCGAACGGCAAGAGGAACCCCG
Organism: uncultured bacterium; assembly: GCA_964637705.1. Lineage (GTDB taxonomy): Bacteria > UBA8481 > UBA8481 > UBA8481 > UBA8481 > CAZWVM01. The sequence continues at coordinate 12,164 of CAZWVM010000039.1, forward strand.
GGCTACCGCTCGTTGATCGTGCGTACCAGCTCTCTTACCGTCACGCTCGCGAGCGCCTCCGGGTCCTTCCTCAGGCGCTGGAAATCGTAACGGTCCTCGGCCAGCTTCTGGACGGCCACGTTCGACGCCTCCAGCGTATCGCGCGCCTGCCAGAGGTGCTCGCCGGTCTCGGTGTCCACGAGACGCAGGGATACGCTGCACCGGCCGCGCGTGTATTCGTAGACCTGCCCGAGAATGACGCCGGCCGCGCCGAGCATCCGGCCGATCCGGACCGCGGTCGCGTCGTCGATCCGCTCCGGGTCGAAATCCTGCTCGTTGTAGAGTTCCTGCACGCGGATGCGCTCCACGAGCTTCCAACGGTTGAGGCGTCCCAGTTCGAGATTGGCGATGTCCGTGACCGGATCGCTGGCCCCGCCCTTGAAAGGCAGGACCGCCAGGGTCTTTCCGTCGTGCGCGGGGAGGCGCGACGCCACGAAGTAGCCGCTCGTGCGGTACGGCGCCACCGGCCCGCAGGCCGAGAGCAGGACGCCCGGGATCGCCAGGCAGAGCATCAGTCGTTTCATCATGCGAACACCTCCGTCACTTCAGCGTCTCGATCATATCCGAGGCCAGGACGCCCGTCAGGAAAACCACGTCCTTCCTCAGGCGGTCCCACTCGTCGCGCGGCCGGCGCTTCGTCAGAAACTTGTCGTCCCCGCGGTAGCTGTTCCGCGCCTGCCAGACGATCTCGCCCGTCTCCGCGTCGACCATCCTCAAGGTCACACCGACCTCCGCCACCGGCTGCCTCATGGAGACGAAAGCGAGAAGCGCGGTCACGGTGTTGGCGACGAGAGCCACCGCGGCCTCCTCCTCCGTCTCCACCGGCATCAGGAGAGGGAAGGCGTCGATCGGCACCTCGGGGGGACGGTTGAACGGACGATACCTCGTCACCGTCCCCAGGATGACCGCGCGCGCGCCGAGCATCCGGCCGATCCGTGCCGCCGTCGTGTCCTCCAGCCGCCGCGGGTCGAAATCCTGCTCCGCGAAGAGTTCCTTCACGCGGATCCGCTCCACCATGCGGAACTCGTTCGTCATACCGAGCCTGAGGTTGAACTCGTCGGCGACAAGGTAGTCGGCACCCAGGACATCGGAGCGGTTGTCGAAGGGCAGAACCGCGAGCGTCCCCCCCTTCAGGCCGCGGATCGACGGCGACACGAATCCCACGTCCGGCGCCGCCGGCTTCAGAAAAGAGCATCCGGCCAACAACAAGCCCAGAATCGTTGCCGTCCATCTCACGCCGGCATACTACTAGGCAAGAAGCGTGCCGGGAAGCCGTCGCCGGGACGAGCCCGTGAGATCCGAGCGAGCGCCTCCGCCGGGCGTCGATCTCTCCCTTTTCAAGCCGCCCGCCCTCCCCTTACGGCTCCAGTCGCGACGTTTCCCTTTTGACTTCGGTCTTTTCCCTTCATACTTCCGGCATGCGGGAGCCCCTCTCGATCCTGTTCGTCTCGAACCTCTATCCCCCCGACACGCGGGGCGGCGCCGAGTGGGTCGTGCACGACCTGGTGAAGGCTCTCGCGGCCCGAGGCCACAGCGTCCACGTCCTCACGTCGGGCCGAAACGATCCGGGGGATGCGCGCGTCCTTCGGGGCCTCCGCCTGCACGGTCCTCCCCCCCGCCGTCCTCTCGGTCGCCTGCGGCACCTGGCGGCCGAGGAATACTACGACGGCGCGAACGCCGAGATCACGCGGCGGGCGCTCCGCCGAATCCTTCCCGACGTCGTCGCCCTTCATGCGCCCACCGGCCTCTCGCATTCGATCCTCTGGACCCTGGGCCGATCCGGGGTCCCCCTTCTCCTTCACCTCCACGACACCTGGCTGCGGGACTTCCTGGGCCATCCTCGCCTCGGGCCGGTCAACCGGCGGTTTTTCCGCACCGCCCTGGCGGGACCATGGAAGGCGGTGGCCGTCTCGCGACGACTGGGACAAATCACGGTCGAGGCCGGGCTGGACGAGAGCCGGGTGGAAGTCGTATACAACGGCGTCCGGGCACCCGTCGACGGGCTCGTGGAGACCGCAAGAGAGAACCGCGCTCTCTTCGTCGGACGCGCGGCGCCCTTCAAGGGCCTGCACGTGGCGGCCGAAACCGGTATCGACGTGGATCACCTGGGAGGGGGTGATCCCTCCTACATCGACTCCTGCCGCCGCATCTCGAGCGACCGCATTCGCTCCCTCGGAAGCGTTCCGCGACACGAGGTCTCCCGGATCATGGCACGGTATCCCGTCCTGATCCTGCCTTCGGTCGGAGAAGAGGCCTGCCCGCTCTCGATCCTGGAGGCGATGGCGGCCGGTTGCGTTCCCGTCGGATCGGAGATCGGCGGCATCCCCGAGTTGATTCGGCCGGAGGGAGAGGAGCCTTGCGGCCTCCTCGTCCCGCCCGGCGACGCCGGGGCGCTGGGCGCCGCCGTTCGGAAGCTCATGGAGAACGACGCCCTCAGGGCGCACCTGGCGCGAGCCGGGCGAAAGGTCGTCCAGGACCGGTTCGCTTTCGATCGAACGGTCGACGGGATCGAGAACCTATGCGCGTCTTTGACCAGATAAGCGACAACGCCGGCATTCTCCTCGGATCGCGTCTCTTCCAGAAACTCGCCAGCTTCGCGATCCTCTGGCTGCTCGTCCGCATCCTGACCCCCGAGGAATTCGGGCTCTACTCCTTCGTCATGATCTGGGTCATGACGGTCTCGACCTTGACGGACATGGGCACGACGAACGGGGCGGTGCGGCTGTGGTCGGAGAATCCCGCGCGCATGGCCGCCTCCCTGCCCCGTCTCCTCGGCATCCGCCTTTGGCTGTCGGCCGCCGGCATTCTTCTCTCGGCGGGAGCCTGGTTCACCCTGTATCGCCACCTGCCCCCGACGCTCTTCGCGCTGGCGTCCGTCGGCATCCTGATTCAGTTCCACGGCGTCGCCCTGACGCCGTTCCAGGCGGAACTCGACAACTGGAAGCCGGCGCTCTGGGCGGGGCAGAATCGACTTCTCGTCATCGCCGCGCTGGTCGTCGCACTGGCGATCGCGGCCCCCCTCGCCGTCGTGCTGGCCATCGAAATCATCGTGCCCGTCCTCCTGGTCGCGCGGTTGCTTCGCGAAGCGCTGCAACGCGCCGCTCGACGGGGTGCCGGGGCCGAGGCCTTTCCGGCGGGGGAACTCATGGCCGGGCTCATCCCCTTCGGCCTCTGGAACATTCTCACCATGATCTATTTCCGCGTTGACGTCTTCATGCTGATGAGGATGTCGGGCGAGTCGATGGTCGCCAAGTATGCCGCCGGGTTCCGGCTCGTCGAGCCCCTCCTCACCTTCCCCGGCATCCTGGGCGCCAGTCTCATGCCGATCGTGGTCGCGCGGTGGACGGGCGGCGACCGGGAGGGTGCCTGGCGCTCCGTCGATCGCGCCTCGCGTCTCATCCCCCTCGCCATGTCGCTCCTCGCGCTGCCGCTCTGCGCCTTCGCCACGCCCGTGATCACGTTCCTCTTCGGCCCCACCTACGCCGACTCCGGCCCGGTCATGGCAATCCTCGCCTGGACGCTTCCCCTCTCGGCATGGGCCTATTCCTGGCACACGCTCGTCTTCGCCGACAAGCGCTACGCCTACAACAACGGGCTCGCGGCCGCCGCGCTCGTATTGAACGTGGCGGGCAATCTCTGGGCCATTCCCCTCCACGGGGCGATCGGGGCGGCCGTCATGACGGTCGTGACGGAGCTGGCGTGGTCCGTGGGCGTCTCGTTCCTGTACCTACGCGCCAGGGCGGGCGCACGGCGCGTCCTCTGCGCCCATCTCCTTTTGAATGCAGCGGCTGCCGGCGCATGGGCCGGCGTCGCGATCCTGGTGGAAGGCGGGACGGGCCGCGCCGTTGGTGCGGTTGCAGGTCTATTCCTGCTGGTCCTCGGAGGACGGGTGACCGGCCTGGTCACCCGGGATGACCTGAACGGCCTCCTCTCCTATGCCGCCACGCTCAAGTCCCGCCTCTTGCGGCGCGGGTGACTCCGGCGGCACGAAAGGCCGTCCTGAATCCCCGGAGAAGAGGTGATTGAGGGGAGATTTCGGTCGCCCCGGCCTCGCATCCCTGCGGGCCTCCGAGGGTCGGGAGTTGTTCGAGCGCGCGGGCGACGACACGCCCGTTGCCGCTTCCCGCCGGAACGTTGCCGTCACGATATTCGTCGACCAGGATCAGGTCCTGCGACCGACATCCTGTCGGTCGTCGAAGTCCTCGCATCGTTCGCCTCCCGAGGTCCAGAGGCAGAAGACGGATTCGAGCATCTCAGACGGAGTGAGTCCGAGGAACTTCCTCTTGTGCTTGAGCAGCCGGCCCGTCTCGGCCGCGCCGCCGGAGGCGCGGAACATCTCCGCGACCAGCGGCAGTCCGGCATGCGCGGTGATGAGGGAATCATCGGGTTCGGGGTCGAGTTCGAAGGAAAGCCGGTTCGGGTTCCTTCCCATGTCAAGTCCTCGTTGTCTACGGAAGTCGACTTTCACCCGGTGGGTGAAAGTCCGAAACTCCTTGTACCACGCCTGAAGGTGGATTAAAAGGAATTCCATAGCTGTCTCCGTGCCTCGGTGGCAAATCAACTTCCGGGGATCAAGGGCCGTTCCTCCATTTGCATCCCCCCCTCCCCCTTGCTAGACTCGCCGATCATGGACATCTTCGAGAAATGCCAGGCGGTCATCGAGGCTCTCCCGTTCTTCCGGCAGCTCTCGGGGCGCACCATCGTCATCAAGTATGGAGGCAGCGCCCAGATCGAGCCTGAATTGCGCAAGAGCCTCTGCGAGGATCTCGTGCTCATGCAGACCGTCGGGATCCAGACGGTGCTCATCCACGGCGGCGGCCCCGAGATCTCAGGCATGATGAAACGGCTGGGCAAGACCGCGCAATTCATCGAGGGATTGAGGGTGACGGACGAGGAGACGGCGGAGATCACGGAGATGGTGCTCGTCGGAAAGATCAACAAGGCGATCGCCGCCGAGATCAACCTCGCGGGCGGCCGAGCCGTCGGGCTCTCCGGCCGCGACGGCAACCTCGTCCGGGCCGAGAAGATCCGGCCGGTCGTGGTGAAGGGCGAGGAGGTCGATCTCGGACTCGTCGGAGAGCCGGAGCGGATCGACGCGACGATCCTGAAGGATCTCCTGAAGTGCGGCTACCTCCCGGTCGTCGCCCCCACCGGCATGGCCCCGGACGGCAGCATGTTGAACATCAACGGAGACACCACGTCCTCGCACATCGCCGGCGCGCTTGCCGCGGAGAAGCTCATCTTCCTCACCGACCAGAAGGGGATCCTGCGGGACGTGAAGAATCCGGAGAGCGTCATCTCGGAGCTGAAGCTCGGCGAGATCGAGGGTCTGAAACGCGACGGCATCATCTCCGGGGGCATGATCCCGAAGTTGGAGGCGGCGAGGGTCGCCCTGGAGTCGGACGTCAAGGCCGTCCACGTGATCGACGGCCGCGTGCCGCACTCCCTCATTCTCGAGCTCTTCACCTCCGAAGGCGTGGGCACGATGGTCGTCAGGCACTAGCGGCAGCGTATTGCGGATGGAAAGGTTGATGCGAAGATGACGAAGAACGAGGAGATCATTCTCGAGGCCGAGAAGCATGTCATGTCGACATACGGGCGACAGCCGGTGGCCTTCGTCAAGGGCCGCGGGCTCCTCCTGGAGGACGCGGACGGCAGGGAGTACCTCGATTTCCTCGCCGGACTCGCCGTCTGTTCCCTCGGCCACTCGCACCCGGCCGTCGTCGGCGCGATCCAGGCCCAGGCGGCCGAGCTCATCCACACCTCCAACCTCTACCACATTCCGAACCAGGTGAAGCTCGCCCGCTACCTCTCCGATCTCTCGTTCGGCGACAAGATCTTCTTCTGCAACTCCGGCACCGAGGCGAACGAGGGCGCGATCAAGCTCGCGCGGCGCTACCAGGAGAAGGTGGCGGGAAAGCCCGAGAAGAAGACCGTTCTCTCCTTCGCCAATTCCTTCCACGGCCGAACCCTCGGCGCCCTCGCCGCGACCGGCCAGGCGAAGTACCACGACGGATTCTCTCCCCTGCCTTCCGGCTTCACGACCGCGACCTACAACGACATCGAGTCGGTCCGGAAAGCCGTGAAGGGCGACGCGACGATCGGCGCGGTCATCGTGGAGCCGGTCCAGGCCGAGGGCGGAGTCATACCGGCGAAGGACGAGTTCCTGCGCGACCTGCGCGCGCTCTGCGACGAGGAGGGTCTCGTCCTCATCTACGACGAGGTTCAGACCGGCATCGGGCGGTGCGGCAAGCTCTTCGCCTACGAGCATTCCGGCGCGGCGCCCGACGCCATGACGCTCGCCAAGGGCCTCGGCGGCGGCGTGCCGATCGGGGCGCTCGTGGCCACCGGTAAGCTCGCGGCCGGGTTCGTGCCCGGGACCCACGCCTCGACCTTCGGCGGGAATCCCCTCGCCACGGCCGTCGCGATCGCGGTCCTGAAGACGATCCTCAACGACCAGCTCGTCGAGCGGGCCGAGGCGATGGGGCGCTTCCTCATGGACCGCATCCTCGCGCGGAAGCCCTCGAGCGTCGTCGAGGTGCGGGGCCGGGGCCTCCTCATCGGCATCGAGCTCGACCGCCCCGCGGCTCCCTACGTGCCGCGGATGCTGGAGAAAGGGTTCGTGATCGGCACGGCCGGCGAGAAGGTCATCCGGCTCGCCCCGCCGCTCATCGTCTCCGAGAACCAATGCGTCAAGCTGCTCGACACCCTGCTCCCGGCGATCGCCTGATCCCATGACGCGGAATTTCCTCTCCATCGCCGGCGAGACGCCGGAATCGTTCGGCCGGCTGATCGAGCGGGCCGCGGCCTGGAAGGCGCAGGTCAAGTCCGGGCGCGTCGACCGGATCCTCGGCGCGACGGACGCGCACACTTCGCCGCGCACCGTGGCCATGCTCTTCCAGAAGCCCTCCAACCGCACCCGCGTCTCCTGCGAGATGGCCCTGCACCACCTGGGAGGACGCGCGCTCTACCTCTCGCCGCAGGAGATCGGGCTCGGGAAAAGAGAATCGACGCGCGACGTCGCCGCGGTCCTGGGCCGATACGTCGACGGAATCCTGGCGCGGGTCTACTCGCACGCGGACGTTTTGGAGCTGGCCGAGCACGCGGGCGTGCCGGTCGTCAACGGCCTCTCCGACCACGAGCATCCCTGCCAGGCGCTCGGCGACTTCCTCACGATGCGCGAGCAGGGTTGGAAGCCCGGCTCCGGCGTCCTCTCCTTCGTCGGCGACGGCAACAACGTCGCCCATTCCCTGATGATCGCGGCCGCTCTCACCGGTACCGAGTTCCGCTGGATCGGCCCGGAGAAGCACCGGCCCGGCGAGCAGGTGCTCGCGTGCGCGCGGCAGCTCGGCGCGCGCATCGTCTGCTCGCACGACATGATCGATTTGAAGGGCAGCGACTTCGTCTACACCGACGTCTGGGCCTCGATGGGCTTCGAGAACGAGGCCGAGGAGCGCAAAAGGACGTTCCGCGCCTTCCAGCTGAACGCGAAAGCGATGGCCTCCTGCCCCGGCGCGAAGGTCCTGCATTGCCTCCCGGCGCACCGCGGCGACGAGATCACCGACGAGGTTCTCGACGGGCCGAACTCGGTCGTACTGGACCAGGCCGAGAACCGGGTCTACTCCAAGATGGCGGTCTTCGAGCAGGTGCTGGCCGGGTAATCCCCGGCCCCGATGGTCCGCACCGCCGAGGAATACAACCTCCGCACCCTCTTCGCTCCCCGCCTCGCCGGCCGTCCCCTTCTCGACCAAGTCGGGATCCTCATGACCCACCCCGCCACCTGGCTCGTCGAGTCCGCCCTCGCGGGCCTGCTCGTCGTCTTCTCCATCCTCGTCTGCCTCGGCCAGCGCGGCCTCGAGGCCTTCCTCCTCGTGGCGGCGGCCGGCGGCGTCGCGATCCTCTTCCCCGTCGCCTACGTGGCCGCGCTCTGGCTCCTCGACGTCTTCGAGCGCGAACCGAAGCGCGTCATCGTCTCGCTCTTCCTCTGGGGCGCATCCTCGAGCTTCTTCTCCTTCATCGCGAACACGATCCTGGGCATCCTCGGCGCCGTGACCGTCGGTGAGCAGGCGGCGGAACTCTTGACCGCCGTCTTCGGGGCGCCGGTCGTGGAGGAGTTCTTCAAGGGCGCGGGGCTGGTGCTTCTGGCCGGGCACCACGAGATGGAGGACACCTACGACGGGATGCTGTACGGCTTCGCGGTCGGGATGGGCTTCGCCGCGGTCGAGAACTTCCTCTACTTCACCGTGAACGTGACGCCCGGCGTCGACGACGTGACCCCGGGCTACTGGCTCCTCTTCATGCTCTACCGGTCCGTCATCTGCGCCCTGGGACACGGCTCCTTCACGGCCACGACGGGCGCCGTGATGGGTTTCTTGAAGAACCGCGCCTCGAGCCGCCGCTGGGCCCAGGCGATCGCCCCCGTCTCCGCCGCCCTCGCCATGGTCATGCACGGGACCTTCAACCTGAGCGCCACCTTCCAGTCGGTCGTCTCGTTCCGGCTCTTCCACGAACCCCTCGTCCCGCTCTTCCACGGCCCCCTCATCATCCTCTTCGCCGGGTTCTGGCTTCTCCTCGTCGCGCCCCTGGCGCTCTGGGAGACGAAGAAGAGGATGGAGAGGGACTCCCGGCGGGAGCGGTAGTTCGCCCGGGTCCGTCGCGGATCAGAGAGAGGAAGCGCGGATCCTTCCGGGGTCGTTCGTGCCCACGGCGTCGAGGCCCCAGGCCGTCATCCGCTCGAACCCGGCGCGGTCGTTGACGATCCAGGTGTTGACGAAGAGGCCGTGGGCGTGGAGTTCCTCGACCAGTTCGGGCGTCACCATGTTCCATCGCGGGTGAAAACCGTCGGCGCCGAGGCGGCGGAGGTAGGCGAGGGGCTCGTGGAGCCGGGAGACGACCAGGGGCGCGACCCGGGCCTCCGGCAGGGCCTCCTTCACCAGGGGCAGCACCGCGTGATCGAAGGAGGAGACGACGACGCGATCCGCCATGCGCGCCTCCGTCACCGCCTCCGCGACCTTCAACTCGATGCCCTCGTGGAAGACCGGCCCGTTCTTGATCTCGATGTTCAGGGCCGTCGGGAGATCCTTCAGGAGGTCGAGCACCTCGCCGAGCAGGGGGATCCGCTCGCCGGCGAACTCGGGCGAGAATCGGCTTCCCGCGTCGAGGCGCTTCAATTCGGCGGCCGTCATCGCGGTCACGGCGCCGTGCCCGTCGGTGGTGCGGTCCACCGTCTCGTCGTGGATGACGACGAGTTCCCGGTCGCGGGAGAGATGGACGTCGAGTTCGAGGATCTCGCAACCGAGATCGATCGCGTGGCGGAAGGAGACGAGTGTGTTCTCGGGGGTGAGACCCATGACGCCGCGGTGGCCCAGGATCCGGGGGCGGGCCCCGGTCCGGAACCAGGAGAAACGCGCGCTCAGGGCTCGGGCGTCGCGGACGGTGCCGGGGCCGTCGCGGCCGGTGCGGCGGCCGACGCCCCGCGGCGGCTCGCGTTCGCCTCGTACAGCATCTCGTAGACGCGGTGCGTGAGGACGTTGCCGCCCTGGGTGGAGGCCTTCTTGGCGTACTCGTCGTAGACGAACGACCGGAACATCTCCTCCGTCTCGCCGCCGTCCAAAAACCCGGTCCGCTCGACCGTCTTGTCCATCTCCTTGAAGAGCATCCCGAAGAGGATCGAGACGAAGTCGTCGGCGGTCTCGCGGATCTTCCGCTGCTCGGGCGTGGACGCCTGCTCGTAGAGCCGGGCGGCCTGCTCGGGGGAGCGTACGATCCGGAGAGAGGACGGCGCGTCGGAAGCGGAGGACTCCTCCGGCGCGGGGGATCCCGCCGACCGCCGGACCGCGGATGCCCGCTCCTGGAGCGAGGCGTAGCGGGCGTCGATCATGTTGACCGGGATCATATGAACTCCAGCTCCGCGTGCAGCGCGCCCGCCTGAGCGACCGCCTGGATGACCGCGATGATGTCGCGCGGCGTGGCGCCGATGGCGTTGAGGGAACGGACGAGGTCGCGGACGCTGGCACCCTCCGAGAGGGTCAGCGTGTTCTCCTGGCTCTCCTCGACGGTGACCGTCGCGGCCGCGGGACCGGCGCCGGCCGCCGCGTTCGGGGCCATCTCGCCGC
>CAZWVM010000040.1:0-21871 GCA_964637705.1 uncultured bacterium
CAAAGCATGAATGAATTCAACTACATATCTGGCGCACTATGCATCTCCTTCGATATGGAGGTTGCAGTATTCCCGGACGACGACGTTCTCATCCTGGATCGGGAAGACGGCTTCCGGCGCCGCGCCGGGCTTCAGGTGCTCGCGGTAGACCTTCTCCCCCGCGATGACCTCGATCCACTGGATGTAGTGCTTCTCCTCCATGGGATGAGGGACGCTCCCGACCTTCACCTTGATCCCGCCCGGCGCCTTCTCGACGACCGGGATGTGCTTCTCCTTCGACGCGTCGACGGTGTTCTCGTTCAAGAACGCCATAGGCTGACCGCAGCAGGCCAGGGTTCCGCCGCCCGCCGAGAAGACCTCGACGATGTTCCCGCACAGTTCGCACCTGTACACGCCCAGTTTCTGAGCCATGCTACCCTCCTCGGTAAGAAAATCGTTCACGGGTCGCGCCCGTCCACGCGGCAAATGATACCCGATCAGTCCGATTTGATGCAAGGACCAAAAAGGGGGGCGTCCCCGCTCGCGCGGCGACGCCCCCGGGCCTTAGGGAATCAGAGCGAGAAGGCGATGAAGCGATTCGATCCGTTCTGCCTCAGGAGGATCCTGTGCCGGCCCTCGCGCCCGAGCAGCCTCTTCAACTCCTCGGCCGTCTTGACCGCCTGGCCGTCGACCTGGAGGATGCCGGCCCCTTCCTCGATACCCAGTTCCTCGGCAAGCGAGCCGTCCTTGACGCCGGTGACGAGGAGGCAGCCGGAAGCGGGAAGGCCCTTCTCCTTCGCCTCTTCGCCCTCGACGTACTTCACCGAGAGTCCCAGCTTCTCGACCGAGGATCCCCGGGGGTCGACGCTTCCGCCGATGCGGTCGCCGGTCTCGTCGGGCCGCTCGGCGACCGTGACCTCGATCTCCTTCGTCGCCCCGTCCCTGACCATCGTCAGGACCGCGCGGGCGCCCACCGCGGTGCGGCCGACCGCGTCGGTGAGACCTGAGGCGGAGGCCACGTCCGACCCGTTCCACTTCAGGATCACGTCGCCGGCCCTCAGTCCCGACTTCTCCGCCGGACTCCCCTCCACCACTTCCGTGACGAGAGCGCCCCGGGTCGATTCCAGCCCGAGGCTCTGCATCAGCTCGTCGTTGAGGTTCTGGATGGAAACGCCGAGGTAGCCGCGGATCACGCGGCCGTGCGCCACGATCGACTGGAGCGAGTGACGGGCGGAGTTGATGGGAATCGCGAAGCCGATGCCCGCGTTGCCCTGGTCGCCGTTGGTGGCAATCGCCACGTTGATGCCCACGACCTCGCCGTTCAAGTTCACCAGCGGTCCCCCGGAGTTGCCCCGGTTGATCGCCGCGTCCGTCTGGATGAAGTTCTCCACCTGCTCGATCCCCAGGCCGCTGCGGCCGAGGGCCGAGACGATGCCCATGGTGACGGTCTGGGAGAGATTCGGGTTGAAGGGCGTGCCGAAGGCGAGGACGAACATCCCGACCTTCATCTCGTCGGAATTCCCCAGGGGCGCCACCGGGAAGGGCGCCGATCCCGTGATCTTCAGCACCGCGATGTCGATCCTCTGGTCCGAGCCCAAGACCGTCGCCGGGAACTCCTTCCCGTTCGCCAGTTTCACCACGATCTCGTCCGCCCCGTCGATCACGTGGTGGTTCGTGATCACCAGCCCGCTCGAATCGACGATGACGCCCGAGCCGAGGCCCTGGCTGACGCCCTCTCGATCCGGTTGGGACGGGAGGCGGTCGCCGAAGAAGCGGCGGAAGAAGGGATCGTTCATGAAGGGGTGCTGGAAGCCCGGAATGGTGTACTTCTGCTTTGTCTCTACGGAGACCACGGCCGGCATGACGGTCTCCGCCGCCTTCACGACCTCGGACTGCGCATCGAGGAGCGAAATCGCGCCGGCCGGGCGGAGGTCCGCCGCGGGACGCGGAGCGAAGGGCTCGGACCCGCTCCCCCTGGCGAAACGGTCGTAGGCGAACCAGGAGGCGGAGCCGAGGAGAGCGAGCATGAGAACGACGGCCAGACCGATCAACAGCTTGAGCGCCCACTTCATGGTCTTCTCTCCTTCACCCGAACCGATTTCCCAGCTCGCAACGGCCAGCGCCATCGTCGTCATGTCGTCTCCTCGAAGATTCAGATCTCGTGTCGCGTCAAGACTTCACCTCGAAGTCCGCGTCCACGACCTTTTCACCCGAGGAAGGGTTTTTTGCATTTTCCGTGCCGCCCGAAGACTCCGGCGCGGGCCCGGCGGCGCCCGGCGGGACCGGTCCCGCTCCGCCCGCCGCCTGGTAGGCCTTCGCCACCGCTTCGTCGCGGACCTTGCGCAAAGCCTCGAGGGCCTTCTTCACGTCGGCGGCGTTCTTCGCGTCGACCGCCTCGCGGAGCTTTTTGTTCGCGCCCTCGATCGACTCCTTCTCGGTCGACGACATCTTCTCGCCGAGTTCCTTCAGCATCTTCTCCGTCGCGTAGTGCTCGTGCTCGCCCTGGTTGACCGTCTCGATCTCCTCGCGCTGCTTCTTGTCCTCCGCCTCGTGGGCCTTCGCCTCGTTCACGGCCTTCTCGACCTCGTCCTTGGACATGCCGGAGGAGGCGGTGATCTTGATCGACTGCTCCTTGCCCGTGGCCTTGTCCTTCGCGGAGACGTGCAGGATGCCGTTGGCGTCGATGTCGAAGGTCACCTCGATCTGAGGGACGCCGCGCGGAGCCGGGGGGATGCCGTCGAGCTTGAAGGTGCCGAGGGACTTGTTGTCCCGCGCGAGCGAACGCTCGCCCTGGAGGACGTTGATCTCCACGCCCGGCTGGTTGTCGGCGGCGGTCGAATAGACCTGCTGCTTCTTCGTCGGGATCGTGGTGTTGCGGGGGATGACCGCGTTCATGAGCCCTCCCTCGACCTCCACGCCCAGCGAGAGGGGCGTCACGTCCAGGAGCAGGATGTCCTTGAGGTTCTCGTCGCCGGAGAGAACGCCGCCCTGGATGGCGGCGCCGACGGCCACGACCTCGTCCGGGTTCACGCTGCGATTCGGCTCCTTGCCGAAGATCTTCTTCACCATGACGCCGACGCAGGGCATGCGCGTGGCGCCGCCCACCATCACGACCTCGTCGATGTCGGAGGCCTGGTAGCCCGCGTCGGAAAGCGCCTTGCGGCACGGTTCGGCCGTCCGCTCGACGAGGTCCTCGACGAGCCGCTCGAACTGCGATCGCGTCACGGTCTGGACGAGGTGCTTGGGGCCCGAGGCGTCGGCGGAGATGAAGGGCAGGTTCACCTCGGTCTGCGCGGATGAAGAAAGCTCGATCTTGGCCTTCTCAGCGGCCTCCTTCAGCCTCTGCAGGGCCATGCGGTCGGAGCGGACATCGATGCCCGACTCCTTCTTGAAGGCGTCGGCGAGGTAGTCCATGACGCGGACGTCGAAGTCGTCGCCGCCGAGGTGCGTGTCGCCGTTGGTGGATTTCACCTCCACGACGCCGTCGCCGATCTCCAGGATCGAGATGTCGAAGGTGCCTCCGCCGAGATCATACACGGCGATCTTCTCGTTCTTCTTCTTGTCCAGGCCGTAGGCAAGCGCGGCGGCCGTCGGCTCGTTGATGATGCGCTTGACGTCGAGTCCCGCGATGCGGCCGGCGTCCTTGGTGGCCTGGCGCTGGGCGTCGTTGAAATAGGCCGGAACCGTGATGACGGCCTCAGTCACTTTCTCGCCGAGGTAGTCCTCGGCCGTCTGCTTCATCTTCTGCAGGATCATCGCGGAGATCTCGGGCGGGCTGTACTTCTTGCCCCTCACGTCCACGTGGGCGTCGCCGTTCTCGTGCTCCGCGACGCGGTACGGGATCCTCTTCGATTCCTCCCGGACCTCGCCGAAGCGGCGCCCCATGAAGCGCTTGATGGAGAAGACGGTGTTCTCGGGGTTGACCACGGCCTGGCGCTTCGCGGCCTGGCCGACCAGCCGCTCGCCGTCCTTCGTGTACGCCACGATGGACGGGGTCGTGCGCCCGCCCTCGGCGTTGGCGATGACGACCGGCTCGCCGCCCTCCATCACCGCCACGCAGGAATTCGTCGTGCCCAAATCGATCCCGATGATCTTGCTCATCTCTCTCCTCCTACCGTTTCGCCAATACCGTGATGGAGATCGACGTCGGCGCACGCACCGCCAGCGTCGTCTCCTCGCCGATCAGGGACTTCACGCAATCCCGGATCGTCGCGAGGTCCAGGGGCTTCCAGAAGAATCCCCGCGCCCCGCACTCCAGCGCCTCGTCGCGGATCCGCTCGTCCCTCATCGAGGTCGTGATGACGACCGGAAGCTGAATCGAGAGACGGCGCAGCTCGTTCAAGGCGCCGACGCCGCCCAGGCGCGGCATCATGTAGTCGAAGATGCCCATCGTGACCGGCTCGGAGCGCGCGATCTCGACGGCCTCGCGGCCGTCCGCGGCCAGGTGAACCCGGTAACCGCGCCGCTCGAAGGCTTCTCCAAGCGCGATCCGGTTCGGAACCTCGTCGTCGGCTATGAGAATCGTGCGCCTCATGTTCTTCCGGCCCATTCTCGATGCACCGAACGTACCAACTCGAAAGCGGTTGAAGTGACGGTTTTTCAGCGAGGCAGATGGCTCACGGTGACAAAATGACTTTTTTCGGGGCGTTCAACTGACACTCGGATCAGAGGGGGGCGGCCCCGCCGCGTTCCGCCCTCAGATCTCCTTGACCTTCCTGTGGAACGTCCTCAGGCTCATGCCGAGCCGCTCCGCGGCCCGCTTCTTGTTGCCTCCGGTCCGTGCCAGCGCGACGCGGATGACCTCCCGCTCGATCTCCTCCATCGACATGCCGTCCGGGAAGTAGACGCTCGAAGCCCCCTCGACCCGCTCCCGCCCCGTCAATGACGAGGGCAGGTGGGAGACGTCGATCGTCTCGCCGGAGACGGTGATGACGAGATTCTCGAGAAGGTTCTTGAGTTCCCGCACGTTGCCCGGCCAGGCGTATTGCTGGAAGATCTCGAGCGCCTCCTTCGTGCAGCCCTTGATCGCGCGCCCGTGGCGGGCGTTCAACTCCCTGAGGAAGGCGTCGATGAGCAGGGGGATGTCCTCGCGGCGCTGGGCGAGCGGAGGGACGCGGAGCGAGACGACGTTGAGGCGGTAGTAGAGGTCGTCGCGGAACTTCCCCTCGCGGATGAGAGTCTCGAGGTCGCGGTTGGTCGCCGCGATCACGCGCACGTCCACGTCGATCTTCTTCGACCCGCCGACGCGGAAGAAGGAGCGCGTCTCCAGAACCCTCAGCAGCTTGACCTGGGTGTGGAGCGGCATCTCGCCGATCTCATCGAGAAGAAGCGTCCCGGTGTCGGCGAGTTGGAAGTAGCCCTTGCGGTCGGAGATCGCGCCCGTGAAGGCCCCCTTCTCGTGGCCGAAGAGCTCGCTCTCGATCAGGTTCTCGGTCAGGGCCCCGCAGTTGAAGGCGAGGAAGGGGCGGTGGCGGCGCGGCGAGTTGTTGTGGATCGCGTGCGCGACCAGCTCCTTCCCGGTGCCGGAGGGGCCGGTGACGAGAACCGTCGCGGCGGTGGGCGCGATCTGGCGCACGCGCGCGAAGAGGTCCTGCATCGCCGGGGCGTGGCCGATCAGGTTCTCCAGGCCGAATCGCTCGTCGATCGACTTCCGGAGGGCGATGTTGTCGCGGGCCAATTCGCCCTTCTCGAGGGCCTTCCGCGCGACCTCCCTCAGCTCCTTGATGTTCAGGGGCTTGTTCAGATACTGGTACGCGCCCTTCTTCATCGCCTCGACGGCGGTTTCGACCGAGCCGTAGCCCGTGAGGATGATGACCTCGGCGGGCCGCTCCTGCGCGCGCGCCTGGGCGAGAATCTGCATGCCGTCGACGTCGCTCATGACGAGATCGGTGACGATGAGGTCATACTCGTTGGCGCGGATTTTTTCCAGGCCCTCGGGGCCCGAGGCGGCGGAGGCGACGCGGTGTCCCTCGCCGTCGAGAACCTCCACGATGACGTCGCGTGATCCCTGGTCGTCGTCGATGACGAGAATGGTGGCCATGATGTGCCTCCCCGAGGCTATGCCTCCGTGAGCGCCGGCAGGCGGATGCGGAACGACGTGCCGCGTCCCGGCTCGCTCTCGCAGCGGATCTCGCCGCCATGCGAAGAGACGATGCGGGAGACGACGGCGAGACCGATGCCGGTCCCCCCCTTGCGCGTGGTGAAGAAGAGATCGTAGATCCGTTCGAGATCCTCGCGGGGTATGCCGCGGCCGGTGTCGGTCACCTCGATGACCGCCGCCGGTTCGCTCCCCCGTTGGCCCCTCGAGAGGCGCACGATGAGCGTCCCCCCCGGCGCGCCAGCATCCTGGATCGCCTGCAGGCCGTTCATGCAGAGGTTCATCACCGCCTGCTTCAGGGCCTCCACGTCGACCTCCGCCGTGACGCTCTCGGAAAGATCCGACAGGACGGTCGTTTTCTGGGAGTCGGCCTGGGGGGTGATGAGAGTGACGACGTCCTGGAGGAGATTGGAGAGGTCGACCGACCGGCGTCTCAGCTCGCCGCCGCGGACGAAGGCGAGAAAATCGGAGAGAATCTTGTCGAGCCGGTCGACTTCGGAAAGGAGCCGGCGAACCCGCCGCCCGTGGGGACCGTCCTCTCCTTCGTCCCGAACCATGTCCTCCTCCATCAGCTGAAGATTCGCCTTGATCGCATTCAAGGGATTCCTCAACTCGTGGACCAATCCGGAAGTCAGCGCGCCTAAATCGGCAAGCTTCTCCTGGCTTGGGGGCATTCTGGCATCCTCGTTCGTCACGATGGCATTATGACGACAAGGCGAGTGACAATCAAGCGAAAAGGTTCAAACCCACTTGAGACGTTTCAAGATCCAATAGGTGATAAAGCCCATGACGAGCAGGAGAAGGACGAAGATTGCATACGAGACGGGCCACGGCACGCCCTGCGTCATCATCGTGTATTCCGACATGCCCCCGACACCCGCGACCACGGTCAGGGGCATGAAGATCGTGGTGATGACGGTGAGGCGGCGCATGATGCGGTTCATCCGGTGCGAGGAGAGCGAGAGGTGGGCATCGAAGGTATCGTTGGCCATCTCCACGTAGGACTCGGTCAGGCCGCGGGTGCGTTGGAGGTCGTTGAGGAGGTCGTTGAAGTAGGCGGCGCTGGCGGAGGTGAAGAACCGTTTCTCGTACTTGAGGAGTTCCGAGAGAACCTCGATCTGGGGAAGGACGACCTTGCGCATGAGCGAGAGGTTCCTCTTGATCTTGTAGATGTCGTTGATCGTGTCGTGTTCCACGCCGGTGAAGACCTCGCGCTCCACCTCGTCGAGCTTCCTTCCCAAGCGCGCCAGGACGCCGGGGTGACTGCGGAGCGCGCTGTCGAGGATTCTCTGGACGAGGACGCCGGGATCCGGGAAGGCGGCGGCGTCCGAGCGGAACCTCTCGCGGATCTCGGGGATGAAGGGCACGGGTTTCAGGTGGTTCGTCACCACGAAGTTTCTCCCGATGAAGAAGTCCATCTCCCACGTCGAGAGCCGGAGCTCCTCCTCGTGGTAGAAGGGCGTGTGGAAGACGAGGAAGAGGTAGTCGCCGTACTCGTCGATCTTGGGATGGTCCACGAAGCCGCGGCAGTCCTCGATCGTGACCGGGTGGAACGCGAAGATCTCCTCGAGGACCGTCTTCATCTCGCCGGCGGTCGGCGCGCCGAGGTCGATCCATAGCGTGCCTTCGGCGACGGGATGAACCCGCCTCAGCTCGTCGACGGAAAGGGCGCGAATCTCGCCGCTTTTCTGCCAGAGGATCTCGATCATGGGAGGAGATTAGCCCCGGGCCCGGGCGGAGAGTAGGGAAATCTGGGAATAGGGATCAGGGATTTGGGGTTTGGGATTTGGGGTTTGGGATTCGGTGTTTCTTTTGCTACGCTTTCCCGGTGACCACGCGGCCCGTCAAACCCATCCTCCTCTCCTTGATCCTCCTGCTCCTCATCGCGTCATCCTGCGCGCCGGTGCGGATCGAGGACCCGGCGGTCTTCGCCGCCCACCGCGCGATCGCCCTGCGGGACCGTTCGACGGGATCCTACTCCAGCGACAGCCTCGTTCTCTACTATCACCGCTGGCCCGCCGAAGGCACCGCCTGCGCGTCACTCCTCGTCCTGCACGGCATCGGTTTCGAAGGCGCTCCCTATCACGTCGTGGCGGAGGCGCTCAATCCCCTCGGCGTCACCGTCTACGCGCTCGACCTGCGCGGCCACGGTCTCTCGGAAGGCGAACGCGGCCGCCTGGCTCCGGCCCCGGTGATGGCCGGCGACGTCACGCGGATGATCGACGTGATGCACGAACGCGACGCCGGTCAGCCGGTCTTCCTTCTCGGCGAGAGCCTCGGATCGATCCCGGCTCTGGCGGCGGCCGCGCGCCCGGAACTACCCATCGCCGGGCTCATCCTCGTCGCTCCCGCCCTCGAGCCGCACCCGGCCCAGTGGTTCGGTCCCCAGCTCGCCATCACGGGGGCCCTCGCCGCGGTCCAGCCGCGCACCGCCTTCGTGCCGTTGACCGGTCGCTCGCTCGACCTCTCGACCCGCGACACGGCCTTCGCCGCTCTCCGGCGCGCCGATCCCCTGGCCCAGTCCCATGTCACCGCATCGTACATGACCCGCTACATCACCGACGCGGCGCGCTGGCGGAAGGAGTACCGCCCCCGCCTGCGCACGCCTCTTCTCGTTCTCCAGGGCGGCCGCGACAACGTGGTCAGGGCGGCGGCGGCGCGGGAACTGGCGCGGACGGCGCCGGTGTCCGACACGTCGTTCCTCTTCTACCCCGAGGCGCGGCACACGCTCTTCTGGGACGACGAGACGCCCTCCGTCCTCGGCGCGATCGGCGCCTGGATCCGGGAGCGCACGCGATGAAGGGCGCCTGGGAGGAGCTTCTCGCCCTGAGGAAGCGCTGGATCGAGAGCCGCTACTTCCTCATCGAGAACCACCTCGGCGAGATCCGGGTCTCCTGGATCCGCCTGGTGGGACTGGTCGTCTTCTACGGAAACGAGTGCTTCAATTACTACGCGCTGAAAGCGGTGGAACCCTGGTTCCACGAGCGGGTGGCGATCGTCTCCTGGACCTGGTTCATCGCCGCCGTCGCGCTCTGGTACCTGACCGCGCGCCGTCACTGGTACAAGCCGATCGTCGCCTACGTCTCGACGACCGTCGACGTCGCCTGCCTCGCCTCGATCCTCTATATCGGCGGGCGCGACCTCTCCCAGGTCTTCGTCGCCTTCTTTCCCCTGATCGCCCTCGGCGGCATCCGCTACAGCTTCGGCATGACGCTCTACGGGGGGCTTCTCTCGGCCGCGGCCTATACCTTCGTCGCGGTCCAGAACGACGTGGCCGCCGTCGGCCACGTGATGGTATTGGAACTGGTGATCCGGGTCCTCGGAATGATGGTGCTCGCCTTCGTCATCGGCTCCGTCGTCATCAACAGCTCGCAGCTCATGATCCGGATCGTCGACGAGGAGGTGCGGGCGGAGCGGATCAAGGACACGCTGGCCCGGTACGTCTCGACGCAGGTCGCGGAGGAGATCCTGAAGAACCGGGACGGGATGAAGATGGAGGGCGAGCGGCGGCTCGTCACGATCCTCATGTCCGACCTGCGCGGCTTCACCGCGCTGGCGGAGCGGATCCCGGCCGAGGAGGTCGTGCGGCAGTTGAACGGCTACTTCGAGATCATGATCGACGTGATCTTCAAGTACCGCGGCACGCTCGACAAGTTCATCGGCGACGCCATCCTCGCCGTCTACGGCGCGCCGGTGCCGGACGAGGACCACGCGGAGCGGGCGGTGCGGACGGCCCTGGAGATGCAGGCGGCGATGCACGCCTACAACGCCGACCGGGTCGCCCGCGGCGAGGAACCCCTGCACATGGGCATCGGGATCAACTCCGGCGAGGTCGTAGCCGGGAACATCGGGAGCGAGAAGCGGCTCGAGTACACCGTCATCGGCGACCCCGTGAACCTCGCGCAGCGAATCGAGAGCCGCTCGGGCCGCGGCGAGATCCTGATCGCCGCGGAGACATTTGAACGCGTGAAGGACCTCGTGGAGGTCGAGGCCCTCCCGGAGATGGTGGTGAAGAACCGGGTGCAGCCGATCCGCGTGTACCGCCTGACGGGGCTCCGCTAGGCGCGCTACTGAACGAGAGGCAGGGCGACCTCGAAGCGCGTCCCGCCCCCGGGTTCGCGCTGGACCGAGGCGCGGCCGCCGTGGGCCTCCGCGAGGGTCTTGACGATGTAGAGCCCGAGCCCGATGTGCCCCCGGCGCTCCTGGTTGTCCGGGCGGTAGTAGCGCTCGAAGAGATGGGCGATATGCTCGTCGTCGATGCCCGGTCCGTCGTCGCGAACCAGGATCACGGCCTCGGTCGTCGTGGCGGAAAGGCTGACGCGGATCTCGTGCCGGGCGTACCGGATCGCGTTGTCGACGAGGTTGGAGATGATCTGGGTGACCTTGTCCGCGTCGGCCATGGCCATGACCGGCCCCTCCGGCAGGTCCCATTCGAGGTTCCGTTCCGCCTTGCGCGCCAGCGACTGGAGGCTTTCCACGGCCTGCTGGACCGGGCGCCTCAGGTCCAGGCGCTGGCGATCGATGCGGAGCTGTCCCGCCTCGCCGCGCGCGAGGTCGAGGAGGTTGTCGAAGAGGCGGCCGAGGCGGCCGGCGTTGCGGTGGAGGATCTCGACGAGCTTCATCTGCGGTTCGTTCACCGCGCCGGCCTTGCCGGCGGAGAGGCTGTCCACGGCGCCGAGCATGATGGCGAGGGGCGTCCGGAGTTCGTGCGCGACCGCGGCGAGGAAATCGCGCTTCTGCTTGTCGAGTTCCTTCAGTCGCTCATAGGACTCCCTCAGCATCGCCTCCGCCCGGTGCCGATCCGTCGCATCGCGGTAGTTGATGATGATCCGCGACGGCTCTCCCTCCTTCGCGATGTCCACGCCGATCATATCGAGCATGCGCCACGTTCCGTCCGCATGGCGCGCCCGGATCTCGATCTTCTGGATCTCTCCCCTGTGAGCGAGCCCCTTCACCAGGGCTTCCTTCATCTTCGGCAGATCGTCGGGATGGATCAGGTCCTCGGCGTTCTTCCCCACGTTCGTGCCCGGAATGTAGCCCATCACCCGCTCGACCGCCGGGCTCTGGTAGAGGATCTTTCCCGACCCGTCGAGCTCCAGGATCACGTCGAAGGCATGCTGGACCCGTGTGCGCAGGCGCGCCTCCTCCGCGAGCCTCCGCTCCGTGACGTCCATGACCAGGCCGAAGAACTCGTCCCCGATCGTCCCGCTGATGCGCACCTCGGCGAAGAAGATCTTCCCGTCCTTGCGGACGCATTCGATCTCCACGGGCCCATACTGGCCGCTCCGCGCCATCGCGAAGAACCGGTTCTTCATCTCCTCCTGGCGTTCGGGAACGGCCATCGTCCAAGCGGGGCGCCCGATCAATTCCTCCCGCGAATAACCGAAGATCTCGCACATCGCGCGATTCACCGAGGTGAAGATGCCGAGACGCGAGGTATAGAGCCCCTGGGTGAGGTTTTCCACCGTGAGGCGGTATCGTTCCTCGCTCGCCCGCAGGTTCTCCTCCATTCGCCGCCGACGCGTGATATCGCGGATCACACCGACGATGAAACGACGTCCCTCGGGGTCGACATAGAGCGTCTTGCGCGTCACGATCGTATGCCGCTCGCCCTTCGCGTCGGTGAAGAACTCCTCGTTCACGTTCTCCTCGCCCGAGCGGAAGACCGCCTCGTCCTTCTCCCAGAAGACCTTCGCTTCCGCCTCGGGGAAGAAGTCGAAATCCGACTTCCCGATGAGTTCCTCCCGAGCGTATCCCATGAAGGCGCAGTAGGCGTCGTTCAGGAGAACCCAGCGGTGCTTCTCGTCCTTGACGAAGATAGGGTCGGCCACGGAATTGACGATGCGGTCGAGGTAGTCGCGCGAGCGCTCCAGGGCCTCCTCTCCCTTCTTGCGCTCGGTGATGTCCACCGCGGAGGGGATGAGGAGCTCGATGCGGCCTTCGTCGTTTCGCAGGGGCGTGACCGTGAAGTCGATCGGCATGAGCCCGCCCGCGGCGGAGCGGATCAGGACGTCGAAGCGGCTGGATTCGCCGGAGGCGGCCCGGTCGCAGGCCTCGCGGACGCGTTCCGACACGGCCTCATCATGGGTCCACCAGGCGCCCTCCCAGAACTTCCTGCCGACGACGTCCTCAAGGGAGAGTCCTCCCGCCTTGAGCGGAGCCTGGTTCACGTCGATGACGGTGCCGTCAGGAGAGAGAATGGCGACGAAGGCGAAGAGGCTGTCAAGGACTCGTCGCAACTGGAGGCTGGCGGGATCGTGGTTTCTCGAGTCGCCGGTCGAATCCGACGCGGTTGCCGAGAAACGGATTTGATCCCCCGGGGTCATCAGCGTTCGAGCGGAATATAACAACCCGTATGCGAGGTGTCGAGGAACGAATGATTCGGATTCAACGCGCGAATCCAAACCGCCAGGGCCGGTGGAACCAGCCGCGGGTCGGGGACCAGGCCTGGTAGACGTATCCCTCCAAGGGCGAGCCGTCGATCCGCGTGACGTTCAAGCGAATCCCGTGCCAGAGCCGGACCGGCGTCAGGCCGAGGGAAGCGAGCGGGATCCGAGCCTCGAGAATCCATCCCTCATCGAAGCGCTCGACGCGCGCCTCCAGGCCCGGCGCGTCCCAGCGCTTCGAGGCCTCGAAGTCGATGGACGGCGCGAACTCGACAAGCGCGTCCGTAATCCCGCCGCTCGGGCTGAATTCCAGTTCCACGTACCGGCGGCCCCGCCCCTCGGTGTCGATGAAGATCTCGACGCAGTCCTCGCGCCAGAGGTCGGTGTCGCGGCCCTTGAGGGTGGAGACGATCCGCGTGTCGGGGCAGAGGACGCGCAGGACGAGGTCGGAATCGCCGCACAGCAGGGTAAAGCGAGCGGGCGAATCGACATCCGAACCGTCGAGTCCCCGGAGCGTCTGCGGTTCCGCGGGCACCGGCCCGCCCGCGGCGGGAATCTCGATCGCCGGCATCGAGCGGCGGAAAACGGCGATGAAAGACCGGTCGAGGTGTCCGACCGAAGCCCGATCGGCCGGCGGCTCATTCATCATGAAACCTCGGGTCGTGAGAAAAAAGTAAGAGGCCGACACGAGCTCCAGCAGGAGAACGGCAAGAATCGACGCGCTCCACCCCGCATGCGCGAAGAGCCTCGGCGCGAACGCGACAAGAGCGATAAGCACCAGCCCGACGAGGACGACGAACCAACGTGGAAGGACCGTGATGATCCGCGCCGCCACCGCGCTCTCGTAGATCGGGAAATCCTTCCCGGCGAGCACACGTCGATATCCCTCGAGTTTCTCCTCGCTCCACCGCGTCCCGCTCATGTCCATGAGATCCCCGAAGTAGTCCTCCAGGATCGCGTTCTCCCGCTCCGCGACGAAAAGGTTCTTCATGGCCTCCCCGGCCGCGGCGGAGTCGATGATGGCCGCCGAGTCGGTCGCCCGGGCGGCCTCGAGGTATTTCGATTCGTACCGGTCTCGCCGGAAGAGGTGAACGCGGAACTCGTTGAGGCGAGGATGAGTCGAGGCCGGGTAGCGCGCGAGGAAGCTGTCGTAGGGAACGGTGTCGCAGGCGCGGAGATCCTCGAGGGCCGGCGGCGGGAGCGAGGCACGGGAATCGGAGAGCTCCTCCGGACCGGGGAGGCGCGTGTTGAAGTCGTATCCCCGCGGGTCGAGGATGCGCACGCCCCACTCCTGTGCGAAGAGCAGGAAGGCGAGCAGGGCCGCGGCCATAATCGTTCCGCTCACGCGAATCGCGTTGAGCCCGCTCCGGTCCGGCGCGGGCCGCGGCTCCTTCTCGAAGAGGCGGAAGATGACGAGCGGCAAACCGACCGAGACGACGTTCCAGAGAATGTCCACGAACTCGCCGGTGCGGCGCGGAGTCACGTGCTGGAGGCTCTCGTCGCATGTCCCGATGAGAACGCCGGTGAAGAAGGCCGCGGGCCAGGCGGCCGCCGTCGGGTGGGCGCAGGTCCAGGCCCGGTAGAGGAAGAAGGACAGCACTCCATACTCGAGGAAATGTAGCTTCTCGGTGGGCACGTCCATCACGGAGACGAGGCCGGCGTAGATCGCCGTGACGGCGGCGAAGAGCAGGAAGCGGCCGGGGGTGCGGATGACGGGACTGCGCAGGGCCCGAACGAGGAGTGCCACGAGGATGAACCCCAGCACGGCGGCCGCGAGATGCCCGACCATCGCGTAGCCCTTGTTCGTCTCGAAATTCCGGTTGATGAAGATCGTCATCGCGTGGGTGATGTCCGGCGCGTAGGGTAGGGTGAGGAAGATGAGGAGCGCCCAGGCGGCGGAGGCCGCGGACCAGGCGGCGACGGCGCGGCGCGGAACGTTCATGTCAGCGGGTGACAGGCCGGACCTCGAACTCGACCCACTCGCTCCACTCGCGCGGCTCGCGGTCCACCGCGACGCGGACGCGGTAGGGGCTGTAGAGGGCGAGGTAGGTGCTCCAGTAGGAGGGCTCGAAGGGCCCGTAGACCTTCTCGTTGCCCGTCACCTCGATGAAGCCGTTGAGGTGATACGTCCCCTGGCCGACGTCGTATTCGATCACGTACGGCACGTCGGCGCGGCCCGTCCAGCGGATCGCGGCGCGCCCCTCGTCGGAGGCGGCGTCGAGGATGTCGCCGGGCGCGGGGGCGAGGATCGCGGGCGGAACCGGCACGCCGGTGAGATCGAGGGGTTGCGGCGGGAAGAGCCAGGCCTTGAGCCGCTGCCAGGGCGAACGCCGCGCGAGCGGGTTCTCCGCGGGCGGCGCGAGTCGCGATCTCTCCTCGACCCACTCGAAGAGGCGCTGGCGCAGTTCGTTCGCCTTCCCGGGATTCTCCGCGACAAGATTCCTCGTCTCGAGCGGGTCCTCCGCGAGATGATAGAGCTCGAACCGCGCCTGGTCCTCCTTGAAGAAGTAGTGGATGAGCTTCCAGGTCCCGTCGGAGACGGCGCGGATCCGGTCGGTGACGTTCGCGGGGTCCGGCTCGCCGTACCCGGCGCGCGACGTCTGGACGAAGGCGACGCGGTCCGCGGTCTCCTCTCCCCGGATGACCGGGACGAGGCTCCTCCCCTCGAGGAACGACGGCACGGGGATGCCGAGGAGATCGAGGACGGTCGGCATGACGTCGATGCCGCGCACCTGGGTCTCGATGAAACGACCATCGGGGAACTCCCTCGGGAAGAAGACGAGGAAGGGGACGTTGACGATCTCGTCGTACAGGGTCCCGTTGCGGCTCGTCGAGGCGTGCCCGACGAAGCCATGCTCGAAGAGTTCCTCGCCGTGATCCGCCCCGACGATGAGGATGGTGTTTTCGGCGAGCCCGAGCCGTTCCAGCGTCCTGACCGTCCGCTCGATCTCGCGGTCGAGGAGGAGGAGCTCTCCGTCGTACAGCGCCTCGACGACGGCGCGGTCCTGCGGCTCGAAGCGAATCGAGCCGTCGCGCGGGATGACGTAGTTGGTGTAGACGGTCCGGTAGACGCGCTTCCACGAGGCCCGGTCGTCGCGGAAGGTGTCGGAGAAGAAGCGGAAGAAGAGCTCGCTATCGGTGTTGTAGCCGTTATACGGGAGGTGCGGCTCGAGGAACTGGTGGAAGAGGAAGAAAGGGCCTTCGCGACCGTGCTCCTCAAGCCACGCGGCCGGGTGTTGAATCGTGACGGTGTCGAAGCCGAGCTTCTCGTGGTTCGGGTCTCCCTGCCACCCCTCGAGCCGCGGGATCCGGTATCCGTATTCCTTGAGAATCTCCAGGGGCGTCACCCATGCGGGCGCGATGTTGCGGCCGCGCGTCTCGACCTTGTGCACGGGGCTGGAGAGCCCGGAGAAGATCGAGACGAGGTTCTCGTTGGTCCAGCCGGAGGGATTGATCATGCGGTCGAAGACGGCGGCGCGCGGGGCGAGCGAGGAGAGGAAGGGCATGGTGTTGCGGGGGTAACCGTAGAACGGGAGGTGGCGCTTGTTGAAGCTGTCGGAGGTGAGGTAGAGGACGTTGTAGGACTGGATCGGCGGGCGGCGTGGCACGCGGAGGAACCAGAAGGCGATGGCGACGAGGAGGGCGAGCGCGAGGAGGGCGGCGAGGAGTTTCTTCATGACGGTTGAATGGTAGGAGAGGGCGGGGGGCGAATCAAGGCGCGCCAGGCTCGAACGGTCGACCGGCAAAAATGATGGAAAAATCGATTGCCTTGCTTCGGCCCGGGGCGGATGATGCCTGAGGGGTCGCGAAGCACGGCGACAGGGGAAGTTCATTCCGGGGGATGACGCGCTCATGACCGAACGAAGGAAACCCGCCCTGATCACGCCCGCCTCGGACGACGCCGCGGAGGCGGCGCGCCTGAGACTGGAGCTGAATTCCCTCCGCACCGAGCTCGAATTCAAGAACCAGATGATCCGCCTCCTCAACCAGGTGAACGCGAACATGCGCGCCTCCTTCAAGAGCCGCGAGGTCCACTACCTGGTGCTGATGAGCGTCATCCTCGGGCCGGGCCTGCGCATGAACCGCGCGATGCTCTTCGTCCGGCACCCGAAGGAGCGCGTGCTCGAGGGGGCGATGGCCCTGAGCCCGGAGTCGGTGGAGGAGCTCAACGACTTCTACGCGGAGGCGGACGAGCGGAAGATCGGCCTCGAGGACTACCTGAAGCGCTTCTACGAGAACGACCTGAAGGTGAAGAACCGGCTTTCAAAAATGGTGACGACGATCCGCTGCGAGCGGAAGGCCCCGAACTTCCTGAACGCGGTCCTGAACGCGAAGCAGGCGCGCTATTTCCGGAAGGCGCGGGCCGAGGACTTCAAGGGTCTCGGAGCGCTCCGGCGCGAGCTCAAGGGCGAATTCATCGCCGCGCCGATCTTCTACGGGAACGAGGAATTGGGCGTCATCGTGGCGGACAACCGTTTCACCCGCAAGAACCTCGCGCCCGGCGACGTGACCGCCCTTCAGACGCTCTGCAAGTTCGCC
Organism: uncultured bacterium; assembly: GCA_964637705.1. Taxonomy (GTDB): domain Bacteria; phylum UBA8481; class UBA8481; order UBA8481; family UBA8481; genus CAZWVM01. The sequence continues at coordinate 17,002 of CAZWVM010000040.1, forward strand.
TCCTCGATGATGACGACCGCGCGCAAGGTGGAAGAGGCGGAGAAACTCTCGATCGAGGACGAGCTGACGGGCGCGGCGAACTACCGGGAGCTGCGGGACCGGACCGAGCACGAGATCGAGCGGGGGAAACGTTATCACCGCCGCTTCTCCCTCTCGCTCATCGACATCGACGACTTCAGCCTCTTCAACGAGTCGAACGGCCACGTCACGGGCAACAAGCTGCTCATCGACCTCGTCGCCGCCGTCCGATCGCGCATCCGCAACGTCGACCTCCTGGCGCGGTACGGCGGGGAGAAGTTCTGCGTCCTGATGCCGGAGACGGAGAAGAACGGAGCCCTGGTGGCGACGGAGAAGATCCGCTCGCTCATCCGCCGCCGGAAGTTCACGGGGATGGAGAAGCTCCCCCACGGCCGCGTGACGGTCTCGGCGGGCGTCGCGACCTACCCCGAGGACGGCCGCGACTTCGATGCCCTCATCGGCTACCTCTCACGCCTCCTCCACCTCGCCAAGGCCGGCGGGAAGGACACGGTGCAGGCCGAGAGCCTGGAGATGTCGATGAGGAAGAAGGCGGCGAAGCGCCCCCGCGGCCGCTAGGTCTCCGCATACCATTAAAACGACTTGATTATACGCTTTAGCTAGCCATAATGGCCCCGTGCGTCTCCGGATTCCCATTCTCCTCCTTGCCGCGGCGGCGGCGCTCCTGGTCGCGGTCGCGCGATGCGCGACGGAACGAGTCGCCGAACCCTGGCCCGTCTTCGCCCGGGATGAATCCGGGGCGGCCGGGCGGAACGTCGCCGACACCCGCCCGCCCCTGATCGCCGAGCTGAAGTGGCTTCCCCTGCCGCCCCTGGAGGGTCGCAGCGACGGGGGCACGGTCTACTTCCACACCAACGACGACAGCTCGGCCATCGGGGCCGTCCAGGTCCGGATCGCCCCCCGGTCCTATCCCTTCCTCCCGGCCGGGGCGTTTCGCGACGAGAAGGAGCGCCTCGTCGCGGCGGCGCCGAGCGCCGTCTCGGCGGACGGGCGGGACGCGACCTTCCGCGCGGATGTCGCGCATCTCGCGGGCGGCCGCGAATACGAAGTCACCGTGACCGCGGCCGACGCGGCCGGCAACTCCTCGACGGCCGTCCTCGTCACGCCCTACGTGCGCGAGTTTCCCAACCTCGGCGCGGAGATGGCGCGGGAGGGCTGGACGATCGGCGCGACGTATGAGCCCTTCAGTTTCGACGATCTCGCCACCGGAGACACCCCGCTTCTCGGCGGCTACAGTTCCCTGCTCGAGATCGTCCAGGCGAAGCAGGCGGACTGGGCGACCGGAGCCGGCATCAACCTCTTCTGGCTCGACTGGTCGAACTGGGCCGACAATCCCTCGAAGTCCTCCTGGGCCGCCCGCGTCGCCGACGGGCTCTCGCGCCTCGAGGGGATCCGGATCGGCTTCTGCATCGGCCCGCAGGAGACGATGAAGCGGGGCGGGCGGAACATCCCGGAGTGGGGCATCGACCTGGAGAACGCCCACAACGCCGGCTGCCTTCTCCGCGTGGCGCGCCTCGTGGCCGAGCGATACGCGCGCCCCGCCAGCCTCCATCGGATCTCCGGCCGTCCCGTTCTCTTCCTCTTCGACGAGCGGGCCTTCTTCAACTCGCACGGCACCTACGCCCGCCTGAGAGCGATCTTTCGCGATGTCGCGGGCTCCGAGCCTTATCTCATCGCCGACGCCCTGCCTCGGCATCCCCGGCTCGCGGATGATACCTTCGTCACCGGGATCGCCCGGGAGCGGCGCGCCGGCGGTCTCGAACTCGTCGACGCCTTCACCTGCTGGATCGGAGGGCATCGCGTCACGCCGCCCGGGGACGCCGGTTACGCCTCCTCCTACGAGTCCTTCTATCCCCTCCACCTCGAATCCTCGCTCCGCTTCGCCAGTCGGCGCAGGAAGTGCTTCGTGCCCTCGGTCGTCCCGGGCTTCGACAACAGCCTTGCCCGATGGGGTTCGCCTCAGTCTCCCCTTCCCCGCTCCCCCGAGCGTTTCCGCGAGCACCTCCGCCTCGCTCTCGACGCCGCGGTTCGCTCGGGCCGGCGCGAAATCCGGATCGACACCTGGAACGATTTCTTCGAGCAGAGCCAGGTCGAGCCGGGCGAGCGGGACGGATGGGCGTTCCTCGAAGTCCTGAGGGAGGAACTGGCCGCGAAGCGGTCGACGGCGCCCTGACCCGCCATCGACCGCGGTCGGAGACGAACGGCGCGGCCGCGGCGCTCGAGCCGGAACCGGCTCAGCGCAGGGCGTAGGGATCCACGGGCCGCGGAATCTCCTTCCAGCTCTCGACGACGAGCCGGCGCCGGGCTCCTTCTGAGGGCCCCAGTCGCCCCTCCACCTCGATCCACTCGTTCTCCCTCGCCTGAAAACCGGGAGGCGTCTCCAGCTCGACACCCTGCGGCATCGCGTCCGCCACACAGCAGAAGATCATGTAGCGCATCAGCGCGCGGCGCCCGCCGGAACCCTCCATGACCCACCCCGAGATTCGAATCGGCATCGAATCGAGGCGTGGATCGGAAAGAGAGGCGATCCGCACGAGTTGCGTCATGCGCAGTTCCAACGGCTCGTCGCTCCCGCGCCCGGTCGCCAGGTTCTCGATCTCGCCGGGCGCCGCGGCGCCCGTCGAGATCGATCCACCGAGCCCCGAGGCGTCGCCGGCGCCCAGGAGCGCCGGGGGCACGATGAGGCCATAGACGAGCGGAAAGAGAATGAAAGCTCCGCGGAGCCATTCGATCCCGCTTTCGCCGGGGGACGAGAGGATCCGATGGGCGGCGAGGCCGAGAACAAGCAGGGCGAAAGCCGCGAGGAAGACAAGAACGTGGTAGGAGGGCCGGAGGAAGAGGTAGAGGTCGCCGTTGAGCATGAGCTGGACGAGATAGAACGCATAGCCGAGCGTGACCAGGCGGAGCGGGATCTTCACCGGTCAGAACCCCGCGGCCGCGAGCACCAGGCCGGCGGCCGCGACGGAGACGAAGGCGAGAAGCGCGATCGAGACGACGACGCGCGTCCGGAAGGCCGCTCCGTACATGACGAGGAGTTTCACGTCGAGGACGGGCCCGACGAGGAGGAAGACCGCGCGAGCGCCGAGGGAGAGGTTGGAGAATCCCACCGCCACGAAGGCGTCGGCGGAGGAGCAGACCGAAAGGAGGATCGCGACGGCCATCATCGAGAGGACCGGGAGAAAATGCCCCGAGAAGACGACGAGTTGGACCGACGAGGGCAAAAAGACCCTCAGCCCGGCCGCCAGCATCGATCCGAATGTCACATAGAAGAGGAACTCGGCGAACTCCGAGGCCGCCCGGTCGATCAGCCGCTCGGCGCGCGTGCGGGCTGAGGCGCGCCCGATTGCCGGCGCTTCATGCCGACATCCCGCGCCGTGATCGTGACCGCAGCCGCATCCGCCGGCGGGTTCGTCGCCCGGTTTGAGCGGAGTTCCCTTCGCGATCCGGTCCACCGCGATGCCGACGAAGAGGGCGAGAAGCGCGGCGCCGGCCATGCGGATCCAGAAGAGATGAGAACCGAAACCGAAGGCGAAACCCGTCGAGGCGATGGTGACGGGATTGAGCGTCGGGGCGGCGAGCATGAAGACGAGCGCCGAGCGGGCGGGCACGCCCTTCTTCATCAGGCGCCGCGCCACCGGAACGATCCCGCACTCGCAGACCGGGAAGACGAGCCCGAGGCCGAGAGCGGCGAGGAGGGACTTCGCCCCGCGCTCCGGAAAGATCCGTTGGAGCAGCGCCGGCGAAGCGTAGACGTCGATCAGGGCGGAGGTGAGGGCGCCGAGAAGGATGAAGGGAATGCCCGCTATGATGACGCCCAGCGTGTAGAGCATGAAGATCTCGAAACGGCCGTTCTCCCGGGCTCCCGCCGCCCCGTCCTCGCGCGGCGCCAGCGCTCCGGACTCGGGACGCGGCAGGGCCAGGTCCGTCTCGCTCCAGGCGGCCCCGTTCACCGACGTCAGCCGGACATGAACGGTCTCGACGAGTCCCGAGAGACCCGCGGGGACGATGAGATTCGCCTCGAACGCGGATCCCCCCGGCGGAAGGCTCGTGCGCGTCATCTCACCCAGGCGCGTTCCGTCTCCGGCTTCGCGCGAGGAGTAGAAGCGCAGGGAAACAGCCTGCACCAGACGCGTGTCGCGCTCCCGGTTCTCCCATTCGCCCCGGACCCGGTAGACGACGTGAGAACCGCGAGGCGTCAACTCCGGCGTGTCCGCGACAATTCCGAGGATCCGGACGTCGGGATGGCGGAGACCAGGATCAGGAACGGCCATGACGGGCGCGGACGCCGCGAGAAGAAGCGCGGCCGCCCCGAGAAGCCCCCGAAACGCGCCCAAGTCTAGAACGTCAGCTCCAGCCTCGTCCCGAAGATCGTGACATCCTCGTTGCGGGAATCTCCGAGCCGGTTATCGAGCACCTGGACGTGAGGCGTGAGAGCGACCTGGTCGTTGAAAGCGATGCGGTAGTAGAGCTCCCAGAGGCTCTCCTGCTTGTAGAAGCTGCGGTTTCCCGCGCCTCCGATGCCGTTGTCCAGGTACATCCGCCCGGGGATCGCCTGCGCCACGGCGAAACCGAGGACATCCGGGGCACGGCCGGGCAGGAGACCGGTCATGGAGACGCCGGCGCTCCAGGACCGGTCATACTGCCAGTTGACGGGATCGGCGGCGTCGGTGGCGTTGTCGTCGCGCGCGGCATAGCGGCCAAAGATACCAAGGTGTCCGGGCTGGTTCGAGAGGAAAGTGACGTCGCGGCCCCAGTCGGCGCTCACCGTCCAGCCCTGGGGCGCCGACCAGGCGGTGTTGTTCCAGGTCGGGCGCTTCAGGGACTCCCACCAGTA
>CAZWVM010000041.1:0-21704 GCA_964637705.1 uncultured bacterium
CGAAGGAGACGTCGGAGCGCTTGAAGCCGGGGGTGTCGATGTTGGCGATGTTGTCCGAGAGGATGCTGTGCCGCAGCATCGCGTAATCGAGGGATCGCGCATTGATCCCGATATTGTCGTAACTCCTGACCCGGCTCATACAATCGGGTCATCGTCACCCCCGGGCGGCGACTTGAGGGAATTTGTTGAATTTTGGAGATCTTTACCCAGAATGACCGTCATCATGACCGGCGTCGTCGTCATCCTCTCCACCTGCGGCTCCGAGGAGGCCGCGGCGGAGATCGCCCGCCCCCTCGTCGAGAAGGGCCTCGCCGCCTGCGTGAACATCGTCCCCCGCGTCCGCTCGATCTACCGCTGGAAGGGGGCCGTCAGCGACGAAGCCGAGGCACTGATGGTCATCAAGACCTCGGCGGAACGCCAGGCCGAGGCTGTCGCGGCCCTGCGCGCCGCTCATCCCTACGAGGTTCCGGAGATCCTGGTCTTCACGCCCGGGGACGGTTCCCCCCCTTACCTCGACTGGGTTCTCGGGGAAACGAGGGCCTAGCTCCCTTTCAGGGTGTCTCTCAACCCCTCGAGCAGGGCTCCCACCGGAGACGGGACCCGCACCGCCTCCACCTCCGCGCTCACGGCCCGAAGGAGGCGCGGCAGTCCCGGCGTCGACCGGCCCGCAACAGCCAGGAGAAGCAAGCCCCCGACGAACGCGGCCGCGGCCAGCGCGACCCCTCGATCCTTCATCCGGTCCCCGCTCATCACTCCCACCCCTCGAACTTCCTCTTCGTCGCGTTCCAGGCGCCCTTCAGGTCGTCCAGGAGTCTCAGCCGCCGCCTCTCGAAGAGGATCCCCATCCCGATGAGCAGGATCCCGAAGGCGATGCCCCAGACTGACTTCGGCAGGGCGCCGAACTGGATGTAGCGGAAGGCCTGGATCGAGACGTCCGCCACCAACCCCAGCGCGCCCGCGGCCGCCGCCTTCTTCCGGCGCTCGAAGATCCCGGCGATGAGCGCCCCGAGCGAGGCGAAGGCGAGGAAGAGCGCGGAACCGAGGTTCTCCGCGACCATCGAGCGCACCACCGAGGGGACCAGGAGGAGGAAGAGGCCCGCGCCCTGCCACTCGTTCGCCCGGAGGCCGCTCTCCTTGCGCTCGGAGCGCGCCAGGGCGAGCAGGAAGAGGGCCGGCGGAACGGTGTAGAACTCCCACGCCGACCACGTCATCCAGTGAACGAAGAGATAGTAGGAGGAGAGGAGGCATCCCGAGGCGATCACGGCGTAGTAGCGCTCCCGCTTCAGGTAGGCCGCGAGCCCGTAGGCGACTGCGGCGATGAAGGTCGAGAGGATCGCGGTCTGCGTCTCCGAGCCGAGGTACGCCGATCCGCCGGCGAACATCGAGACGATCACGACGGCCGGGATCACGGCGCCGGTCAGGGAGAGAGGGTGGAGCGTGCGGCGGCGGCCCGAGACGAGGATCTTGGCCGCGGCATAGCTGAGGAGGTACGGGGGCATCCGGATGAGCGGCACGCCCATTTCCCGCAGCAGGAGGACGTACGACTGCGCGAGGGCGAGCAACGCGGGGTAGAGGATCCACTCGCTCCGGAAGAGCGCGGCGGCGCCGGCGTAATGGGCCGCGGCGGCGAGGGAGACCATGGCGAGGATCGTGCGCGATGCGGAGGCCGCCAGGAAGGCCGCGAGGGGAAGGACGAGCGCGAAGAAGGAGAGAGCCGGAGCCATCTCCTCGCGGCCATGGCGCCGGCAGAGAACCGCGCCGCCCAGCATGAGCGGCGCGCCGACGAGGATGCCGAAGGCGAGTCGTGCCGACTCCAGGCCGACGTGCTGGGAGAGACGCACGATCGCGGCCTCCAGGAGAAGGGCCCCGAGGGCCGTGCAGGACGAGACGGCGACGACGCCCGCGCCGCGCGCGGCCCACGCCAGGACGAACCAGGGAACGCAGGCGAACGCGCAGAGGATCGCGCCGCGCCACGGCTCGATCCCCCCGGTCAGCCCGTACCACGCCTCGCCCGACACGAGAAGGAGCGAGAAGACCGTGAAGGCCGTGCTCCATCGCCGCTCCTCGCGGGCGCGCAGCGCCCACGCCGCGGCCGCGAAGCCGACGCCGAAGAGCGAGGCGACCACGGCCCCGTTCGGGCGCGCGACGCCCGCGTCCGCGAGGCCCGCGTAGAGCGCGAAAACGACGTGGAAGAGCGCGACGACGGGCGTGGCGTCGAGGCCGCCGATCCGGTCCTCGAGCCACCAGGCCCCGAAGAGCACGAGCAGCGCGACCACCGTGTAGTGGAGCGAAACGCCGCTCGAGTCCGCGCGGCAGGCGACGACAAGAAGAAGCGCAAGGACGCACTCCGCCCTCGCGAACCAGGCGGTCATCGCCGGTTCCGGCAGATCGCGCGCCCCGCCCGATCGCGCCTTCCAGAGCGCTCCGAAGAGCGCGGCGGCGTAGAGAGCGTGGACGACCGTCTGCCCCGCCGTCGGCAGCTTCAGCCAGCGCGCCGCGAAGGTGAGGAGCACCGAGACGAGCAGGAGCAGCCGCCCCCAGGTGACAGGTCGGCGCCGCGCGGCGTATCCGAGCGCCGCGTCGGCCGCGCCGACGAGCGCGGCCAGGACGCCCATGCCCGCCTTCGTCCCGTAGACTCCGCCCCAGGTCCCGACGACGAGCAGTCCGGAAAGCATCACCATGATCCCCGCGACCGAGTCCCAGGCCCCGGAGAGCTTCTCCGCGACGCGCTTCGTCGCCACCGAGACGACGCGCAGGGCCAGGACCGCCGCGAAGCCGGCCAGCGGCAGGCTCGTCACCACAATCCCGTTGTCGCGCAGGATGAACCCGTACGCGGCGAGAACGGCCAGAGCGGAAAGCGAACCGGCGGAGGCGGACTCTTCCCGGAAAGAAAGCCGGGCGAGCGCAAGGCCGATGACGACGAGCGCCGTCTCGCCGGCGTGGGCGCGCGCGGTGTCGATACCGGACGCGCCGAGGAGAAGGGCCGCGAGAAAGGCCGCGATCGAGATCCCGTAGGCGGCGGCCCGCGCGCCGCGCGCCCGTTCCGCCTCCATTTCATGCTCGACGGCCAGCAGGAATCCCGCCCCGAGCGAGAGGGCCAGAGGAGCGTGCCGGGCCGCCACGCCGAAGCGGTCGAGCAGGGCGAGGGCGAAGGCGCAGCCGATGACACCCGCGGCGGCGGAGGAGACGGAACGGGAGGGCATGACGCCGGGCGCGAGGACGAGCGCGGCGAGCACGGCCAGCGCCGACAACAGCGGCGGGTGGAAACCGCCGGCGCGGGCGAGGAACACGAGCGGAACGGCGCCCAGCAGGGCGGCGAGACCGAGAACGCGGGCGCCGAGAAGAGATGCGTCCCCGGCCGGCTCCGGGAGGCGCGACGCCGAGAACGCGTATGCGAGAGCCGGCAGCGCCGTCGCCGCGGGGAACCAGCGCCAGGGCACGCCGAGGTGGCGCAGCGCGACGAGCTCGAGAAGCCAGGCCGCGAAGACGACGATCCTCCAGCGCCATGGCGATCGCGGCGCGTGCACCAAGGACGAGGCAATGAAGAGGACGAGCGCCGCCTCGACGGCTACGGGGCGGCCGGCGTCGACGAGGCCCGGCGCATCCAGGAGCGTGATGAGTCCGATGTGAGCCCAGACCGACTCGGCCGTGAGAGCATGGCCGGCAGGGAGCCCCCCGCGCATGCGCCTCGACGCGCCGAGAACGAGCGCGTAAAGAAAGAGCGCCGCGGGAAGCCAGGCCGTTCCGAGGTCGAACCGGGCCAGGAGGAAGAGAATCGCGACGGCGCCGGACGCGAGCCCGGCGTGGAGAACGGGAGTTCTCTGCGCGAGAAGCCCGTCGGCGGCGAGGAAGAGGCCGAGAAGGGCGAATCCGGCGATGCCGCCCGCCTGGCCCGGCGGGGCGGTGAAATGGGGAAGCAGCGCCAGGAGACCCAGGAGCGCGGTGGCGAGCAGGAGACGCGCGGCGATGCGCAACGACGAGGCGAACCACGGCAGGAGCACACGGTGGGACGCGGCCAGAAGAAGAAGCGTGAGCACGGTGCGCGCGTGCGGACGCCACTCGGGGGCCGTCCCGAGCCAGGCTCCGAGCACGTGGAACCCGGCGCCGGCGATGACGAGCGCCAGGGTTCCGAGCGGCACCGATTCCTTCCGCGCCGCCGCGAAGAGCGCAAGGCCGGCGACGAGAAGGAAGGTCACCCCGTTCTCCGCGGACGGCAGTCCCGCCGCGCGGAAGACGGCGCAGAAGAGGGCCCAGAGGGCGAGGATCGCGGCGGACGCGGCCCGGCCGCGAACGCGGTTCTCGCCCTCGATCTCCCCTCGTTCCCCTTGCATCACCCCGGTCACGCCCCACGCGAGCGCCGCGACCACCAGGTCGCGGGCCGGCAGGAAGAGATCGGCCCGTGACGCGAAGGCGGCCGCGGCCGCGGCGAGGAAAACACCCTCGAGGAAGAGAGGGAGGTTCCAGCCGGTGCCGCGGCAGAAGATCTCCACCCCGGCAACGGCCAGGAGCGCCGCGAGGCCGGCCTGCAGATCGGTGATCGGGCCGAACCATTCCAGGCCCGCGAGCGCCCCGGACGCGAAGAGGAACGCGAGAACGCCCTGCAGCAGGGGCGGGGGCACGTCGAAGGGCGAGGGGACGAACGGCCGGGCGCGGTTCGAGCGCGCGGCGAGACCGGCGTCGAGGCCGAGGTGAAGCACGGCGTATCCCATGAAGACGGCCGGATACCAGGCGAAGGCAAGGTCGCGTTCGACGAGAACGAGCGTGAAGAGCGCGGTCGCGAGATGCCCCGCGAGGTGGAGGAAGACCTTCTCGCGGAGAACGGACGCGAGCAGCGCCGAGAAGACGAGCGTCGCGGCGCACGATCCGATCCAGAGATTCACCACCCGCTCGGGCCGATAGAGGCCGAAGACATGGGAGGCATACGCGTCGAGCGGGATGGTGGCAAGGGCGAAGATGAGGAAGGAGACGCCGGTCCACCTCAGACCCGTCGCGCGATGGAGCCAGGCGCCCGTGCCGCCCGAGACGAGCGTCAAGAGAACGAGCGCCGCGAGCTTCAGGCCGGCCGGGATCGCCTCCCACTGGGACCGGATGAAGAGGAGAACCGAGGCGGCGAGGACGAAGACGCCGAGGTAGAGCAGCAGCTTGATGTTCTTCTCGGAGAAGAGATCGGAGAGGTCCCGGGATCTCTTCGATGACGCCTCGGGCGCGGCGGTGAGGCTCGAGGCGACGGTCGTCGCCCCGGGCGGAGACTCCGACGGCGGAGCGACGGCGAACGGCACGGGCGGCGAATCGGCGACGGTCGGCGCGGCGGGCGGCGCCTCGTCGAGAACTTCGTTCGGGGCCGGGGCGGGCTCGAGCGGGACGGATTCCGCCGCCGGGACGGGCTCGACGAAGGACTCGGCGACGGGTTCGACGACGGGTTCAACATCGGGCGGCGGGGGCGGCGTGAACTCCCCGGTCGCGATCTCGGCTTCCGGGGGAGGTGGAGATGGGAGGTACATATCGATGAGCCGGTCGCACGCCTCGCCGGGCATCAGTCCCGCGGCCCTCCACGCCTCGATCTCCCGCAGGAGATAATCGAGAGCGGCGCGGCGGGTCGCGGGATCCTGGGGCGCCCCGCAGAGGGAGCAATCGGCCGCGCCATCGGTCTCGGCCCGGCAAAGCCAGCAGGGCACGCCGCTCATGATCCGAGGTCTGAACCCGGCGTGGCGATTCGCTCCGGACCCGTCGCCCGCCTCATTCCGCCTTCAGGCAGGCCACGCCGTTCTTGAGTTCCGGCACGACCTGCGCGCAGCGATCGTCGGCGATCGGGCAGCGCGTCCGGAAGACGCATCCCGACGGCGGGCGCGCGGGGCTGGGAATGTCCCCCTCGAGGCGCTTCCGTCCCTTCGGGACGGACGGGTCCGGGACCGGCACCGATTCGATGAGCGCCTTGGTGTAGGGGTGGCGGGGTCGGGCGATGACATCCGTGCCCACCTCCATGATCTTCCCGAGGTACATCACGGCGACGCGGTCGCTGATGTGGGACACGACCCCGATGTCGTGCGCGATGAAGAGATAGGTGAGGCCGCGTTCCTTCCGGAGGTCGGTGAGGAGGTTGATGATGCCGGCCTGGATGGAGACGTCGAGCGCGGAAACCGGTTCGTCGAGGACGACGTATTCCGGGCCGAGGATGAGAGCCCGCGCGATCCCGATGCGCTGGCGCTGGCCGCCGGAGAATTGGTGCGGAAACTTCCGCGCGTCGTCGGCCCTCAGCCCCACCCGTTCCAGAATCGCCGCCACCCGGTCCGACATCTCCTTCTTCGTCGCGAGCCCGTGAATGAGGAGCGCGTCGCCCACGAGGTCACGCACCCGCATGCGCGGATTGAGGCTCGAATTCGGATCCTGGAAGACGATCTGCATCCGCGTGCGCAGGCGCCGGAGTTCTCTCGCGGGGAGCGAGGCGAGGTCGCGGCCGTCGAGGAAGACGGTCCCGGCGGAGGGTTCGATCAGCCTGAGGCTCGCCTTGCCGAGGGTCGTCTTCCCGCTCCCCGATTCGCCGACAAGACCGAGCGTCTCGCCCCTCGCGACCGCGAGAGTGACTCCGTTCACGGCGCGCACGCGGGCGCCGCCACGGCCGAAGAGCGAGCGCGTCTCCTCGAACTCCACGACGAGGTTGTCGATCGCGACCAGGGAAGGCCCGTTCACTCGAGCCTCTCCTTCACGCAGCGCACCCACGTTTCACCACCCGATCCGCCTCGCCGCGCGAGGGGCACCGGCGCCGCGCACCGCTCCTCGCCCCACGCGCACCGCGGCCGGAAGGCGCAACCCTCCGGGCGGTCGCCGGGCCGGGGCACCTGTCCGGGAATCGCGTTCAGGCGCTCCTCCTTCGCGCCCGCGCGCGGGATCGCCGCGAGCAGTCCCTTCGTGTAGGGATGCCCCGGGCGCGCAAAGATCGAGCTCACGGGCCCCTTCTCCATCTCGCGTCCGGAATACATGACCACCATCCGCTCCGCGGTCTCCGCCACGACGCCCATGTCGTGCGTGATCAAGAGCACCGCGGTGCGGCGTTCGGAGGTACCGGAGGAGGCCAGGTCGCGCAGGAGATCGAGAATCTGGGCCTGGATCGTGACGTCCAGGGCCGTCGTGGGCTCGTCCGCGAGGAGGATCTCCGGCTCGGCGGCGAGCGCCATGGCGATCATCACGCGCTGGCGCATCCCGCCCGACATCTGGTGGGGGTACTGGCCCGCGCGCTTTTCGGGATCGGGAATCCTCACGCGCTCGAGCATCGCGACGGCCTTCGCCCGCGCCGTCCTCCGGTCGTCCTTCGCGTGGATCCGGTAGACCTCGGACACCTGGTCGCCGACCGTGTGCAGCGGGTTCAGGGAGGTCATCGGCTCCTGGAAGATCATCGAGGCGCGGCGGCCTCGGATCCCGAGGTATTCCTCCTCGGTCAGCGTTTCGAGGGACCGTCCCGAGAGGAGGATCGAGCCCGAGGCGACGCGGACGCGGGGCGGCAGGAGTCCCATGACCGCGAGCGCGGTCATCGACTTGCCGCAGCCCGACTCTCCGACGAGCGCCGTCACCGCGCCCGGTTCCACGTCGAAGGAGAGCCCGTCGACAAGCGTGATCTCGCCCGCGGCGGTCTCCGCCCGGATCACCAGGTCACGGATGGAGAGCACGGCGCTCATGAGCGTCGTCCCCCCCGGGAGAGAATCCGGCGCAGGTCCGCCACCGCCTCGGCCGGGTCGTCGACGTGCACGCGCGCGCCGCCGACCACGTCGATGAACCCGATCTCGTTCCGGAAACGCGGCACGACGTGGAGATGGAGGTGCTCGAGCGAGGCCCCGGCGGCCGGCCCCACGTTGTACCCGACGTTGTAGCCGCTCGGGCCGTAACGCGCATCCAGCGCGTCGAGCGCGCGGCGGGTCCAGGCGTCGAGCGCGCGGGACTCGGCCGGCGCGAGGTGCCGGGGATCCGAGACGTGCCGGTTGGGCACGATCATGAGGTGGCCGGGATTGTAGGGAAAGAGGTTGAGCGTGAGAAACGCGAGACGGTCCCGCACGATGACGAGGTTCTCGACCCGGGGATCGCCGTCGCGCGTCGCGCAGAGGATGCAATCGACCCGGGGCCTCTCCCCGCGCACGTACTTCCTCTTCGACGGAACGAAGAGCAGTTCGCGGCGCGGCGTCGAACCGGCCCGCCCGGAACGGCCGGCGGAGGCGCGGCGCGTCACGGCTTCAGGGCCTCCTCCAGCCGCGCGAGATCGCTCTCGTCGTTGTAGAAATGAGGAGCGACGCGCAGCCGGCCTCCCCGCACCGACGTCTCGACGCCGCGCTCTCGAAGCCGCGCGCGCCACGCCTCCGGTTCCCCCGGCGCGACGAAGGAGAGAATGCCGCTGCGCTCGCCGGGCCTCATCGACGAGTAGAGGCGGAATCCCGCGGCTTCCATGAGGGCCGCGACCCGGTCGGCGTAGGCGAAGAGGCGCTCCTCGAGCCGCAGGGCGGGGCCCGGCGCGGCCAGCGGCGCGAAGAACTCGAGACTCTCGCGGGTCCCCGCGAGCCCGAGCGCGTTGGCGGTCGAGTATTCGAAGCGCGCCGCACCGGGCTTGAAGTCGAAGCGGTAGTCGAGGTAGTCGCGGCCGGGTCTCATGCCGTCCGACCCGACGAAGGAGGGCTTGATCGCTTCGAGGTAGCGGCGCGAGAGGTAGAATCCGCCCATCCCGAGGGGGCCCATCAGCCATTTCCAGGTCGGCCACGCCGCGGCGTCGACCTCGGACAGGGCGACGGGCAGCGCGCCCGCCGACTGGGCGACGTCGACGAAGAGGAAGATGCCGCGCTCGTGGCAGAAGCGCGCGAGGGCGGCGAGGTCGAAGCGGAAGCCCGAGGCGAACTCGACATGGCTCACCGCGATGAGCCTCGTCGCGGGCGTCGCCGCGGCGAGGAACTCGTCCAGGTCGACGCGTCCGTCCCGCTCCGGCACCGACTTCACCGCGACGCCGCGGTCGCAGAGGTTCCACCAGGGATAGACGTTGGACGGGTATTCGACGTCCACCGTCAGGATCTCGTCGCCATCCTTCCAGGGAAACCCCTGTGCGACGATGTTGACGCCCTCCGCCGTGTTCGACGTCACCGCGATCTCGTCCTCGTGCACGCCGAAGAGCGCGGCGTAGAGGGCGCGAATCCGCCCGGGAAGCCCGGCGAGCGTGTGCAGGGCCTCGTCCGGAGCACGCTCCGCGCGCGCCTTCTCGAAGGCCGCGACCGAGTCGAAGCGGGGTTGGGGCGAGACGCCGGCGTGGTTGAAGGCCGTCGTGCGGGCGAGGAAGGGCAGGCGATCCCGGAGTTCCCGGGCGGCCTTCTCGAGCCCGGCCCCCGCGGATTCCTCTCCCGGCGTCGGTGCGGAAATCATGGTGCCGGAAGCGTACGGCCGGGGGCGGTGTCAGGCAACTACTTTGCTTCTTTCGGACCCGGAGTCGGCGGTGCTATCATGTCCCCCTGTTCCGGCCCCGGGGCCGGAGGAAAGGGATTCATCCATCATGTCCAGCCGCCGCCGGCCTTCGACGCTCGCCGTTCACGCGGGCGAACTCGGCCGCAAGATCCACCATTCCATCACGACACCCATCTTCCAGTCCGCGACCTTCACCTTCGATCGGGCCGCCGACGTGCGCGCATACCACGAGGCGAAGGTCAAGGATCGCTACGAGTACGGGCGCTACGGTTCTCCGACGCAACTGACCCTGGAGAAGAAGCTGGCCGAGTTGTACGGCGCGGAGGAGGCGCTGGCGTCGGCCTCGGGCATGTCCGCCCTCGCCAGCACCTTCCTCGCGCTCCTCGCGCCCGGCGACCATGTCGTCCTCACCTCCGAGTGCTACCGCCGCACCCGGGTCATGGCGGAAAAACTGCTCGCGCGCGCCGGCATCCGGTCCACCTTCGGAGGCACGACGGCGGAGAGCCTTCTCAAGGCGGTCACGCCGCGCACGCGCATGATCTTCGTCGAGATGCCGACGAACCCGCACTTGCACGTGCCCGACCTCCCGAAGATCGCCGCCGTCGCCCGCCGCAAGCGGATCCTTCTCGTCGTCGACGCCACGATCGCCGGCCCCTTCAACATCGATCCCTTCGCGCTCGGCGCCGACCTCGTCGTCCTTTCCCTGACGAAGTATCTCGCCGGTCACAACGACGTGATCGCGGGCGCCGTGCTGGGGCCGCGACGGCTCCTGGAGGCGGTGCGCGACCTCCACGGCACACTCGGTTCGCTCCTGCCGCCCCACTCGGCCTGGCTCGTGATCCGCGGCATGAAAACCGTCTCCCTGCGGCTCGCGCGACAGACGGAGAACGCCGAGAGAATCGCCTTCTTCCTCGCGGGGCACAAGCGCGTCAAGGAGGTATTCCACCCGCGCCTGCCATCGCACCCGGACCACGAGATCGCGAAGCGCCTCCTCAAGGGCTGCGGCAGCCTCGTTTCCTTCCGCCTCAGGGGCAGCCTCGCCTCGGTCGAGGCCTTTCTCGACCGCCTCAAGGTCTTCCAGATCGCGGCCTCGCTCGGCGGCGTCGAGAGCTTCGCGGAGAGCATCGTGACGATGTCCCACTGGAGCCTGAAGAGAAGGGAACGCGCGCGGATCGGCATGACGGACGACCTCGTGCGGCTCTCCTGCGGAATCGAGGATCCCGAGGACCTGATCGCGGACCTCGCCCGGGCGCTCGCGAAACCATGACGCCGCGGGGCGCATGAGCCCGTCCACACCCGCGCTCTTCTGGTCCGCCCTGCGCGGAGAACCGGTCGCGGCGGAAGCCTGGCCGGGAATCGTCGCGCGTGCGCGACGCGAGGGTGTCCTCCCCTACCTCGCCGCGCGCCACGCCTCAATGCCGGGACGGCAGGAGCTCCGCCGCGCCGCCGCCGCCGAGCACCTCGACCGCGTGCGCCTCATGGGAGCCGTGCGCTCGGTCCTCTCGGGGGCCGCGATCCCCTGGGTCGTCCTGAAGGGTCTCGCGCTCGCCCACGGCCTCTACGACGATCCCGTCGAACGTCCGTCCGGCGACTGCGATATTCTCGTGCGGCACGAGGATCGCGCGCACGCCGCCTCCGCGCTCGAGGCCGCGGGATTCCATCCCGCGCCCCATCACCGCGAACTCTTCACCGGCGCCGCCGGCCAGGTCGACCTCCACACCGCCTTCGTGAACACCGAGCGCGTCACGGGCCGCGTGGCCGTGGGCGGAGAACGTCCGGGATGGGAACGGCGCGCCGTCCAGCTCGAAACGCCGGACGGCCCGATCCCCGCGCTCGGCGAGGAGGACCTCGCCGCCTACCTGGTCCTGCACCTCGTCCATCACCACGGGGGCGCGGGCGCCCGCTGGATCCTGGACCTCGCGCGGCTCGTCGAGCGCCGGCCCAGGGCCGTGGAGACGATCCGGGACCTCGGAGCCGCCGGGCGACTCTCGCTCGCGCTCGCGGGATTCCTGGGCGCGAACGTCGCGCGACCCGGCGGGCGACTCGACCGGCTCGTGCTCCAGGCCGCCTGGGAGGGAGAGAGCCTTCCGGGGATGAGGTTCCTCCTGAGCCTCCGCGAGATGCCCGGGTGGGGAGAACGGCTGAGATTCGCGCGGCAGATCCTCGTTCCGGACCCGGGCGTGCTCGCCTCGGCCGCTCACGCGGAACACCGGTCTCCCCTCGTCGCCCATCTCGCGCGCCTCTTCGCGACCGTCGGCGGGCTCGGCCGCCTTTCCCTCCACCTCCTGCGGGGTGAAGCGCCATGAGACGCCTGCGGGCAATGCCGTTCGTTTTCCTCCTCGTCCTCCTCGTCGCGGCCTGCGGCCGGCCGGCCGAACGCCACGCGGTGATGCGGGGGGCGGAGACGGTGAAGATGACGGAGTCCGAGATCCGGGCCGGGCTCGCCGCGGGCGAACTGGGCGAAACGACGCCGATATTTCGAGGCGAGCGGTGGATGATCCTGCGGGAGCATCCGGCGGGCGCGGGCTGGATCGCGGATGCGCGAGCGGAGAGGGAACGGCGCCGCGCCTCGGACGTGGCCGCGCATCGCGTCGTCGTCGTGAACGCGGAGAACCCGGGCGAGCCGATCCGCCTCGAGGATCACCTCGTGCCCGGCAAGATCGTGGTCTTCGACTTCTACAGCGAATACTGCCCTCCCTGCCGCGCGATCGCGCCACGTCTCGAGCGGCTCGCCGCCGCGCGATCCGATATCGTCATCCGCAAGATCGACATCAACCGTCCGGGCCATTCCGGCATCGACTGGCGATCGCCGCTCGTCGAGCAGCACGGCCTCGAGAGCGTCCCCTCTTTCGTCGTCTTCGACGCCGGGGGGCGGAAGATGGTCGAGGGGTCCGACGCCAGGAACCTCGTCTGGGAATGGATCGCTCAGGCGGGGGCCTAGGGCGGGGGTTTAAAAAAAGTCGGCGGAACCCCGTCGGGTTCCGCCGAGTCAAAAGACCGAGTGGTGTCGAGCGCCCGCTGGGAGGGGTTGGCGGTTGCGCCTTCACCACTGCGTAATACGATCATCGGAAGAAACCTTTACAAACTTTAGAAGTTTTCTCCGGAAAGAGGTCCCCCGCGCACCGTCCTTTCAGTTCCTTTCGATCTCCCTTCTTCGGACACGGGGCGTGAACTTTCTGGATTCATCTCACGACCCATTGAAAAAAGGCGATTTGAATCACCATAATCTGGGGGATCGGGAGGAGATCTTCCACCCTTCGAGGTGGATATTCGAGGTGACGCGTCATGCGTCTGCGCAATCTGTGGATCGTCCCGGTCTCTTCCCTCATTCTCTGCCAGATCACGTCCGTGCATGCAAACGAACAGCGCGTTGTCGAGCCTTCGGACGCCGGCGGACTCGCCACGGAGACCTCGGTGCCTCAGCGTGTCATCGTGAACATTCCGGAGCGCGTCCTGCGCGCCTACACGGTGGAGGAGGGCATCGACGATTACACGGAGCCCTGGGTGAAGTACCGCGTCGCCGTGGGGCAGAAGCGTTTTCCCACGCCGTCCTTCGACGGAAAGGTCCTCTCGCGTCGAGCCAAGCCGACGTGGTTCGTGCCGCGCACCGGCTGGGCGGGAGAACTCGCGGGACAGGTGATCCCCTTCTTCCATCATGAGAATCCTTTCCGCACGCGCAACGCCGAGGGACGCGCGGAAGGCTACTTCATCGCGATCGGCACCAATGGCGTGGGATTGCACTCGACGCGCGAGCCGCGCAGCATCGGCCGCCTCGCGAGCCACGGCTGCATCCGGATGAAGCTCGACGATGTCCGGCATCTCTACCATGCGCTCCCGGAGGGAACACCCGTCTCGACCGTCTACAACCTCTACCGCATCGAGCGCACCGAGACCACGGTGATCATCCATGCCTTCGAGGACGTTTACAACCGGATGGGGCCGGCGGCGACGTACGAGCATCTCGTCTCGCACCTCGTTCGCCACGGCCTCTCGCCCGCGATCCTCTCGCCGGCCGAAGTCGACAGGCTGGTCGAGGGACAGAGCGTGGTCTTGACCGGGTTCCGCATGCCGGCCGCGCCGCGCATCGCGGCGGTGACCTTCCCCTCTTCGGCTGCCGCGTCATCGGCGCCGGCCGCGGCCGCTCGGCCGGGCGCGGTCCTTCCGGCGGGAAGCGTATCCGAGGCCGCTTGCCTTCTCGCGCGGGCCGTCGCCTCGATGCCGCGCTGATCCGGCAGGGCCGGACGACGCGCCTGCCCGCGGCCTTCTAGCGCCTTCGGATCGTCGCGCGGGATTCCCGGCAGGAGTCCATCGCGCAATCGCCGTAGTGGCCGCAGGGGCATCCCTGCGGATCGCGCCCGCACTGCGCGCGATCCTTCTCCGTCTGGCAGACCTCGTCGTTCGCGCACTCCGGTTCGCCGCAGTTGCCGAAGGACGGACAGGGGCAGAGCGTCGGATTCTGACGGCACAAGGCGCGTTCCGTGTCCGTCGCGCAGGCGTCGACGATCTTGCGCCCCGCAGCCATGCATTTTTCCTCCCCGCACTCCCCGCGGACCGTGCAGGCGCACTTCTCGGGATTGCGGCGGCATAGCGCCCGGTCCTCGCCGGTCGAGCAGCGCTCCGGGCGGTGGTTCGGATCGACCCTGACCCAGGACGCCAGCCCCGAGGTTCCCCCGAACCGGGGGGCGAGCGAGCGGCGGCCGAGGGTTTCGCGGTCGTAATAGCACCGGGTGCTCTGGGGAGGATTCCGGCGCCCGCACTCCTGGCAGTAGAGCGGCACGACCCGCGCGAGGTGCTCCCGCGTTTCGCGTTCCGTCACCCAGCCGTCACGGTCAAGGTCGGCCTCCCCCGAAAGTCCCCCGAACAGGGCATGCGTGAAGCCGCCGGAAACGCGGTGCACGTAGGCCACGGACG
The DNA here is from genome assembly GCA_964637705.1 of uncultured bacterium. Taxonomy (GTDB): domain Bacteria; phylum UBA8481; class UBA8481; order UBA8481; family UBA8481; genus CAZWVM01. The sequence goes on from CAZWVM010000041.1 coordinate 14,338, forward strand.
GCGAACCGTCCTCCTGGCAGGCGGCGAAGACGAGCGTCCCGTCCCCGGCGAGATCGCGGACGAAGCCCCCGGAGAAGCAGGCGTCGAGGAGGAGGATCTTCGACCGGCAGGAGATCGCGCGGAGGAGCTGTTTCAGGTCATCGTCGGAGAGATCCTCCTCGTGGGGCCCGGTCGAATCCCACATGACGAGCGTCTCGTCGTGCCCGTCCGGTTCGTCGCGCGGCGGCGCGTCGGGTTCGTCCTCCCCGCCGCCGTGCCCGGAGAAGTAGATGACGACGACGTCCTCCGGGTGCACGGACCGGGCCAGGGCGCGCAACGCCTTTCGGACGCCCTCGAGGGTCGCGGCGCTGTCGGCCAGGACCTTGGCGAAGCCGGGATCGACTCTCAGGGCGCCTTCGCGCGTCGCGAAGAAGGATGCCATCCGGCGCGCATCCTCGGCGCAGTAGGCGAGTCCCCCCATCTCGGGATATCCCGAGATCCCGATGAAAAGACCCCATGCCCGGCCCGGCGCCGGCTCGCCCGAGGAGGCGCCCGCGAGAAGGAGAAGCAGGGTGACGGCGTACAGGCGGACGGCGCGGAACATGCGCCCATTATAACCCGCGGGCGCCGTGCGCGGGGCGCGGATTTCCGCCGCGCCCCGCGGCGCGCATTCCGATCTCAACACCTTGCCCTGCGGGGCGGAGCACCCTAGAATCCTGCCCATGTCGAGATCTCTCCCATTCGAACCGGTCCGCACCTCCGCCCGCTTTCGTTGCGGAGAGGGTTGCGACGTCACCTTCCCGCTGACGGAGATCGTCTACAATTGCCCGAAGTGCGGCGGGCTCCTCGAGGTCTCCCACGACCTCGCCGCCCTCGCGCGCCGCGGCGCCTCGGACTGGAAGTCCCTCTTCGAAAGCCGCTACATGCGCACCGAGTGGCCTTACGGTTCAGGCGTCTGGGGCAAGAAGGAGTGGGTCTGCCCGGAGGTGGCGGACGAGAACGTCATCTCGATGTTCGAAGGCGGTTCGAACCTCTTCTGGGCGGCCCGTTTCGGAAAACAGGTCGGTTGCGAGGATCTCTGGATCAAGCAGTGCGGCCTCTCCCACACCGGCTCCTTCAAGGATCTCGGCATGACCGTGCTCGTCTCGATGGTGAACGAGATGCGAAAGCGCGGGATCCGCATCGACGCCGTCGCCTGCGCCTCCACCGGAGACACTTCCGCGGCGCTCGCCGCCTACTGCGCGGCGGCGGCCATTCCCGCGGTCGTCCTTCTCCCGAAGGCGAAGGTCTCTCCCGCCCAGCTCCTCCAGCCGCTCGCCAACGGCGCGCTGGTGCTCTCGCTCGAGACCGACTTCGACGGCTGCATGGCGATCGTCAAGGAGATCACGAAGGAGAACACGATCTACCTGGCGAACTCCATGAACTCCCTGCGGATCGAGGGGCAGAAGACGGTGGCCTTCGAGATCGTGCAGCAGTTCGACTGGCAGGTGCCGGACTGGGTCGTGATCCCGGGCGGCAACCTCGGCAACGTCTCCGCGCTCGGATCGGGCTTCCTCATGATGAAGGAACTCGGGATCATCGACCGGCTGCCGCGCATCCTCTGCGCCCAGGCCGCCAACGCGAATCCCCTCTACGAGTCCTTCCTCTCGGAGTTCAGGGCCTTCGCGCCGATGCAGGCGCGGCCCACCCTCGCCTCCGCGATCCAGATCGGAAACCCGGTCTCGATCCGGCGCGCGATCCGGACGTTGCGCACCTTCGGAGGCGTCGTGGAGCAGGCCACGGAATCGGAACTGGCGAACGCCTCGGCGCTGGCCGACCGGACCGGCCTCTTCAACTGCCCCCACACCGGTGTCGCCATCGCCGCCTTCCTCAAGGCCCTCGAGAAGAAGATCATCCGGCCGGACGAGCGGGTCGTCGTGATCTCCACGGCGAGCGGGCTGAAGTTCGCGGAGTCGAAGATCCGTTACCACATGAGGGAGATCCCGGGCGTCGAGTCGCGTCATGCGAACCAGCCCGTCGATCTGCCGGCGGAGGCCGGCAGGGTCCGCGACGCGATCGACCGCTTCCGGGACTCCTTCCGATGACGGCCCGCGGCCTTCTCGTCGGCCTCCTTCTCCTCGCCGCCTGCACGGGCCCCCAGCCGCTCGAGCCGATCGCCTCGCACGACGTCAAGGCCTGGCAGTGGGGATACGCGCCCAACGTGATGACGGTGCACCAGGGTCAGCTCGTGAGATTGAAGCTGGTCTCCCTGGACGTCGGGCACGGCTTGAAGAACGACGAATTGGGAGTGAACGTCGCGATCCCGCCGAAAGGCGCCGACCCGGTCGTCGTGGAGTTCCGGCCGGGGCGCGTCGGCGATTTCGTCTTCTCCTGCCCCGCCGACTGCGGACCCGGCCAGTCGCGCCAGCTCATGCGCGTGATCGTGATGCCCTGAGGTCGACGGCGGCGGCGCCGCGACCGTCTCCTCGTTGTTGCCCCGGAAGCGTCTCCCCGTATAATCGATTCGTCCGGCGGCGCCGGGCGCAACCTGAGTCGGAACGGATGGACCCATGAAGATCGCCCAGAAGACACGAGAACAGGTCGAGGCTCCCGCCACGCTGCCGCTGCTTCCCTTGCGCGATCTCGTCGTCTTCCCCCACATGGTCGTCCCCCTCTTCGTCGGCCGCGAGAAATCCGTGGCGGCCCTGGAGGCCGCGATGGCCTCCTCCCGGCTCATCCTCCTCGCCGCCCAGCGCGACGCCACGACCGACAATCCCGATATCCCCGACATCTACCCGATCGGGACGCTCGCCGAGATCCTCCAGCTCCTGAAGCTCCCCGACGGCACGATCAAGGTCCTCGTCGAGGGACTCCGCCGCCAGTCGATCCGCCAGTTCCTGCCGACGGAGAACTACTTCGAGGTGGAGACGGCGGAGCATGCGAGCGTCATGAAGCCCGGCGCGGAGCTGACGGCGCAGATGCGCAGCTGCGTGACCCAGTTCGAGAACTACGTCAAGCTCCACAAGCGCATACCGCCCGAGACGCTCCTCTCGCTCACCAACCAGGAGGACCCGGAGCGGGTGGCCGACATCATCGCCGCGCAGATGGTCCTGAAGGTCAAGGAGAAGCAGGATCTCCTCGAGACCCGCGACCTGGGCGAACGGCTCGACATGATCCTGCAGAAGCTCATCAACGAGATCGAGATCCTGAAGATCGAGAAGAAGATCCGCACCGACGTCCGCAACCAGATGGAACAGACCCAGCGCGAGTATTACCTCAACGAGCAGATGAAGGCGATCCAGAAGGAGCTGGGGAAGCGCGACGACGACGCGGTGGAGATGGAGGAGCTCAGGCAGAAGATCGAGTCGGCCGGGATGCCGGAAGCGGTGAAGACGAAGGCCGAGCGGGAGCTGAGGCGCCTGGAGAAGATGAGCCCCATGTCGGCCGAGTCCACCGTCTCGCGCACCTACCTCGACTGGCTCGTCGAACTGCCCTGGACGAAGAGAACCGAGGACAAGATCGACATCGCCGAGGCCTCCAAAATCCTCGACGAGGATCATTTCGGCCTGGAAAAACCCAAGGAGCGCATCCTCGAGTATCTCGCCGTCCGCAAGCTCGCCACCGAACACCGCGGCCCCATCCTCTGTTTCGTCGGGCCGCCCGGCACCGGCAAGACCTCGCTCGGCCGCTCCATCGCCCGTTCCCTCGGGCGCAACTTCGTCCGGATGTCCCTGGGGGGCGTGCGCGACGAGGCGGAGATCCGCGGTCACCGCCGCACCTACGTCGGCGCCCTGCCCGGCCGCGTCATCCAGGGCATGCGCAAGGCGGGCACCCTGAACCCCGTCTTCCTCCTCGATGAAATCGACAAGCTCGCCTCGGACTTCCGCGGAGACCCGGCGGCGGCCTTGTTGGAGGTTCTCGACCCCGAGCAGAACAAGGCCTTCTCCGACCATTATCTCGACGCCGATTACGACCTCTCCCAGGTCATGTTCATCACGACCGCCAACACGCTGCACCCGATCCCCCGGCCGCTCCTGGACCGCATGGAGGTCATCAACCTTTCGGGCTACACCGAGGACGAGAAGGAGAAGATCGCGGAGCTCTTCCTGATCCCGAAGCAGATGAAGGAGCACGGGCTCTCGGAGAAGCAGGTGACGATCCAACCCGCGGCCCTGACGAAAATCATCCGGGAATACACGCGGGAGGCGGGCGTCCGCAACCTCGAGCGCTCCGTCGCGACCACCTGCCGCAAGGCGGCGCGCGAGATCGTGGAGGCGGGAAAGAAGCCCAAGCCCATTCTCGTCACGCCCGCCATCATCACGAAGTACCTCGGACAGCCGAAATTCCGCTACGGCCAGATGGAGGAGAAGGACGACATCGGGTTGACCATGGGCCTGGCCTGGACCGAGGTCGGGGGTGAGCTCCTGCAGGTCGAGGCGCTCATCATGCCCGGTTCGGGCCAGTTGACCCTCACCGGCAAGCTCGGCGAGGTGATGCAGGAGTCGGCGCGCGCCGCGCTCGGTTTCGCGCGTTCCCGCACGGCCGCCTACCACCTGCCTCCGAATTTCCAGAAGAAGAACGACATCCACATCCACGTGCCCGAGGGCGCCATCCCCAAGGACGGCCCCTCCGCCGGCATCACCATCGCCACCTCCCTCATCTCGGCCCTCTCGAGGCGCCCGGTCCGGCGCGACATCGCGATGACCGGCGAGATCACGCTCCGGGGCAAGGTCCTGCCGATCGGAGGCCTGAAGGAGAAGGTTCTCGCGGCGATCCGCGGCGGGATTTACGAGATCGTGATGCCGAAGGAGAACGAGCGGGACCTGAAGGACATCCCGGAGCGGATCCAGAAGAAGCTCACGTTCCACATGGTGGAGACGATGGACGAGGTCGCTAAAATCGCTCTCGTCGCGCGGGCGAAGAAGAAGTAGGCGTTTTCCCTTTCACGACGAGGCTCGTCGCGAAACCGAGCGTGGGTTCACCACACGAGAGAACGAGAGATGATTTTCAAAGGATCGCGATTCGCGGGATGGCTCTTGTGATCTCACGGGGCGGCCCGGTCCGTCCATGATCACGTCCTCCGTCCGGTTCGTCCGGGGCTGCGTCGATGCCTCGGGATTTCCCGTCGACGAACTTCCCTTCGTGATCATCGCGGGCCGGTCCAACTGCGGCAAGTCGTCGCTCGTGAACGCCCTTTTCAACAATCGCACGCTCGCCCGCGTCTCCTCCACGCCGGGGCGCACGGCGGAGCTGAACTTCTTTCTCGTCGGAGAGCGCTGGTTCCTCGTCGATCTCCCGGGATACGGCTATGCCGCCCGGGGCCGCGACACCCGCGGGACATGGAGCGGCGCGGTCGAGGCGCTCTTTGCGGACCGACGCGCCACCCTCGTCCTGCTTCTCGCCGACGTGCGCCGCGAGCCGGAGGACGAGGAGGTGACGGTCGGCGAGATGGCGCGGGCCGCGGGCGTCCCCCTGCGCATGGTTCTCACGAAGCGGGACAAGGTTGGACGGGGTGAGTTCGGAAAGCTATTCTCCGCGTGGCAGGACTTCGTCGGAGGCCTCTCCCGGCCGCTTGTCACCTCGGCGAAATCCCGCGAGGGCCTCGAGGAACTCGCCCGTTCGATCGAAGCGCGCGTGGACGAGGTCGCGAAGAAGGACATGAAGCATGAGTGAACTCGTCAAGAACCGCATGATGACGCCGGGCCCGACGGACGTGCCCGCGCCGGTTCTCCTGGCCGGAGCGGCTCCGCAGATCCATCACCGCTCGCCCCAGTTCCAGGCGGTATACGAGGAGGTGCTTTCGCTCCTCGGCATGGTCTTCCGGACCGCCCGCCCCGTCTTTCCCCTCCTCGCCTCCGGCACCGGCGCCATGGAGTGCTGCGTGGCGAACCTAGCCCCGGCGGGATCGAGGCCCCTCGTCGTGAACGCCGGCTGGTTCGGGAAGCGCTGGAACGACATCTGCCTCGCCCACGGCCTCGAGACCGATGTCGTGGAGGCGCCGTGGGGAACGGCCGTCGAGCCGTCCGCGGTCGAGGAACGCCTGGCCGCCAACCCCGACTGCCCGGCCGTCTTCGTCCAGCTCTGCGAGACCTCGACCGGCGCGGTCCACCCGGTGAAGGAACTGCAGGCGATCTGTTCGCGCACGAAGGCCCTCCTCGTCGTCGACGCCATCTCCGGTCTCGGGGCCGACCCCTGCGCGACCGATGATTGGAACCTCGACTGCGTCATCGCGGGAGGTCAGAAGTCCTTCATGATCCCGCCCGGGCTTTCCTACGTGACCGTGGGCGAACGCTGCTGGCCGGCCATCGAGTCCTGCGCGAACCCGCGGTTCTACTTCGACCTGAGGAAATATCGCGACGGGCATCGGAAGGCGAGCCATCCCTTCACGCCGCCGACATCGCTCCTCAGGTCGCAGCTCGAGGCCCTGCGGATGATCCGGTCCGAAGGCATGGACGCGGTGAACGTGCGGCACGCGAAACTGGCGAAGGCGACCCGCGCGGCCATGGCCGCTCTCGGGCTGGAGCTCTTCGCCCGGACGCCCGGCAACGCCCTGACCCCCGTGGTGATGCCCGGGGGACGCGACGCCGGGCCCCTCGTGAAGAAGGCCCGCGACGAATACGGCGTGACGCTCGCCGGCGCCCAAGGGCCCTACAAGGGGAAGTTCTTCCGCATCGGGCACTTGGGTTACGTGGACGGGAATGATATCATCGCGGCCGTGGCCTGCGTCGAGCGCGTGCTCGACGAACTGGGCGTGCCGGTGAAGGTGGGAGCCGGCGTGACCGCGGCCCAGGAATCTCTCATCGAATCTCGAAAGGAGTCAGGATCATGATCAAGGTTCTCGTCTCGGACAAGCTTTCCAGTGACGGTGTCGCCCTTCTCGAGAAGGCGAAGGACGCGGTCGCCGTGGACGTCAAGGTCGGGCTGACCCCGGACCAGCTGAAGGAGATCATCGGCGGTTACGAAGCGATCATCATCCGCTCGGCCACGAAACTGACGAAGGACGTTTTGGAGAAGGCGACGAAGCTGAAGGCGGTCGCGCGCGCCGGAGTGGGCGTCGACAATGTCGACCTGGCGTACGCGAAGGAACGCGGGATCGCCGTCATGAACACGCCCGGCGGATCCACGTCCGCCGTCGCCGAACTCGCCCTCGGCCTCATGCTCGCCGTCTGCCGCAACCTCGCCTGGGCCGACGCCACGATGAAGGCCGGAAAGTGGGAGAAGAAGTCCCTCGAGGGCGTGCAACTCAAGGACAAGACCCTCGGCATCATCGGCATGGGCCGCATCGGCCGCAAGCTCGCGGAGTACGGCCGCGCCCTGGGCATGACCACGATCGGCTACGATCCCCTCGTGACCGGCGACGTGCCCGGCGTGAAGAAGGTCTCGCTCGACGAGCTCTTCGCCCAGTCCGA
>CAZWVM010000042.1:0-21601 GCA_964637705.1 uncultured bacterium
GCGGGGCACGAGCACGAGATCGAGGAGAAGGTGCGGGCGATCGAGAACATCGACAGGGAGATCGTCGGACGGCTGGTGGCGCAGGTGCCGGATCTCGCGATCCTCTGCGTCCCCGATCACCCGACCTACCTCGCGACGGGCAAGCACGGCGCCGCGCCCGTGCCCTTCCTGCTTTCCGACACGAGGAATCCGCGGAGCGGCCCCGCGACCTTCTGCGAGAAGACCGCCTCGGGTACGCCCGTGCCGGGCGGCGAGCCGTTCCGGAGGCTGATGGAGCTGTAGCGTTTCACAGGGGGCGATGAATCGGCCGTTCCGAACCTCGGGGCCGGACCATCCTTTCCGAGTCACGACAAGGAGATTCGCGATGATCAGTTTCATGCCGAAGGAAGAGAACTACTTCCGGTTTTTCGACCTGATGGCCGCTGAGATCACGAAGTGCACGAACTCCATGAAAGCCTTGTTCGACGACTTCGACCATCATGTCGAGCACGCGGACGCGATCCGCGGCATCGAACACTCGTGCGACAACATCACGCGCGACATCATCCTCCACCTGAACAAGACCTTCATCACGCCCTTCGACCGGGAGGACATCCACGAGCTGGCCTCGACGCTGGACGACATCGTGGACAAGATGGACTGGGGCGCGCGGCGGACGGTGCTCTACCAGGTGAAGGAGTCGAACGCCTTTGCCCGCCGCATGTCGGACGTCCTCGTCCGGATCGCGCCGATCCTCGAGAAGGCCGTGAACGCCCTCGGGAAGAACGACCGCACCATCCTCGAGCTTTGCAACCGGATCCACGTTCTGGAGAGCGAGGGGGATTCCGTACACCACGACGCGGAACGGGATCTCTTCTCCGGGAACAAGGACGCGGTCGAGATCATCAAGTGGAAGGAACTCTACGATGCGCTCGAGCGGTCGATCGACAAGTGCGACGACTGCGCGAACGTCATCGAGGCCATCATCCTGAAGCAGGGTTAGGGGAGGACGCCTCCGTGTCCGTCACGGCTCTCATCGTCGTCATCATCGTCATGGCCCTGGTCTTCGATTACACGAACGGCTTCCATGACGCGGCCAACTCCATCGCCACGGTGGTTTCGACGAGAGTCCTGACCCCGGGCAAGGCCGTCGCCCTGGCCGCCTTCTTCAACTTCATCGCCGCCTTCTTCTTTCACACCCACGTTGCCGCCACCATCGGAAAGGGCCTGATTCACATCGAACATGTCAACGAGTGGGTGATCCTGTCCGGACTCGTGGGCGCCATCGTGTGGAACCTGATCACGTGGTATCTGGGACTGCCCACGAGTTCCTCCCATGCCCTCGTGGGCGGCTACGCCGGCGCCGCGATCGCCCGATCCGGTCTTGACGTGCTCATGTGGTCGCCCTGGCCCAAGGGCTGGGCCGGAACCGTTTCCTTCATCGTCATTTCCCCTCTCATGGGCATGATCCTCGGTTTTCTTCTCATGGTCGGGGTCTCCTGGATCTGCCGCCGGAAGGCCCCGTGGCAGGTGGATCGCACCTTCCGGTGGCTCCAGGTCTCCTCGGCGTCGCTCTACAGCCTTTCGCACGGCTTGAACGACGCGCAGAAGACGATGGGCATCATGATGGCGGCGCTGATCATCGGAGGACACTACGTGAAGGCGGCGGAACCTCCGCTCTGGGTGATCCTCTCGGCGCACACGGCCATCGCACTCGGAACCCTCTCGGGAGGCTGGCGGATCGTCAAGACCATGGGCTCCAGGATCACCAAGCTCCAGCCCGTCGGGGGATTCTGCGCCGAGACGGGCGGCGGGATCACGATCATCATCGCGTCGTTCCTGGGAATTCCCGTTTCGACGACCCACACGATCACCGGCGCGATCGTCGGCGTCGGCTCGACGAAGCGGCTCTCGGCCGTCAAGTGGGGCGTGGCGGGCCGCATCGTCTGGGCCTGGATCCTCACCATCCCCATGGCCGCTCTCATCGCGGCCATCGCCTACGGAATCCTTTCGCGATTCGAGTAGGATGAGGGGCGGGCAGTCCTCTCGCGCTTGACGCTCGCGTTCATCTGCCCTATCTTCTTGCGGTCCCGGAGGGATACCGAAGCGGCCAAACGGGGCGGGCTGTAAACCCGCTGGCTCACGCCTTCGAAGGTTCGAATCCTTCTCCCTCCACCATTTAAACTTCTGATTTACCGTGAGTTGACTTTTCCGGCCTCCGTTTCATCTGGCACCGTCTGGCACCGGAAGACAGAGACGGTCGTATCACATGCACGAGCAGGCGACCAATTTACCCCTAGTTAAGTTTCTTCCGGAGTCCAGTGTAGACGCAAGGAGATCCGGTCGTGTTGAAAATTTCGCGTTTCGTTCCACTGATCTGCACGATGACGTCGCCCTGACATGGAGTTCGTTTCCTTCTGGTGACATAATGCCGCAGGAAGGGGCGCGCTGCGGGATCAAAGCGGTCTTCCTCTAAATTCATAGAATTCTCACAATGCCTGGACATCCCCGTACAAAACGGCGCAATTCCTAATTTGTCCGCGAGATCGAGGGTTTCAAAATGCGGGTGAGAACTTCCGTTTGCCGAAATGATAAGTATGTGGTCTCTATTTGATGCGAGCAAATAGTCAAATAGGTCACGCGTGTTGTTATACCTTGAGCCGTGATGGGGTGCCTTTAGAATCGTGACTCCGATATTTTCTTTTGCTCCATTCCGTCTCATATACCCTCGATGTTCTTTCCATTGACTGAGAGTGGAGTCGCCAGCCAGGAGAATCATCTCACTTCCTGCGACAATTCCAACTACAACTGATGATTCATTGCTTGTCTTGAAGGCGTCGAGTTCGAAATCTTCACTCATGATAAGGCTATGAAGTTCGCCGCGAAGTCTCTTGAGTGGAGACTTCGCCAAGATGTGCGTCCTTCAGGATCTCTTCGAGATCGTCTCGATCCGCAAGCGATTCGAACTTGATGTTCGATTCAGCTTTCTGCGCAATCACGATCTCCTCGGGATGATCCTTGAACAAATCGAGGAGATAGGGGGAATGGGTTGTGGCGACGACCTGAACCGGGGCGCGTTTCTCGCCGAACGCTTCAGGATAACTTAGGCGATATAGCGCTTCCTTGATCTCTCGAAGCAGACGAGGATGGATGCCGCGATCAGGTTCTTCGAAGCAGATCACAGGAGGCGGTGAGGGCAGATAGCAAAGAGTGAGTATGGCGATGGCGATCAACGTTCCTTGGGAAAGATTCGTAGCCGGAATCGCGTGATGTCCTTCACGCATTCTAAGCTTGATTGAACGGTGCCCTACTGATGGTGTATCGAAAAGAATCTGGTCGAACTCAGGGAGCCATCTGGCGAGTTCCTCATTCAGCGATTGGAAACGTTCTGGCTCTTGATCCCGAAGGCGGTCGAGAACACCAGCTAACTGTGCGCCGTTGCTCATTAATTCCATTGCGGGTTTAAGATTTACCGCGGAAGCGATCGCGTTCGGATCCAACGAGTAGATACGAAATCCGGAGCGGAGATCAGAGAGAGTCTGGTTATGATTTTCTTTCGTCGGAGGAGACACATTTTTCACATCGGCATGACCACCGGGATGCCATCGTGCTTGGGTCTTTCCTCCTGAGTGGGGCTCGCCCCATTCGATAGTGACGCTTACTTCGATTTTGTCGTGAGCCCCCGAACCGGCCGAAACAAGTTGCCAATAATTTCGTGAGCCTACGTCACTTACGCCAATGATCCCCTGCAACGCAGTGGTCTTGCCGCTTCCGTTCGGGCCAACAAGAAGCGTGAAAGGCCGCAAGGGAAGGACCGAGTCACGAAGCCCCTTGAAGTTCTTGAAGTGCACAGCTTTTATCAGCGGCATGGTGCGATTCTACCCTTCCTTGTGCTGGTTCACAAATGCCGAGACAAATTCGACAACCTTGTCCTGTTGGCGTCTCGGCAGCTTCGAAACCTGGTCAAAGAGCTTCCTGACCTTTCCGGCAGGACCGCCGCGCCGCGGGGTTCCATTGATTCCGAGGATGTCTTCAACGCGCACGCCGAGCGCCTCGGCCATTTTGGGGAGCACATCGGAGCGCGGGGGCTTTTCGTTGAGTTCCCAGAAAGCGATATTCGGCTGCGGTTCGTCGATGAGGCGGGCGAGTTCATACTGACTCAGGCCGGCCGCGATGCGGAATTCGCGAAGCCGCTCGCCTTGCTTCGGGCGATTCCTTGTGAGTTTACGTCCCATACTTCCATGATACGGGGGGTCTGGGGAAAACTGAGCCGGGACGGAAATTAGACCTTGCATAGTAATTAGCATACTAGTTATACTGTGGCATGTCAACCAGAATGCAAATATTCCCTCAGAATCGCTTGACACATCTCGCCCAGAGGAGGCCCTAACGCGGATGAGAATGCAGACGACGACACGGCAACGAATCGCGCCACCGCCCGACATCGTGGCTGTGATGGCGGCACATGGCGTGACGCTCTCGGGTTCAGGAGCGGAGCTGAAAGGCCGCTGTCCTTTCCACGAGGACGAGACGCCGAGCCTCTCGGTGAACCGCGACAAAGGCGTCTGGCATTGCTTCGGGTGCGGGGCCAAGGGCAACGCGAAGGTCTTCGAGGCAAGAATGGGCGGTCGGCTTGTCACGGGCCGCGACCTTATCGAGAAGCGACTCGAGCCGTCCGCGCCGCGCGCCGAGACGGTCGCCGACGTCGGCGCAGTGGTCGAACGCGTCGTGACCCTGTATCACGAAGCCCTCGGCCGGAACAAGGCGGCGCTGGAATATCTCAAGGCCCGAGGCCTCGGCGATATGGAGCTTCTGCGCCGGTATCGAGTCGGCTTCGCTGATGGATCGCTCCGCAAGCTCGCGCCGCCGCGGTCGAACGCCTGGAACTCTCTGCGAGTGCTCGGGTATCTGAACGATCGCGGCGGCGAGTTCTTCGCGGGGAGGATCGTCTTCCCGATTCATGACGCGACTGGTGCCGTGGTCGGGATGTACGGCCGGCTGCTCGTCGAACGACAGGGCACGGTCGTTCATCTCTATCCTCGCGGACCTCATCGCGGTATCTGGAACCGCGAGGGCGCAAAGGCCGCGGCCGCGTCCGGTCAACCTGTGATTGTCTGCGAGAGCGTGATCGATGCGCTCTCGTGCGTGGCCGCAGGTTTGCCCGGCGCAATCGCGCTCTTCGGCACGAACGGCGTCACGGCCGAGCACATCGAGCTCCTGCGCGAACTTCGGCCGTCGCGCCTGGTCCTCGCGCTCGACGGCGACAAGGCGGGCCGTGACACCGTGGCCGGGGTGCTCGAGAAGTTCGCGGGTCTTGCGATCGAGATTGCGATCGCCAGGTTGCCGGAGGAGAAGGAGCGGAAGGATCCGAATGCGGTTCTGGTGACGATGGGCGCGTCGACACTTCGGGAGTTCATCGAGAAAGCCGAGGCGGTGCAGACGCTGCCGGCCGCGACGACGTCGCCCTCGGCCGAGCCTGGGCGACTCGAGATACTCGCAAGCGGCGACCTGACCTTCACATCTTCCGGCCGCGTGTATCACGTGAAGAACTTCAACGCCTTCGGCTTCGCGCGAATGCGGGCAACGCTCATGCTCGCCAATCAGACAGACGGACAAGTGCACATCGACACGCTGGACTTGTATTCGAATCGCGCCCGGGCCGCGTTCATCGCGGATGCGGGCGCGCGGCTCGGGCTCGCGCCGTCCGAAATCGAAGCCGACCTTATGAACCTGGTCATGTCGCTCGACGAACACAGGAAGGCCGCGGCCGAGAAGCTGCAGGGGAAGGCGCGCGAGAAGACGCACGTGATGACGCCGGAAGAGAAGACGGTCGGGATGGATTTCCTCATGGGCTCGGATCTCATCGCCGAGATTGTCCGCGACTGCGAAGCGGTCGGGTACGTCGGCGAACGGAACAACAAGACGCTCGGGTATCTGATCGCGACGTCGCGGAAGATGCGCGAGCCACTCTCGGCCGTGCTCGTTGCCGGCAGCGGCGCGGGCAAGAGCGCGCTCATGGACGTCATCGAGGAGCTGATGCCGCCGGAGGACGTGTATGCCGTCTCCGACCTCACCGACAACGCCCTCTTCTACATGGAACCGGACGAGCTGACGCACAAGCTGCTCATCATCGCGGAGCGGTCAGGCAGCGAGGATGCGGACTATTCCCTGCGCGAACTCCAGACGAAGCGCGTTCTTCGAAAAGGCGTGGCGATCAAGGATCCGGAGAGTGGGCGAATCAAAACGGTGAGAATCGAAGTACGCGGACCGGTCGCCGTGATGGAGTCGACGACGAACCCGCGCATGAATCCGGAGAACGCGAATCGCTGCTTTGTTCTGCACGTCGACGAGAGCCGGGAGCAGACGGCGCGGATTCAGGAAGCGCAGCGCCGCGCGAAGTCCGCGGCGGCGTTGGAGCGCGACGAGGTGCGCGAAGCCGCGATCGTGCGGCATCGCGCGGCGCAGCGGCTGCTTGAGCCGGTCCGCGTCGTGATTCCCTTCGCCGAACGAATCAAGTTCCCGGCCGAGACGGTCCGCACCAGGCGAGACCACGCGCGGTTCCTGAACCTCATCGAGGCCGTGGCGTTCCTTCACCAGAAGAAGCGGCCGACGAAGGAAGCGAACGGCCGGCCCTTCATCGAAGCGACCCTCGACGACTACGACACTGCGCGCACTCTCGCCCTCGACGTCCTCACCGCGAACCTCGACGAGCTACCCCGCGCGAGCCGGAAGCTTCTCGACACGATGGAGGCGACCGCGACGAAGAAGATGCCGGGCAAGCGCGAGGCCGCGATCTTCACGCGGCAGGAACTGGCGGAGGCCACGGGCTGGACATACGGCCAGGTTCGGGTTGCGCTGGGCTCGCTCATCGACAACGACCATGTCCTCTTCGAGCGGGGAGCCCGTGGCGTGGCGATGTATCGACTCGGCGCGGCAATGGCCCGCCCGGAAATCGAGCTTCCTTCAAGTCGTGAAATCTCAAATGCGACCTTGTGACCTTGCGGGACCTTGCGAAACGAGTACGCAAGGTGGGAAGTCGATGAAGGCCAGCGCCTCGCCCCCCGAATTCCCTTCACCTTGCGACCTTGCGGGCGCGAAAAACTCACTGCAAAGAAAACTTTGCGGCGAGGGGAAGTCGGGAGAGCAGCTGGCTCTTAACCAGCGGGTCGCGGAGAGGGCTGGGAAGAGCGGGAAAATCTTTAACCTATACTCCCCGCCGTATATGTATGGAGAAAAAAGCGCTTCCCCGGATCCGCTCGCCACCAGTCCGGCCGCCCGTTCAACGGGCGATCTACCGCGCGTGGCTCAGGCGGAGGATACCGGACCGTGGCAAAGGTTCCTCGACGAGTACACCGAATCGCTCAGGGTCGGCGGATACGCAAAACGGACGATTGAGTTGTATCCGCGTTATGCGGCGCGGTTCGCGGCGTGGCTTATCGGGGAGGGCATCATCGTGCCGACGGAGATCCGTCCGGAGACGTGCGCCGCCTTCCAGCGCGCCGTCTACTACTACCACCCCCGTTCAGGCCAGCCGAATCCGGTCACGAGCCAGTCGTCGCTTCTCACGACCGTTCGATCGTTCACTCGCTTTTTGAAGCGGGCCGGGTATGCGCTCATCGATGCGGGCCTGGCGATCCAGATGCCGCGGCTTCCGAAGCGTCTTCCGCGCGACATCATCTCGGAAGAGGAGATGACGCGCCTTCTCTCGATGCCGGACACGCGCACGATTCGCGGATACCGGGATCGAACGATTCTCGAAATGCTCTATGGAACGGGAATGCGTTCGGCCGAACTCTTCGCGCTTGATGTCGAGGACGTCGACGTGTCGAGCGGCCGGGTTCATATCCGCCAGGGGAAGGGCGGAAAGGATCGCGTGGTGCCGATGGGAGAAGTGGCCGCCGAGTACGCGGGCGGCTATCTCGCTCGGATCCGGCCGAGACTGGGCGCGAGTTCGAAGGCGCGGGGATTCCTGCTCACGTCAAAGGGAATGAGGATGGATCGGCGGCCGGTGACGGCGATGGTGCGGCGATACGCGAAGAAAGCCGGCATCGAGCGTCGGATCGGGCTGCACACGTTCCGGCACACCTGCGCGACGCACATGTTGCGCAGGGGGGCGAACATCCGGCACGTCCAGGAGCAGCTCGGGCACGAGAGCATCGCTACGACGGAGCGATACACGCGGGTGGAGATCGGCGACCTGGCCGAGGTTCACGAGAAGTTTCATCCACGGAAGACGCTTTGACGATCGCCGAGGCGGTGGCGGAGTATCTGGAGGACGAGCGAGCGCGCGGCCTGCGCCCGTCGACGCTGAAGGACTTGGCGCGGCGACTCAGGGACTGGATGAGATTCTCGCAAG
This sequence comes from uncultured bacterium, assembly GCA_964637705.1. Classification (GTDB taxonomy): domain Bacteria; phylum UBA8481; class UBA8481; order UBA8481; family UBA8481; genus CAZWVM01. The sequence continues at coordinate 8,336 of CAZWVM010000042.1, forward strand.
AGAGAAACCTCGCCGAGGTGACGGCGGTCGCGCCGCGAGACGTCCGCGACTACATCGCAGACGCGGCTCGGCGCGCGGAGGGCCGAGCGAAGACGCTGGACGCGGCCGGCTACTCCCGCGATTTTGCTTTTGCGGTGAAACGCTTCTTCGCATGGGCGACGAGAATGAATCTCGTTCTAGCGGACCCGACGGCCGAGATCGAGATTCCGCGCGTTACGGTTCGTCTGCCGAGAAACATTCTCACGCTCGAGGAGATGAAACATCTTCTCGCTGTGCCGGACGTGACGACGGCCGTGGGGCTTCGCAATCGCGCGCTTCTCGAGATGCTCTATTCCACGGGGCTCAGGTGTCGTGAAACGACGGGACTGAATCTGACCGATGTCGACCTCAAGGAACGGCGGATCTTCGTGGGGCAGGGGAAGCGCGGCAAGGAGCGGGTGGTGCCCGTGGGAGCGGAGGCCGCGAACTGGATGGGGCGATACGTGGAGGAGGCGAGGCCGCTTCTGGAGTGGAATTCTTCAGAGCCCGCTTTCTTCCTGGGCGAGCATGGAGCGCGCCTCAGCCCAGGCGGAATCCAGATGACGCTTCGCGACTGCCGGAGTGCGGCCGGCATCGAGAAATGGATTTCACCGCACAGCCTGCGCCACACCTGCGCGACGCACCTTGTCCAGTCGGGCGCGGACATCCGATACGTCCAGGAACTTCTCGGCCACACCCGAGTCACGACGACCGAGATATACACGCGCGTGGCTCCCACGGACCTCGAGGATGCTCACCGAAAACACCATCCCAGGGGCGCGAAAGAACCCGCTACACCCTGAACCGAGCCCGAGCTATACTCCGGGCATGGGCGGGGTGATCCAGTTTCCGAAGCACCGAACGCGACTGAGCTTCTGCGATTTGTTGACTGATGGCTGCCTTGCATTCGATGATGAATGCGTCAGAACAGTTCCAACGCCCCGAAAACCTCCCGTGCCGCGCGTTCCGCCCCCGCGAGTGCCACCCGAGCCAAAACCGCGGGTGCAACCCGACCCATCGCGGCCGACCACAACGCCATCAAGACGGCGGCGCACCAAACGCACTTTATTTGCGCATCCTAGGCTGATCATCGAAGTCCAGATTTCTTTGCGTACGTCTGCCGACGGGATTGGCGTATCAGGGACATCAAACGACTACGACGCCTTCGGGACGCTCATCCACCAGACCGGCAGCACCGACAACCCCTACCTCTTCACAGGCGAGCGCTATGACGCCGCCCTCGGCCTCTACCACCTCCGGGCGCGGTATCTCGAGCCCGGCCGAAGTCGATTCATGAGCATGGATTCATTCGAGGGCAACCGGCAAGATCCTCTAAGCCTGCACAAATACGCCTATGCCAATGGGAATCCGGTGTCCAACACGGATCCGACGGGGCTTTTCGGGATCAGCCAGGCGCTTACAACGTCTGTCATGGCGTCGAATCTTGTGATGGGCGCGTGGTGGAACCCGTTTAGTTGGGGCCGCAAAGCGAAAATCGGATCGTTCGATATCAATGGAGCCCCAGATTGGGTTTCAACCATGGCGTCGGGTTGGATGGCAGCGCGCGCGATTTTCAAATTGACGCTCTCTCAAGGCACGCTGGCTGACGTAAAAATCAAGCAGTGGTTCCGAGGAGAAGCATATCGAACCATCGGTGGCGCGAAGAGTCATTATGCTTTAGCTATTGGCGGAACTGTTATGAATCAATCCGCTTGGACGGAAGACGGTCCCGGATTCTGGTGGAATGGCGCGGTTTGGAGAAACCAAGCGAACTTTCCGGCCTTACTTACCAACCCGATTTATGCGCCACTCGTTCCTAACGGAAATGCTTCATCCACAACTGCGACGTGGGGCGACGCCCCCGAAATCGTCGCTACCGCGGGCGAGTACCCGATTTACTATGGTGGGCATGGTGGGGGCGGGGGACCATTCAGTTTTGGAATGGTTATTTATGATGCCTCCGGCACGAAGAAATTGGCGGAGAAACATTGGGGAATAGAGGTCAGGTACAATAGCCCAGCCGACCCGGCGGGCGTCAGAAACATAATTTACGCGTCACCGACGACTATCTATTGAACCGAGTCGCGTGCCTCATCTGTCTTTGCGTGATGGCATCCGCATGTGGAACGCGTGGCACCGAAGCGACACCAGCGCAGGCTGTTGAACAGTCACGACGATTCAACCAGCAACGCTTAGATTCCGGCGGCTACATCGGCGGGAGAGCAATGTCGGTTTTCAGTCAGGGGGTTGCTTCATTTACTTCACCAGGAAAGTCAGATTACCCCAGCTATCTGGCCGGGGGCGGTGCCTTTCCCGAATGGTTTTCGATGGACACCTTTCAGATCGAAAACGCCCGATGCGAAGATACATCCTGTTACGTGACCGTTAGAAAACGTTTGCGCCATTTGGTGGTTCGAACAGAGACAGACATGACACGGCCGCCAACAGAGTCAGATACGACCATTTGGATAAATATTGTCGAGATCTGGCACAGAGACGGCGATACCTGGGCGTTACGCGGCGAGAACTCGAAACAGCTTGGGTATTCTTATTCATGGGGGATCATTCCACCAGAATGAAGCCACTCCCGCCGCCGTGCATAGCGTCGACCGCGCAGCCGCAGACGGTTCGGCGGGTGAAGGCTGAATAGCGCCGGAAGGTTCGGCGTGCGGCCGCTCGCGCAACGCCCGCGCCGCCCTCCTGGCGGCACGGTCGTTGCTTTGCTCGCTGGGTCATCGCCATCCGTCGCCGCCTCAGTCCTTCCGCATGTGAAGGCTTCGCAACCCGCGCGCCCGCCGCGAAAAGCGCGCGGCGTTCACGCGTGTTGCTGAATCACCGATCGCTCTTTCCCGTGTGCCCTGCGGCTTGTCGCCTCGGCCGCCGTTGGCGGCCGTGCCTCGATTTTCCTCCGTGCTCGACTCCGCTCCGCCCCCTTCGGGGGGCTCCGCTTCGTCTGCGCGCGGGGGAAAATCGCCGTCCTACGCGGCTACGCCGCTACGGACGACCGGCACCGGCGATCCGCTTCGACGATGTGCGCTTCGTCTCGCGTCCCGGGTCGGAAACGGCGCTTCGGCGACCCCCCGTCGCGCAGCGCAGAAGCAGCGCCGCGCGCCGCGCCGAAGCACCGCCTCCGACCCGGCGGGCCGCAGGGCAGGTTGATTCCGCGCGGGGGCGGCTGCGGTCCGTCCGCTCTCATCGCTTCCGCTCCTCGCCTCGGTCATGCCGATTGCATCGCCGCCCTCCTGGCGGCGAGCAATCGTCATGCCCTCGGCCGCTCGAACCCCTTCGAACAGTTCGGGCTCAATGCCGCCGTCCGCGCAACGATCGCGCCGCCGAAAACCGCGGCGTCACGATCGTCGCGGCGCTCCCGGCGGAGTGAAGCTCACCCCGCACCGCGCCGCCTCGCGTCGACCTGCATCAAGTAGAGGCCGACGCGCGGCGGCGGGCGTTTCTATGGAGCCCTCGGCCAGTCGAACCGGCCGTATCTCGAGAAGTGCCTCATACCAGTTACGAACGAGGTATAGGTTATGAACGCGGCCGCGTGAGCGGCCGATACTCGACGGAAAGCCGGAGACGTGGGGCGCGGTCAAGGCCGGCCGGTTTTCGGCCGCTCGTATAGCCTTGACCGCGCCCCGCGGCTCCGGCTACTCCACCGGTCGAGAGCGAACGGTTTTCCGCTCGCGCCCGGCGCGCGTCGTGCCGAGTGCAGGGATGGAATCATGCACGACGCGTGACGGGCGCGCACGTCGAGGGCGCTTGAAGGCGAGACGACCAAAGCCGCCCCGCGTGGACGCGATCGAGCAACGGCGGGAGGCTTTCGACTAACCCAAGCACTTCCGAAGTCGCGGCGCCCTGGGTGGATGAGAGCGAAGACGGGATGACGAGCGCGGCGCGATCGATCGCCTTCGCCAGGGCCGGCCGCGACTTGCGCGAGCGGAGCCCCGCCGCCTTTTGGCGGGGTGCAGCGAGCCGGAAGTGCCCGGGTTAGTCGAAAGCCACCGCTCGCGTGCCGATCAGCCGAGACGGGGAATCCAGCGGAGCGGGGCGGCGTCGGGTGACGATGAGCCAGCGAGGGCGCGGGGCTTGCCGCGCCACGGAGGGCGCAGCAAGCCCCGTGACCGAAGCGGTTACCAGCCTCTTATGGTTTGAGCCAGCGTTCCGAAGCCCCCTGGAAATCGAGCCTCGAGTTGCTGAATATTCTCTGAAAGTCGCTTGGCTTCTGCGCAAGCGATCTCTTTCATTTTTTCGATAGGTGCGCGATCAGAACCGTACACGTCTCTTTTGAGCTGGATCTTGGAGTATGGATCTCTCCGTGCCTCTCGTCCCTGCCGCCAAGTCGTCTCCGAGACATTGGAATCAACACCGCAACGAAGCCATGCCTCGAGCGAGGGGACGGGAAGCCCGATGGCGATCTTCAAAGGCTCTCCCATTGGACGCGGCGCGAGATGAAGGGTTGTTTGTCCCGCGATTTGACGAAGCGCACAGAGCCGACATTCCGCATTTTCCGAAGGAACGGAGTGTTCCGTCGAGTGTATCGTCGAATGGTTCGAATCAACGAGGACCACGAGCGTCTCGGCATCGGTTCGATAGTGCAGATGCTTTATGACCGTGGGGAGGACGTTCTTGATTGATGGCCAGCCGCGTGAACGCAGAGGCGGTCCCGCGATTTCCTCGGTTGCCTGATCGCAAATCGCCTCGACCAGGACACGAACTACAACCTCATCGGTTTCCGATTCACCAAGTACGGCGAGTTTCATGGGGCGTCCGGCACACCGCCCAGCACTCCGCTATACCAGACTTCGCCAAGATGTGCGTCCTTCAGGATCTCTTCGAGATCGTCTCGATCCGCAAGCGATTCGAACTTGATGTTCGATTCAGCTTTCTGCGCAATCACGATCTCCTCGGGATGATCCTTGAACAAATCGAGGAGATAGGGGGAATGGGTTGTGGCGACGACCTGAACCGGGGCGCGTTTCTCGCCGAACGCTTCAGGATAACTTAGGCGATATAGCGCTTCCTTGATCTCTCGAAGCAGACGAGGATGGATGCCGCGATCAGGTTCTTCGAAGCAGATCACAGGAGGCGGTGAGGGCAGATAGCAAAGAGTGAGTATGGCGATGGCGATCAACGTTCCTTGGGAAAGATTCGTAGCCGGAATCGCGTGATGTCCTTCACGCATTCTAAGCTTGATTGAACGGTGCCCTACTGATGGTGTATCGAAAAGAATCTGGTCGAACTCAGGGAGCCATCTGGCGAGTTCCTCATTCAGCGATTGGAAACGTTCTGGCTCTTGATCCCGAAGGCGGTCGAGAACACCAGCTAACTGTGCGCCGTTGCTCATTAATTCCATTGCGGGTTTAAGATTTACCGCGGAAGCGATCGCGTTCGGATCCAACGAGTAGATACGAAATCCGGAGCGGAGATCAGAGAGAGTCTGGTTATGATTTTCTTTCGTCGGAGGAGACACATTTTTCACATCGGCATGACCACCGGGATGCCATCGTGCTTGGGTCTTTCCTCCTGAGTGGGGCTCGCCCCATTCGATAGTGACGCTTACTTCGATTTTGTCGTGAGCCCCCGAACCGGCCGAAACAAGTTGCCAATAATTTCGTGAGCCTACGTCACTTACGCCAATGATCCCCTGCAACGCAGTGGTCTTGCCGCTTCCGTTCGGGCCAACAAGAAGCGTGAAAGGCCGCAAGGGAAGGACCGAGTCACGAAGCCCCTTGAAGTTCTTGAAGTGCACAGCTTTTATCAGCGGCATGGTGCGATTCTACCCTTCCTTGTGCTGGTTCACAAATGCCGAGACAAATTCGACAACCTTGTCCTGTTGGCGTCTCGGCAGCTTCGAAACCTGGTCAAAGAGCTTCCTGACCTTTCCGGCAGGACCGCCGCGCCGCGGGGTTCCATTGATTCCGAGGATGTCTTCAACGCGCACGCCGAGCGCCTCGGCCATTTTGGGGAGCACATCGGAGCGCGGGGGCTTTTCGTTGAGTTCCCAGAAAGCGATATTCGGCTGCGGTTCGTCGATGAGGCGGGCGAGTTCATACTGACTCAGGCCGGCCGCGATGCGGAATTCGCGAAGCCGCTCGCCTTGCTTCGGGCGATTCCTTGTGAGTTTACGTCCCATACTTCCATGATACGGGGGGTCTGGGGAAAACTGAGCCGGGACGGAAATTAGACCTTGCATAGTAATTAGCATACTAGTTATACTGTGGCATGTCAACCAGAATGCAAATATTCCCTCAGAATCGCTTGACACATCTCGCCCAGAGGAGGCCCTAACGCGGATGAGAATGCAGACGACGACACGGCAACGAATCGCGCCACCGCCCGACATCGTGGCTGTGATGGCGGCACATGGCGTGACGCTCTCGGGTTCAGGAGCGGAGCTGAAAGGCCGCTGTCCTTTCCACGAGGACGAGACGCCGAGCCTCTCGGTGAACCGCGACAAAGGCGTCTGGCATTGCTTCGGGTGCGGGGCCAAGGGCAACGCGAAGGTCTTCGAGGCAAGAATGGGCGGTCGGCTTGTCACGGGCCGCGACCTTATCGAGAAGCGACTCGAGCCGTCCGCGCCGCGCGCCGAGACGGTCGCCGACGTCGGCGCAGTGGTCGAACGCGTCGTGACCCTGTATCACGAAGCCCTCGGCCGGAACAAGGCGGCGCTGGAATATCTCAAGGCCCGAGGCCTCGGCGATATGGAGCTTCTGCGCCGGTATCGAGTCGGCTTCGCTGATGGATCGCTCCGCAAGCTCGCGCCGCCGCGGTCGAACGCCTGGAACTCTCTGCGAGTGCTCGGGTATCTGAACGATCGCGGCGGCGAGTTCTTCGCGGGGAGGATCGTCTTCCCGATTCATGACGCGACTGGTGCCGTGGTCGGGATGTACGGCCGGCTGCTCGTCGAACGACAGGGCACGGTCGTTCATCTCTATCCTCGCGGACCTCATCGCGGTATCTGGAACCGCGAGGGCGCAAAGGCCGCGGCCGCGTCCGGTCAACCTGTGATTGTCTGCGAGAGCGTGATCGATGCGCTCTCGTGCGTGGCCGCAGGTTTGCCCGGCGCAATCGCGCTCTTCGGCACGAACGGCGTCACGGCCGAGCACATCGAGCTCCTGCGCGAACTTCGGCCGTCGCGCCTGGTCCTCGCGCTCGACGGCGACAAGGCGGGCCGTGACACCGTGGCCGGGGTGCTCGAGAAGTTCGCGGGTCTTGCGATCGAGATTGCGATCGCCAGGTTGCCGGAGGAGAAGGAGCGGAAGGATCCGAATGCGGTTCTGGTGACGATGGGCGCGTCGACACTTCGGGAGTTCATCGAGAAAGCCGAGGCGGTGCAGACGCTGCCGGCCGCGACGACGTCGCCCTCGGCCGAGCCTGGGCGACTCGAGATACTCGCAAGCGGCGACCTGACCTTCACATCTTCCGGCCGCGTGTATCACGTGAAGAACTTCAACGCCTTCGGCTTCGCGCGAATGCGGGCAACGCTCATGCTCGCCAATCAGACAGACGGACAAGTGCACATCGACACGCTGGACTTGTATTCGAATCGCGCCCGGGCCGCGTTCATCGCGGATGCGGGCGCGCGGCTCGGGCTCGCGCCGTCCGAAATCGAAGCCGACCTTATGAACCTGGTCATGTCGCTCGACGAACACAGGAAGGCCGCGGCCGAGAAGCTGCAGGGGAAGGCGCGCGAGAAGACGCACGTGATGACGCCGGAAGAGAAGACGGTCGGGATGGATTTCCTCATGGGCTCGGATCTCATCGCCGAGATTGTCCGCGACTGCGAAGCGGTCGGGTACGTCGGCGAACGGAACAACAAGACGCTCGGGTATCTGATCGCGACGTCGCGGAAGATGCGCGAGCCACTCTCGGCCGTGCTCGTTGCCGGCAGCGGCGCGGGCAAGAGCGCGCTCATGGACGTCATCGAGGAGCTGATGCCGCCGGAGGACGTGTATGCCGTCTCCGACCTCACCGACAACGCCCTCTTCTACATGGAACCGGACGAGCTGACGCACAAGCTGCTCATCATCGCGGAGCGGTCAGGCAGCGAGGATGCGGACTATTCCCTGCGCGAACTCCAGACGAAGCGCGTTCTTCGAAAAGGCGTGGCGATCAAGGATCCGGAGAGTGGGCGAATCAAAACGGTGAGAATCGAAGTACGCGGACCGGTCGCCGTGATGGAGTCGACGACGAACCCGCGCATGAATCCGGAGAACGCGAATCGCTGCTTTGTTCTGCACGTCGACGAGAGCCGGGAGCAGACGGCGCGGATTCAGGAAGCGCAGCGCCGCGCGAAGTCCGCGGCGGCGTTGGAGCGCGACGAGGTGCGCGAAGCCGCGATCGTGCGGCATCGCGCGGCGCAGCGGCTGCTTGAGCCGGTCCGCGTCGTGATTCCCTTCGCCGAACGAATCAAGTTCCCGGCCGAGACGGTCCGCACCAGGCGAGACCACGCGCGGTTCCTGAACCTCATCGAGGCCGTGGCGTTCCTTCACCAGAAGAAGCGGCCGACGAAGGAAGCGAACGGCCGGCCCTTCATCGAAGCGACCCTCGACGACTACGACACTGCGCGCACTCTCGCCCTCGACGTCCTCACCGCGAACCTCGACGAGCTACCCCGCGCGAGCCGGAAGCTTCTCGACACGATGGAGGCGACCGCGACGAAGAAGATGCCGGGCAAGCGCGAGGCCGCGATCTTCACGCGGCAGGAACTGGCGGAGGCCACGGGCTGGACATACGGCCAGGTTCGGGTTGCGCTGGGCTCGCTCATCGACAACGACCATGTCCTCTTCGAGCGGGGAGCCCGTGGCGTGGCGATGTATCGACTCGGCGCGGCAATGGCCCGCCCGGAAATCGAGCTTCCTTCAAGTCGTGAAATCTCAAATGCGACCTTGTGACCTTGCGGGACCTTGCGAAACGAGTACGCAAGGTGGGAAGTCGATGAAGGCCAGCGCCTCGCCCCCCGAATTCCCTTCACCTTGCGACCTTGCGGGCGCGAAAAACTCACTGCAAAGAAAACTTTGCGGCGAGGGGAAGTCGGGAGAGCAGCTGGCTCTTAACCAGCGGGTCGCGGAGAGGGCTGGGAAGAGCGGGAAAATCTTTAACCTATACTCCCCGCCGTATATGTATGGAGAAAAAAGCGCTTCCCCGGATCCGCTCGCCACCAGTCCGGCCGCCCGTTCAACGGGCGATCTACCGCGCGTGGCTCAGGCGGAGGATACCGGACCGTGGCAAAGGTTCCTCGACGAGTACACCGAATCGCTCAGGGTCGGCGGATACGCAAAACGGACGATTGAGTTGTATCCGCGTTATGCGGCGCGGTTCGCGGCGTGGCTTATCGGGGAGGGCATCATCGTGCCGACGGAGATCCGTCCGGAGACGTGCGCCGCCTTCCAGCGCGCCGTCTACTACTACCACCCCCGTTCAGGCCAGCCGAATCCGGTCACGAGCCAGTCGTCGCTTCTCACGACCGTTCGATCGTTCACTCGCTTTTTGAAGCGGGCCGGGTATGCGCTCATCGATGCGGGCCTGGCGATCCAGATGCCGCGGCTTCCGAAGCGTCTTCCGCGCGACATCATCTCGGAAGAGGAGATGACGCGCCTTCTCTCGATGCCGGACACGCGCACGATTCGCGGATACCGGGATCGAACGATTCTCGAAATGCTCTATGGAACGGGAATGCGTTCGGCCGAACTCTTCGCGCTTGATGTCGAGGACGTCGACGTGTCGAGCGGCCGGGTTCATATCCGCCAGGGGAAGGGCGGAAAGGATCGCGTGGTGCCGATGGGAGAAGTGGCCGCCGAGTACGCGGGCGGCTATCTCGCTCGGATCCGGCCGAGACTGGGCGCGAGTTCGAAGGCGCGGGGATTCCTGCTCACGTCAAAGGGAATGAGGATGGATCGGCGGCCGGTGACGGCGATGGTGCGGCGATACGCGAAGAAAGCCGGCATCGAGCGTCGGATCGGGCTGCACACGTTCCGGCACACCTGCGCGACGCACATGTTGCGCAGGGGGGCGAACATCCGGCACGTCCAGGAGCAGCTCGGGCACGAGAGCATCGCTACGACGGAGCGATACACGCGGGTGGAGATCGGCGACCTGGCCGAGGTTCACGAGAAGTTTCATCCACGGAAGACGCTTTGACGATCGCCGAGGCGGTGGCGGAGTATCTGGAGGACGAGCGAGCGCGCGGCCTGCGCCCGTCGACGCTGAAGGACTTGGCGCGGCGACTCAGGGACTGGATGAGATTCTCGCAAGAGAGAAACCTCGCCGAGGTGACGGCGGTCGCGCCGCGAGACGTCCGCGACTACATCGCAGACGCGGCTCGGCGCGCGGAGGGCCGAGCGAAGACGCTGGACGCGGCCGGCTACTCCCGCGATTTTGCTTTTGCGGTGAAACGCTTCTTCGCATGGGCGACGAGAATGAATCTCGTTCTAGCGGACCCGACGGCCGAGATCGAGATTCCGCGCGTTACGGTTCGTCTGCCGAGAAACATTCTCACGCTCGAGGAGATGAAACATCTTCTCGCTGTGCCGGACGTGACGACGGCCGTGGGGCTTCGCAATCGCGCGCTTCTCGAGATGCTCTATTCCACGGGGCTCAGGTGTCGTGAAACGACGGGACTGAATCTGACCGATGTCGACCTCAAGGAACGGCGGATCTTCGTGGGGCAGGGGAAGCGCGGCAAGGAGCGGGTGGTGCCCGTGGGAGCGGAGGCCGCGAACTGGATGGGGCGATACGTGGAGGAGGCGAGGCCGCTTCTGGAGTGGAATTCTTCAGAGCCCGCTTTCTTCCTGGGCGAGCATGGAGCGCGCCTCAGCCCAGGCGGAATCCAGATGACGCTTCGCGACTGCCGGAGTGCGGCCGGCATCGAGAAATGGATTTCACCGCACAGCCTGCGCCACACCTGCGCGACGCACCTTGTCCAGTCGGGCGCGGACATCCGATACGTCCAGGAACTTCTCGGCCACACCCGAGTCACGACGACCGAGATATACACGCGCGTGGCTCCCACGGACCTCGAGGATGCTCACCGAAAACACCATCCCAGGGGCGCGAAAGAACCCGCTACACCCTGAACCGAGCCCGAGCTATACTCCGGGCATGGGCGGGGTGATCCAGTTTCCGAAGCACCGAACGCGACTGAGCTTCTGCGATTTGTTGACTGATGGCTGCCTTGCATTCGATGATGAATGCGTCAGAACAGTTCCAACGCCCCGAAAACCTCCCGTGCCGCGCGTTCCGCCCCCGCGAGTGCCACCCGAGCCAAAACCGCGGGTGCAACCCGACCCATCGCGGCCGACCACAACGCCATCAAGACGGCGGCGCACCAAACGCACTTTATTTGCGCATCCTAGGCTGATCATCGAAGTCCAGATTTCTTTGCGTACGTCTGCCGACGGGATTGGCGTATCAGGGACATCAAACGACTACGACGCCTTCGGGACTACCATCAACCAGACCGGCGCGGTCACTGACCAGCCCTACCTCTTCACAGGCGAGCGCTATGACGCCACCCTCGGCCTCTACCACCTGCGGGCGCGGTACATGGAGCCTTGGCGAGGCCGCCTCTGGAGCCAGGATTCGTTCGAGGGCGCAGACGCGGAGCCGTTGAGCCTGCACAAATACGCCTATTGCCTCCAGTTCGGGCCAACGAACGGAACTGATCCGAGCGGGAATACAAGTCTTCTTATGGCGCTCGCTCCTACCTTTGTCATCAATACACTGGCTGTATCACACCAGTACTTGGGAGGATTATCTCCAAAGAACGCGATGATGCAGCGTGCTCTTACATATGCAATGATTCTCGCACAGAATGTCCTAATAAGTATCGATCGATGGCTAGAATATCCGGACCAGAAGATCTATGAGCGTTGGTTTGGTCCGCCTAGCGCCCAAAATGTTGCCGAAGTCCGGGCAATGTATTCTCGTGTTCAGTCGAAGATTAGCAGTGATCGAACAGATATAGCAATGGTTGTTGACGACAATCCGCCCAATCCGAGGGCGATAGCGGGATGCTATCCCGGTGGCGCGGTTACGATCTACTGTTACCCACTATTTTTTAGTATACCAGCTATTCCAACGCGGGATTTTCTGTATATTGATAACCAAGGCAACATTATACGCGATCGAAACCAAGCTAGCGCATTGCTTCATGAGTTTTCACATGAATTCTTAAATACAGGGGATAACTGGCCTGACAAGAGCGCGATTCCCGCAAATGCTGCCAATTCACCGAATATGGCCGTAAAGAATTCGTTTAGCTACAACTTCTATGCTGACGATGTCTACTACTTACATTTCCAGTAGAACGATTTGGCTTCTTGCAGCCAGTTCCTTATTCGTACTTATCGCATGCTCGAAGTCGACACCTGAATACGAACGTTCCACCCAAGACGTGCCAGTAAAGGCGGGACTATGGGTAATCAATGACATTAGCCCTGAATCAGGATATGCGCGTGCGATAAATCGTTATATGGACATTCAGTGTAGTCTCGGCATTGAATATGAATCAACGGGCGATTCGATAGTGGCACGACTTAGAATGCTCAATACGTCGGAAAGACCGATACGACTCGATAAAGAGCGAATTCTCTATGATGGTGTAACTCTTGATGCTTACGCAATCGTCGATGAGTCAGGACGAAGACTGCCATATCGGGGTCTAGAGATCTTTTGCGCAGAGGCACTTTCCCCTGAATCCTTTTATATTCTTGAACCGCATTCCGCAATCACAACATATTCACGTATAGATAACATTTATGAATTTGATGACAGCGGCATATATCGTATTCATTATGAAGGTTCAATCTTAGCGCCCGATACAGAAATCTATTCCTACATTGTATCTAATGAATTGGTTTTCGGGTATGTCGCAAGGGATTCCTTTGAGCACAAAAATCGCGAACACGATATGACCAGACCTGCGATTCAACGCGTGAGGGAGCCTTTGATTGAGATGCGACGAGATATTGCGCCAAATTAGCTCTCACCGTGCCCGACACGCTGGCAGGTGGGATTGCTGCATCCCATGATATCGTGCTCCAAATGACTTGCCTGCGAACGCCCCGGCGTGCTATACCGATCTCCTGAACCGATGAATGCGCGCTTGATCACCCTGCTTCTCCTGATCCTTGTCCTGGCGCCCGCCGTTGTTGCATCTGCTGATCGCCAGTTCATCTACGACGGCGACGGCAACCTTGTTTGCATCGTTGAACCCGACGGGCGGAAGCGCTATTTCCTGATTGACGATTT
>CAZWVM010000043.1:0-7702 GCA_964637705.1 uncultured bacterium
CGCGACCGCGCCGTCTGGCTCCGCTGGGAGACGGTCTACGACTTCCCGACCGAGGATCCGCAGAGCCACGTCACCTACCGGGTCTACCGCTCCACCACCCCGAACGATCCGAACCCCGAGTGGATCATGGAGACCCTGAAGCCTTGGTGGTACGACAGCAACACCGATGACTTCCTCACCAACGGCACCACCTACTACTACCGCATCCGCGCCGCCGACCGCAACGGCAACCTCTCGGGCTGGTCGCAGGAGGTCTCCTGCGCGCCCACCAAGTACACCGTGAAGTTCTACTTCACGACCGAGGGCACCTCGTACGACGGCCAGAGCAACCTGACCCTCAAGATCGCCGGCAACTGCCCCGAGCTGGGGAACTGGTCGCCCATCTCCATGACCCAGATCGATTCCGGACTGTGGGTCTACGAGACGACGATGGATCCGACCCTGATGCCGGAATACAAGTTCACCGTCAACGGCTCGTGGGAATGGGACAACATCTTCTACTCGAACAACATCAGCTACGACCGCCACGGCCGGCCGCGCCTCGTCAAGATCGTGGATCACAACGGCCATGGACTCACGGTCTTCACGAACAAGTGGAACGTCGACGGCGACGTCGCGCCGCGCCGCGTGAGGAACGTCGTCGCCACCGGCGGCGACACCTTCATCCAGGTCGGCTGGACGCCCAACGACGAGGCGGACGTGAACCGTTATATCATCCGCCGTTCGACGGACCAGGTGAACTGGACGGAGATCGGGGACGCGTCGATCACGCAAAACACCTTCACCGACATTTCCGCCGCCGCCTCCACCACCTATTACTACCAGGTCCGGGCGGTCGACTGGTGGAACCTGGGCGGCAACTGGTCCACGACGAGTTCGGCATCCCTGGTCGCGAGCGACGTCACGCCGCCCAACCGTCCCTCCAACCTCGTTCTCTATCCTGTCGATACCGGCACGGTCCGACTGACATGGTCGCCCAACTCCGACGGAGATCTCGCGGGTTACATCCTCTACCGGGCCACGACCCCCGACGTCCCCATCACGCTCATCAACCGCGTCAATTCCTCCGTCGTGGGTCCGTCCCTCTCTCCCTCCTACGTGGACACGGGCGTCTCGACCGGCACGCGGTATTACTACAAGCTCATCGCCATCGATAACGTCGGTAACCTGTCCCAACCCTCGGACACCAAGACGGCCTACCTGGTCGCCGTCACCTTCTCTTGCGATCTGTCCAACGTCAACCCGTCCTCGATGGAGATCTCCGGCAGCGCCTACAGCCTCGGCCCCTCACCGACGCGCGTCAACCTCTCGAACGTCTCCTCCACGGTCTGGCAGAAGACCATCGCCCTCTTCGCGGGCGTCCAAGTGTATTACCGGTATTCCTACAACGGCGGTTCGGGGGCCGAGGCGGCCTTTGCGACGTCCTCGACCCTGCGCGAATACACGCCTCCCGAGATCGCTTCCGTGACCGTGGCGCAGGATTGGGAGGACGCTCCGGGCGGCATCACCAATCCGGCGGGCTACGCCGGCAACAACATCACCTATCTTTCCTGGACCGCGGATTCGAGCGTCGATGTCGTGCGCTACGTGATCGAGCGCGCCTCGGCCTCCGATACGACCTTCCGCACCATCGCCGCCTCGGTCTCCGGAACCTCGTATTCCGATTCCGGGGTGACGAATAACGAGACCTACTACTACTTCATCCGATCCGAGGACGGGGGCACGATCAACCTGCAAAGCAACCGGTCGCGCATGATCACGGTCACGCCGAGACCCCCGGTCTGGATCCGGTTCCGCGTCGAGGCCGATCGACCGCGGCCTCGCGTCCTGGCGCTCGGGGGCTCGCGGTGAAGCGCGTCCGGATTCTGCCCTCCCTGTTCACCGTCCTGGCGGTGCTCGGTTTATCCGCTCCGGCGCGGGCCGGGGCCACGGCATCCGATTCCTGGGGCGCGGTGGTCAAGTATATCGCGATCAACCCCGGCACGAGCGTCTCTGTCTGGAAGGAAGCCAGCCGCTCGCTCGTCACCAACGGCTCCGTCTCCATGACGCCGGTGGGTGACGGGACCTACGAATACATCGTCGGGCTGAACGCGGGACAGAGCTACAACTACATCTTCTACGCGCAGGCGGGATGGCCGGCGCCCCCGGGCCTGGTGGCCTGGAACGAGTATTACGACGTCATGCCGGCCAACGGCGTCATTCGCTGTTCCTCGAACGGCAAGACGTGGAACATGCCCGATACGACCGCCTACTACTCCTCGGTCAACTATGATGCGCGCCGGGTTCTCAATATCCCGGGCACCATGGCTCCCGGGGACACCCTCTATGTCTTCAACAATTTCGCGGAGACGCCGGGTACCGTGAACAACTTCTTCGCGGCCGCCGAGGGGGACACGCAGATCCGGCTGACCTGGGACGGCGTATATGGCCACTGGGGCACCGGCGGCGAGGCCTTCAAGGCGGCGGACGTCCTGGCGGGAGGGACCTTCGAGATCTACCGCGGCACGAACGAATCCGGGCCCTTCACGAGAATCGCCACCATCGACGGTCTTCTCTCCACCTTCCTCGATTCCAACCTCGTCGCCGGGGATACCTATTACTACTGTGTCCGGGCCCTGGACGCCTACAGGGGTCTGACCGTGGCCACCGACACCTTCCCGAGGCTGCGCGGCGACACCTCGACGGTGAGGTATGCCCGGGCACGCGGCGCCATCCGCACCTTCTTCATCGTGCGCGACGCGGACTGGGGCGTCCTGGAAAACCGGGGCGGCCTGGCATGGTTCTCCGACCCAGTCGACCCACCGTGGGGTGAGAAGATCGCCGTGCGGATCGCACGCGTCTACCTGCCCGGTCCGGGACGGCTCCGATGAGCCGGCGCCGGCGCGCCACGATCTACGACGTTGCCAGGCACGCCGGGGTCTCCATAGCGACCGTCTCGCGCCATATCAAGGGCTTCACCGCCATATCGGGCCCCACGCGGCAGCGCGTCGAGGAGGCCATACGGAAGCTCTCCTACCATCCCAGCATCGTCGCGACGTCCCTGGCTCTCCGCCGTCGTCACTCCGTCGGCCTCATCGTGCCCGGCGGTCAGCGGGCCTATGCGGACCTTTTCCTCTCCGAGATCCTCTCGGGCGTCACCGCGGCCGCGACCAAAGCGGGCTGGTCGGTTCACCTCTCCATGCTCAATCCCGGCGTCGATCCCGCGCGCCTGCTCGAGCATCACGCGGACCTCGTCGACGGCTCGCTCGTCCTGGACAAGGCCCTCGATCACCCCGCCGTTGCCTCTCTCGTCCGGAAGGGACACACGGCGATCGCGGTGAACCGCACGCACCCGGATCTTCCGTGGGTCGCGTTCAACAACGAGGCGGGGACGCGGCTCGCGATCGAGCACCTGCTCTCCCTCGGACACACTCGCATCGCTTGTTTCGGGGAGGCTCGGGGCGTCGGGGGCGAGCGCCTGCGCGGTTACGCAGCCGCTCTGGCACGGGCCCGCTTGAAGCCCGTGGCCCTCGTCGACGCCCGGATGCAGCGCGGGACGGCGGCTCGGGAGACCGTCCGTCTCCTGGCGATACGTCAGCCGCCCACCGCCCTCGCCTTCGCTTCCGACTGGATGGCCACGGGAGGGCTGAACGCCGCCCGCGCGGCCGGGGTCATCGTCCCCGGCGACCTCTCGCTGATCGGTTTCGACGACGCGCTCATCGCCGAGATCGCCGCACCCGCCCTCACCACGATCCGCCAGCCCCTGGCGGAGATGGGCGAACGCGCCTTCGCCCTCTTCATCGGAAGTCTCGATCCGTCACGGAAAAAGCGCGCCGCCGCCCGGACCCTGCTCGAGCCCACCCTCGTCGTCCGCAACAGCACGTCGGCCCGTCCGCGCCGATAGCGCGCTAGCTCAGAACCTCCACTCCACCCGGGCTCCCCCTCCGACGGTGAAGAAGTCGTTCTGCGTCTCGAGGCGGTCCTGGAGCCAGTTTCCGGTCGTGGAGGCGGTCAGTTCCAGGTTCGAGGCGATGCGATAGCCCAGGGAGAGGTTCAACCCGTAGTTGTTCTGTTCGGAGGTCACCTTGCTGCCGAGTTCCGTCTTGCGCAGGTTGGCGTTCACTCCGCCCGAGAGCTGCACGCGGCGGTTCAACTCCGCGACCTGCCCCACGCCCGGCAGGCTCACCGCCGAGGGCATGCGCAGGTCGAAGTAGTAGGTGAAATTCAGCGACGGATTCAGCCCGTGCGTCACCGTGCGGTTTCCCGGGGAGAGGATCGACGCGGTCGTCGCGCGGTTGTATCCGAGGCTGAAGGTCGTGTTGAGGGCGTCCGTCCATTGCGCGTTCCAGTTCAGGGTCGGCGAAAGCGTGTTCGATCGGCTGGCCGCGTTCTCCGTGCGACCGTACGAAACCGCCGCCGTGAGGTACGAGGAGCGGAACTTGATGAAGGAATTCGGAAACGCCTGCATGTAATCCATCCGCATGTTCAAGGTGCCCGTGATGCCGTCGGTCAGGGAGATCGTGGACAGCGAGGCCACCTCGTTGCGCGTGAAGGAGGCCGAGTAGGACGTCTGGAGCCAGTTGAACGTCCGGATGTCGCCGGACAGGTTGTGGACGATGTTCGTCGAGCCGGACGACCTCGAGGCGGTGACGCCGTCGGTGCCGCGTCCGACGCTCGCGGAAGATCCCCACGGGAAGAGGCGCTGCCCCACGTAATCTCCGAAGACGTCCGTGATCCCCGTGCCCGTGTTGACGGCGCGGTAGGAGGCCACGGAGGAGAGCGAATAGTTGTAGCGGACGGAAAGGAAGGAGAGAAGCCGCGACCAGGCCGCCGGGTTGACGCCCACGTTGATGCCGAAAACCCCGGAAAGATTCAGATCCTTGTTTCGCCCCCCGAAGGTCGCGCGGTTGAAGTTCTCGGCGTAGCCGCCGGAGAAGGTCAGCCCGGGGGAAATGCCGAAGCGGGACGGCAGGGTCAGCGAGGAATTGACGCGGTGCAGGCGGTTCGTGATGCCGCGCCAGAGTTCCGACACCACGAGCGATCGCTGGTCGAGATAACCCATGTTGTAGTCGTACGACAGCGACAGGGGTTCGAAAGGCCGCGCGTTGATCCCGGCGGTCAGGTTCTGGTTCTCACGCCGGGATGAGACGCTGTTGAGTCCCGATGCGACGGAATTGGAGGTCTTGTTGCGGGCCGACGTGAACCCGTACGAGGCGCTCATGTAGAGCGATTGCCCGGTCGGTATGACCCCGAAGAGCTTCCTGGGAAAAGCGAAGGAATAGGCCGTGTTCGCGTTCAGGTTCTCGTTGCGGGTCGTGTAATCGTCAAGCCGGTAGTCCCTCGTCGCGGTCGTGCGGCCGTAGTTCACGGTGATCGCCGGCAGCTTCCAGACCTGCAGGGATCCGCCGACATTCTGGTTCTCCGAGGAGATCTTGCCGAGGTCGGAGGCCAGGGTGTTCTCGACGCGGTCGGGGTCGACCACGGTCTGGTTCTTCGACCAGGACGCGGAAAGCGGAAGAAGGATCTGCCAGGAGGAGGGGAAGAATCGATGGATGTTCAGGGTGCCCGCCAATTGCACGCTCGTCACGTCCCTCTCGACGTGCTCACCCGTCTGGGCATCGTTGATGATGCCGACGCCGCGATACTTCCCGGGGACGTCCCGCCACGAACCGGAGAGCGTCCAGAGATCTCCCCACCGGGCGTCGAACTGGGCCTTCTGGGCCGTCCCTGACTGCTCCATGGGCTCCGCGGCGTAGATGTCGTCGATCCAGACCTCGCCGGTGTCCGCATTCGTCGACTGAACCCGCAGCCAGATTTGGTTGATCTGCGAAAGGCTGGGACTTCGCAGCGCCCACGGCTCGCCGACGATGTGGACGGTGTATCCGGCCGCGGGGGAAATCATGACTTGCGTCTCGGCCGTGCCCAGGATGTTCGCGATGGTCGCCTGCCGGATGGGGTCGAGAGGAACGTCGATCCGTTCCCACAGCGGGGCCGCCGCGCCACCGTAGATGCCGCCGATATCGCCGCCCGTCGTCACCCGCTTCCGGATCTCGATGTAGTTCCTCTCGTCGGAAACCAGCATGAGCGAGAAGGTCTCGCCGCGGCCATCGCCGGCAAAGAGGAAGGAGAGCCGCTGGTAGTCGGAGAGGTTCACGGCCTTCGTGAAATTCTGCTTCACCGTCGAGGATTCGCCGGCCACGAGAGTCCAGCGCAACCCCAACGACTGTTCCTTGTGTTTGTCGGGGTCGCTCCTGAGCTCGGGCCGCGAGGGGCTCGCGTAGTTCGGGTCGTTCTCGTTATTGCGAGGCAGGAGCACGATGCGCGAGTCGGAAGAGGAACCCGTGAAGCGGTTCCCCCGGAACGTCAGCTGATCCATGAAGAAGGTGACGCTCGTGTCCTGGCCGGGTTGGCGGACGAAGACGAGCCGGATCTGCTTGACAACGCCCGTGTTCGCCGCGCCGACCGGGTTGCGGGTCCGCCAGGGCGCGCGGTACAGCATCCAGGTTGAGCTGCTGAAGCCCGTGAACGTCTTCCGTTCCACGTTCGGCGAGGTGTTCAGGTCGCCCAGCCGGTAGAAGGCATCCTGCTGGTCGAGTCGGAAGTTGCCGTTCATGTCCTCCGTCGTCAAGGAACCGTCCGCCGTGCCGAAAGCGAGGAGGCCGCGATTGGCGTGATTGAAGCTGATGCCGTTGTCCTCACCCGTGTTCAGGACGCCGTTGTTCTCGCCCGCGTCCCCCGATCCCGGGATCCCGTCCAATCCCTTGTCCTCGCTGTCCAGGATTCCGTCGCCGTCCGCGTCCTCGGAAAAGACGCCCACGTCGACGTAGACCCGGAGGGTGCCCGGCAGACCGGACGTGTAGAGTTCCATCGAGGTCATGTTCTCGAAGTTGATGGCGGCCGTTGAAAGCGGTTGCCGCAACGCGATCCAGGTCTCGCCGGCCGCGAAATCGAGGTTGACCTGCAGGGACGTCTGCTTCTCCTCGTCGCCCAGCGCCGCCTCGGACTTGTGGCCGAAATTGTCGCGCAAGGCGACCCCGAACGCGCCGCGCTCGGTCTGCGCGCTCGCGGCGAGCAGGCCCGCCGTGTCGGCGGGCGGCAGCGAACCCGGTTGCCAGGAAGTGCGCCCGAATCCGGCGGAGACGAGGTTCTCGATCGCCTCGAAATCCTCGATGATCGCGGCGCCGAACGTGTTCGGCGAATGAGCCGCCCACGCCCACTCCCCGCCCAGGTTCAACGCGAACTTCTCCTTCCATCGCCCGATGCGCTCGCTCGTGCCGTCGCGGTCGAGCCAGTCGAAGAGGAGCGCGGCGGCCTGGAGCTGGGCGTCAATCTCGAAAATCGCGTTCTCGTTCGGCTTGTCCTCGAAGATGCTCGGAACCTCGTCCGCTTCCGCCGCGAAATCGTAGAGGAGCGTCGTACCAAAGCTCAGTTGCGGGTTGACGTTCACGTCGAGGCGTCCCCCGAGGATGGTACGCTCGAATTGCCCTCCGAAGGGCAAGTACTCGTAGTCCACGCGGATCTTGGAATCCGGCTTGATCAGGGCCTTGTTCAGGAACGTGATGATGCCGGCCTCGTAGTCGATGAAATAATCCGCGTCCCGCTCTGCCCGGACCCCGTCGACCGTCACGATGTCGGAGCCCTTGATGATGTCGAATCCCAGCGTGAAGATCTCCTGCGGCTGGTCCGACGAGTATTCGATGTGGATCGTGTACTTGTATTCCAC
>CAZWVM010000043.1:7802-16159 GCA_964637705.1 uncultured bacterium
TTCCCCGCGCGCGCCGAAGAGGCTCTTGTTGTAGAAGGCGAACTCGCTGCCGGGCAGCGAAACCGATATGTCGCCGAAATCGAAATCATACTGGTAGGTGCCCCAATTCGTCGTGTGAGGCACGCCCACGAAATCCACGCCAATCGTGCGGTTGTTGACCTGGTTGACGCCGCGCTGCGTGTCGTCATACCGGATGTTGACGTTGATGTGATCCTGGTCCTCGCGGCCCACGCGCCCCAGCACCTCGACCTGCAGTTCCTGGTTCAGCGCGAAACTCGATTGGGTGTTGCCCCCCTCGCGGTCCGCGTCGGCATTCGGGTAGCTGGTGACCGAGTAGTTGACGTCGACCACCTTTCGGCCTCGTATGGTCAGGGTCGAAGGCAGGGGGCCGCCGATCTCCAGGTCGAAGAACCCCCGGCGTTCGCGCCCCGTCGTGTCGGAGCCGGGCAGGGGCGGCGGCGCCATGGCGATCGCGTCACCTTCCAGCGCGGGCGGTTCCGGAGAGAGGACGGGCCCCCCGTCGAGCCGCGCCAGCACGTCCGTCTCCGTGCTCGTCGCCCCTTCGTCAAGGGATGAGGCGAGCAGGGACTCGATTTCGGCCTCGCGGCGCGCGTAACCCCGCCGGACCTCGTTCTCCAGGGCGCGCGCGCGCTCCACGGCCTCCTCGACCTTGCGACCCGCCGCTTCCGCAGCGCTGCGCTCGCCCGAGGCGGCGCGGCTCATCGCCGTGCGCCGCCACGTCTCCGCGCTCTGCCTCCAGACCGCCGCGCTGCGCAGCGATTCCCTCTCCTCGCCCGTCAGGAGCCAGTCCGGCGGCCTCGGCGGCGCATCCGGTATCTCGGGAACGGGGATTTCAACGGGAGCCGCCACCTCCAGGAACGGAGGAGCGACGGGCGTGGCGGGCGTGGCATCGGACGGACTCGCCGTGGAGGGCAATGCCGGCTCCGGAGTCGCGGCCACGGCCGTTGCATCGCCCGGGGGAAACGTGTGGCGGGCAAACCACGCCTCATCCAGGTCGGGGCGCAATTCCCGGATTCTCGCCCGGACCTCCTCGGCCTTCATGTGCGCGACACGCGCCTTGCCGGGCTCGCCCGAATGCTCCCACGTCCGTGCCGTCAGCTCCCAGGAACGGGCCACCTCGCACCAGCGGTCGACCAGTTCCGTCTTGAGCTCCTCGGAGATGGGCATGTCGATGATCGTGGCGCGACGCTCCCCCAGCCTCAGCGTCAGGGCGTCAAGTCGCGTCTCCAGCTCGATGATCCGGTTCAAGGCCGCGGCGGATCGCTGCATCGCCTGGGATGCCGCGCTGTCGTCACCGGCGCGTCTCATCGCCAGGGAGGCTTCGCGCCATGCCACGGCCGTCCGGCGCCAGGAAGAGAGCTCCTGGGTGACGCTGTCGATCGCCGCCTCGATCTCGTTCACGCGCCGCGGGTCCCGGTTCGCCTCCGACGAGCGACCCCTCCCGTCCCGCTCCCATGCCAGCGCCGCTTCGGCCCATGCCTCTCGAGCCGCCGCCTGATCTCCCGATCCCTGGTACTTCCGGGCCATTTCCTCCCACGCGCGCGCCGTCTCGCCCCAGGACGAGACCTCCGCCCGGACAGGAGATGACGGAAGGAGAGGTAAAAGAGACATCGCGCAGAAAATGCCGATAGCGACGCTTCGCGCCAAACTATGTATGGACTTGGTTTCCACGGGCCGTGTACGATTTCACCGGATGACGATCATCGATCGATATCTCGCAAGGATTCTCCTGCACGGCTTCTTCTCGTCGCTGGGAATCATCGGCGGCTTGCTCATCCTTCACCGATTTTACCGGATCATCGAGCTCGCTGTCACTCGTTCCTTGAGCGGTTTTCAGGTCGTGGAACTGCTCCTCTGGGTTCTTCCTCTCATTCTCTTTCACACCCTTCCGATTGCCGCGATCGTCGGGACTCTCCTGACCTTCGGCCGCCTGGCGGCCGACGCGGAAATCGGCGCCATGCTGGCGGCGGGCGTGGGACGCGCCCGCATCGCGCTCCTCCCTCTTTCCTTTTCCCTGCTTCTGACCGGGTTCGCGCTCTACAACAACCTCTTTCTCATGCCCGCCGCCTACGTCCGGTTCGACAGCGTGGGATTCGGCGTCGGGATCGACCCCATGAAAGCCCTGAAACCCGGGGTGGTCGAGCGGGTCTCGGGCCGGCACATCGCCGTCAACGAAATCGATCCGGACCGGCAAACCTTCCGGGGGCTTTTCGCGGTGATCCCCTCTCCGCTGGAGGAGAAGAGCCCCGGACGGCTGCTTCTTCTGGCCGCCTCGGGATCGTGGGCCATGG
Source organism: uncultured bacterium (assembly GCA_964637705.1). Classification (GTDB taxonomy): domain Bacteria; phylum UBA8481; class UBA8481; order UBA8481; family UBA8481; genus CAZWVM01. The sequence goes on from CAZWVM010000043.1 coordinate 10,115, forward strand.
GCACCCGATCGATCACGCTCGATCTGGCGAACGGCAGCGCTCGGGATCTCGGAACGACGGGACCGGGACGCGTCCTGAGCTTCGGCAACTATCGCCTCCTCATTCCTCTTCCGATCGACTGGTCACCCGATCCGAAGCGCAAATCGCCCGTGGAACTCCTGCGCCAGCCCGTCCGGGAAAACCTGGCCGAGTTCGCCCGGCGCATCCTGTCCGCCGTCGTCATCCCCCTCTTCATCGCCTGCTCCATCCCCCTCGTCGCCCGGGCGCGAGGAGGCGGACGGAAAGGCCACGCGCGCGGGGTCGTCTGGTACGCGGTGCTGCTCTACTTCCTCCACTGGATCCTGTATTTTGCCGCCGACTCGCTCGTGACGACCCAGGGGTTCCGTCTGGCCTGGCTGGCCCTGCCCCATGCTGTTCTCGCCGGGGTCGCGACGACCCTGTGGGCGGTCACCCGTTGAAAATACTCCACCGCTACATCCTGGCCCGGTTCCTCTCGGCTTTCCTCGTCTTCTTCCTTCTCTTCACCGGGCTCTTCATCCTCGTCGAACTCTTCGAGCTGAAGGACAGCGCCGCGATCTCGGGGGAATCGGCTTCCACGATCGCCTCCTACCTCCTGCTCCGGATTCCCTTCCTGGCGTATGCCTCGTCGCCCGTCGCCGTCATTCTCGCCACCATTTTCGTCATGGCCGCGCGCGCGCATCACGCCGAGATCGTGGCCGCCCAGGCGGGCGGAATCGCACTCCTCCGCTACGCGGCGCCGATCCTCTCCGTTTCCGCCGCGCTCTCGCTCCTGCTCCTCGCGGGAGCCGAGTTCGGGATTCCCGGCTGGGCGGATCGCGCCGATTACCTCCGCCGCGTCGTCATCCAGAAGAAGGCTCCTCCCCGGGCGGAATACCTGGACATGGCCTTCGCGGCCCGCGGCCGGTTCGTGCTCGCCGACTTCTTCATCCCCTCCGATCGAATCCTGGATTCCGTCACCGTCATCACTCCCGCCCCGGACGGGGCGAACGTGGAGACGATATCACGGTATGCCAGGCTCCGGTTCGACGAGGCACGCGGATGGGTCGAACCCGCGCGCGACACGCCCGTCGACCTGCCGCCTCCGCAGGCCATCGAACTCGTCGTCGCCTCCGGCGGTCTCAAGCTCCTCGCCGACAAGCCCATGGAATCGGTCCGGCTCTCCCACCTCGCGCGCGAGGTCGATGAGCTCTCATCGCTCGAGCGCCGCGACCCCTCGTTCCAGCGCATCCATTTCGAGAAAGCGGCCCGCGAGGTCAAGATTCATTCGAAGATCGCGTTTCCGCTCTCCGTTCCCTTTCTCGCCATGATGGGTGCCGGGCTGGGGGCCCGGATCGGACGACGCCGCGGACTCGGGGCCGCGGTCGGCAGCGCGCTCTTCTGCACGCTGGGTTACATGATTCTGCTCCAGGCCGCGATCCGGCTCGGCGACCTCGCGGCACGCACGCCGGAAACGGAGATCTACGCCGCCGCCATTCCCTGGCTCATGCCGCTCACCATCGCGGCGCTGGCCTGGAAGACGCTGAGTCGGAGGCGGTAGGACGAGGGGCGCTAGTGCGCGCCCGGTTCGCTCCCGCGAACGTTCACGACCGTCCGCACCTCGTCGACGGGAATCGAGAGGCGGCGCGATATTTCCTCGGTGCGCACGCCCTGCGAGGCCAACTGTGAGACGAGCGCGTATTCGTCGTCGCGACGGCGCGCGCGCCGCGGCGAAGTGACCGGCTCGTCGACCTCGGTCTCGCGCTGCAAGGCCGCCCGCCTCCTCACGCGCCGCTCGATCTCGGAGTGAAACTCCGGCTCCTGCCGGCCGGTGGGGACGGATTCGAAGACGAACGCCCCCCCGCTTCCCGCCGGGGCCGCGCCGCGCCGCCGTCGGCGTACGGGGTCACGCGCAATCGGTTCCTGCTCCCACAGCGATTCCATGGCCGGCGCGGCCGTTAGGCCCTCGACGGAGGGCTCGACCTGTTTCGTGGAGAAGACGCGGTTCTGCCGGCGTATCGCCCGCGGGTCGAGCGGCGGAGCCCAGGAGGCCGCCGGCTCATCCGACGCGCTCTCATGGATGTCCCTCCCGCGATGCCTGTATTTCATCCCGATGAAGCCCAGCGAGGCCAGAAAGAGCGCTCCCGCCACGAGCTTGTACCAGCTGCCGGTGCCGGAGAGGCGCGGCGACTCTCCGGCCGCGACGGCGTCAGGAGACGGTAGCGTCGGAACCAGGGACGTCGGCTCCCCCAGCGTCTGCCGCCGTGAGACGAAGGCCGGAGCGACGGGCGTGGGCGAGGCGGCTTCCTCCGGGGCGACCGCCGGATCGGAGGACGTCGACGCCCGGGGGGGAATGGCCTCGGGCGTCGCAGCCGTCGCTGCAGCCGCCAGGGGCGGCGCGGCGGGAACGGCGGAGGCCGGAGAAACCGCGGACGCCGCGGGGGACGGGGCAACGGGCGTCGACGCGACTTCGCCGGGACCGGCGGCCTGAGTTCGAGGCGTCGCGGGAACCGCCGCCGCGGGCCGCGCGGTCTCCGCGGCAGTCGGGCGCGCGACGGTCGGCAACGGCTCGGCGCGCGGCAACGGCGCCGCGGGCCTCGTCGGCTCCACGGCCCGTGGGCGCGCGGGGACGGTCACCGGCCGCGACGATGGAAGCGCCGGCCGGGCCGGACGCGCGATGGGCGGCGCGACCGCAGCCTCGGGCCAGAGCGTGGTCGCTCCGCCGGTGGCGGCCGGGGCCGGAGCCGGCGCGGAAACCTGGCCGTAGGTGACCGTCTTCGGTTCCGTTGCGGCCGCCGCGAACTCCTCGCTATGCACCGCTGCGGCGCCCATGATAACCAGCGCCAGGGCGCACAAACGGTGCAGATGAGTCTTCCCCTTCACTCGAGTCTCCCTCCCCGGCTCACACCGGTCACGGCTTCGCGGCTCCACCGGATCACATCCTCTGCGGCGCGCTCACGCCCATGAGCGACAACAGCGTCTTCATCGCAAGCCCCACGCCCTCGACCAGGTAGAGCCGCGCTTCCGATGTCTCCCTCTGGTCCGCGTTCACGACGCGCAACGCCTCCTGCTCCTTGCCCGCGGTCTGGTACTTGTGGAAGGATTGGGCCAGGTTCATCGCGGCCTCGACGAGGCGGTGCGGTTCCCGCTTCAAGGCCGCCTGCCGCAGGATCTCCGGGATGCCCGCCAGGCGGCGCAGGATCTCCGTTTCGCAGGCGTCTCTCAGGGCGTCCGGCGCGCCCTCCGAGGGTCTCAGCCCCTTCTCCTCCCCCTTGGCGAGCAGTTGTCGGGTGCGGGCGTAGGCATACTGACAATAGAAGACCGGGTTGTCGGAGGATTGTTTGACGGCGAGATCGAGATCGAAGTCGAAATGGGACGAGGGGGCGCGCATGAGGAAGAAGAAGCGGACCGCGTCGGCTCCGACCTCGTCCACCAGTTCCCTCAAGGTCACCAGCGTCCCCGTGCGCTTCGACATCTTCACTTCCACGCCGCCCCGCACGAGGCGCACCATCTGGCAGAGTATGACCTCCAGGGCGTCGGCCGGAAGGTCGAGCGCCGCGAGCGCGGCCTTGAGCCTCTTCACGTGGCCGCCGTGATCCGCGCCCCAGACGTTGATCATCGTCGAGAACCCGCGAAAGATTTTTCCGCGGTGGTAGGCGATGTCGGAAGTGAAATACGTGGGAGACCCGGACCGACGCAGGATCACGCGGTCCGTTTCGTCGCCGAACCGGCTCGTGCGCAGGAACGTCCCGCCCTCCATCGAACCCTTGTGCCGGGCCGCCTTCGAGTCCTCGCGTCTCCTCGTCTCCCCCGCCGTTTCCGGCTCGTCGGCGTCGTAGACCAGGCCCCGTCGGCGATACTCGTCCATGATCCGCGGGATCTCGGGTTGAAGCGAAGCCTCCGAGACGAAGGAATCGAACGAGATGTCCAGCCGCCTCAAGCCGGAGACGATTCCGTCGAGAATCCTCGTGCGCGCGAACCGCGCGGCCTCCGCGACGGTCTCAGCGCTCGCGGCTTCGGGAATGGCTCCTCCGGCCTCGCGGTAGGCCCGCGCCTCGTCGTCGACCGGGTAGGTGACCGCGTAGGGCGTGGGGAGATTTTCGAGGCGCGCTGCCGAGGCCAGGAGACTCTCTCCCAGCGACTCGATCTGCTTGCCGATGTCGTTGACGTAGTATTCGCGCGTGACGTCGAATCCCGCGAAGGCCAGGAGGCGCGCCAGCGTGTCGCCGGTGACGGCGCCGCGGCCATGTCCTACGTGCAGTTCACCCGTCGGATTGGCGGAAACGTATTCGACGTTCACGCGTCGGCCCGCGCCGTCGGAGGATCGTCCCCAGGAGGCGTCTCGCGTCGCGCGCAGGTTCTCGAGCAGGCGTGCCGGGAGAATCCGGAAATTGATGAATCCCGGTGCCGCCACCTCCACGTCGGCCGGGCCCGAGAACCGCCCGGCGATCTCCCGCGCCGTTTCGATCGGCTTCCGGCCGAGTTTCCGGGCGAGTTGCATCGCGACGTTCGAGCTGTAATCACCCAGGGATTCGTCGGCGACGGGCATCAAGGCGAGAGGGGGCGCATCGGATATGCCGGCGGAGCGAACCGCGTCAGCAAGGGCGTGAGTGAGTTCCGCGCAGATGTTGCGGCCTGCCTGCATCGTTTCGTGCCTCGTAGAAACCGTGTCCTTATCGCGTCCGCGGTCCTCACCGCGGTCCACCTGAACCCCCCGATGACTTCTATATACTAATGGCAGGCGCCTTTCAAGCTATTTCGTATCTTTTCCATGAGCCCCGCAAGGGCTTCAGTAACCGGAGATATCTCGTATTCGATCAGGTCTCCGATCAGGACCCTGTCCTTCCGCTCGAAGGCGTCCACCAGCTCCTGGAGGATCCCGGCCAGGGCCTGGTTCCGCTCGTCGAAGGTCTTTCCCCCCATGTCGAAATCCTGGATCGGAACGCCGAGTTCCCGGCGGCATCGATCGACGAGAAGGAAGGCCTCTTCGAGGGTGGTGACGCAGGCCGCGAACTCCTCCATTCCCTTCAGGGAGTCCCCGATCGAGATCTTGACCGCGACGGCTTCGAGTTTCTCGGGCAGGCTGGCGACAAGCGGAAGGTGCTCGTTCAAATCGTCGAGGACCGCGTCGTTCTTGAGGCCCACGGACGCCTTTTCGAGCATGAGCGGCAAGGCGCGCGCGAGGCGGTCGCAGAGAGAGGTGAGCGAGCCGCGGAGCACGGCCAGGAGAGCGGCGTGGTTCCCGTGACGGTGGGCCTCGCGAATGTGGTCGCGGATGTCGCCCAGCTGGAGCACGAGCTTGTGCATGCGCTCCCCTTCGACCTCGATGTCACGGTAGGAAATGCGCAGGAGTTCCTCGACGCGGCGCAACACGTCCTCGCTCCACGAAAGCCCCTCGAGGAGCTGTCGGATGGACTCGTCGTTCATCTCGCTCTCGTTCATCTTCGGGGCGAGACGGGCGACACGATCGAGATACTGGCCCAGCTCTTCGACGGTCTCGACGACGAGCACGCGGGCGTTCTGGGCCTCGACCTCGAGCCGCTTGCCGGACGCAATCGGCGCGGAACGCACGTCCTTGTCGGATGAGAAATCGATCGGCTGCCCGTCGAGCTTGACGCTGACGAGAACGCACCCCTGCTTCGCGATCCAGCTGGAAAGGCAGTCGAGCAGCTCGCCGATCGTGGCCTCGCTCTCGATTTCGTATTCGATCGGTTTCCCGTTCAGAAGGATGTCCACGGCGCCTCGGGGATTCTACGGCACGCCGGGGAACGGGGCCAACCCCATTTTTCCCGGCCGGAAACGAAAAAGGGCGGGCCGCTCGCGCGGCCCGCCCGGAAGGCGTTTCGTTACTGCAGGAGCGAGAGCACGACCTGCGGCGAGATGTTCGCCTGGGACAAGGCCGAGACCCCCGTCTGCTGCAGGATCTGAAGCTTTGTATACCGCGTGATCTCGTCCGCGTAGTCCACATCGCGGATGCGCGACTCGGCCGCCGACGTGTTCTCCGTCGAGATGCCGATGAAGGCGATCACGTTCTCCAGCCGGTTCTGG
>CAZWVM010000043.1:16259-21560 GCA_964637705.1 uncultured bacterium
TCGACGCCTGCACGGCCAGGGTCCTGAGCCGCTGGAGAATGTCCGAGATCTGGGAGAGGCCGCCCTCGGCGACCTGGATCATCGAGACGCCGTCCTGTGCGTTCCGGCGCGCCTGCGTCAGGCCGTTCACCTGCGTTCGCATGCGCTCGGAGATGCCGAAGCCCGCCGCGTCGTCCGAGGCGCGGTTGATCCGCAACCCCGAGGACATCCGCTCGATCGACTTGTTCAGACTGTTTGTCGTGTCGTTCAGCAGCCGGGAGGAAAAAAGGGCCGGTACGTTGGTCTTGATTCTAAGTCCTGACATTTTCTCACCCTCCTTGGTGATGAAAAGGTATTACTCATCCCGCGGGGATCACCCCGGCCCGTTCCGCCCTCCCTGGCGGTATTGGCCGGTTCGCCTGGATTCCCGCGGAAAGGCGACTCGGGAGCCACCCGATCGCCCGTCCGATTCCCTGCCTGCCGGCGGGTTTCCATCGTTTCACCCGCTCGACATCCCTGCCCAATTCGATGCATCGTTCGCGAGCCGGGCAGACGCCCGGCTCGCGAAGCTTCTCACGGTTATGGGAAGAAGAACCCAGGAGAGAAAACCCTGAGGAGCTTCCACATCCGTGTAGAAAGCAAACCTCTGGTCGGTTCGACCCCGGATCCGTCCGGAGCGCAGAGAACCGCCATTTCCGTTATCGGTTGAGGTTCCCCGGAACTTGAGGACTTTTTTTCTTTTTTTTCGTATGATTCACGACGGAGAATGAAAACGGCTTCGAACACTTGTTTTTTCAGAGTTTTGCAACCTTGAGCGAGTCCTCTCTTTTTTCTACCCTCGTCGTCGTGAAGGCGCGTAACGGGGCGCCGACTCTTCAATCCGGAGAAAAAGCGGTCTACAGCCATTACGACCCCCGTCGTGAAGCCGAGCGGACGGCGGCGGCCATCCCCGGAGACCGTATCGCCGTCGTCGGGCTCGGCCTCGGTTATCTCGCGCAAGCCCTGGGACCCCGTCTTTCGCGTGTCATCGCTTTCGAGGGGGAGGTCGAAAGGCTCAGAAGCGTCGCTCCCGAGCAGGCGTCATGCCTGGAAGGCAGGATCTCGAAGACCTCAGCCCTCCATGACGTCGAGCGGTGCCTCGTGGACGCGTGGCGACAGGGCGAATCCCTCGTGTTCGACCCCGTCCTTTCAGCCGCCCCTGAGACGGCGCGTCGGTTGGATCATCTCGTCGGGATGCTGAAGACGAGCGTCCATGCCGTCGTGATCCACCTGAAAACGGCCGGGGACGTCCTGAGGTCTCTTGCCGCCGTGCAGGTCTTCAAGAGATCCAATCCGGGTTGGAGATTGACGTTCATCACGGAAGAGCCCTACGGTGAACTGGCCGGCCTTTCCGAGGGTCTTGACGCGGTGCATCAGATTCCGCGCGGCGCGGTGACGGCCGTGGGCATCGACCGTCCTCTCATCGCCTTCAACCTCGGCGGTGATCCCCAGGCGGCGGCCCTGCTCGACTCGCTGGATCCCGTCTACCGTGTCGGCTACGTCAACGGGGCCGGCGGTATCGTCCTCCACGATGACCGGGTCGCCGGATACGCCGAGGATCTCGGGAGAATCCGGAACCATATGAATCGCTATCATCTCTACCACGTGATCCTCGGCCTGCCTCCCGACTCCGCTCCTCCAAGGCTGCGCGTTCGACGGGTGTCCGGCGATTACGGAATCGTCCAGTTCGGGGCCGGAAGCGGCGCGGACGTATGGGCCGCGAAGCGCGCCGAGCCGCGGATCGTCGGAGAGGCTCTGCGGCGGTGGGGAGGCACCTGGTGGGCGGTCGGAGGGCAGGACGAGGCCGGGCTCGCCGCATCCGCCGGCATCCCCGCGGAGCGCAATCTCTGCGGGAAGACAAGCTGGACCGGACTGGCCGAGAAGATGGCCGGAGCGCGCCTCTATGTCGGGATGGACAGCGGTCCCACTCATCTCGCGGCCGCGCTCGGCGTACCGACACTCTCCATTTTCGGATTCACATCACCGATTCTCAACGCTCCCGTCGGTCCCCGCGTGCTCGTCCTGCAGGCCGACATGCCCTGTGCCTTCGGGGGGTGCCGCGTGGCATGCCCCGAGAAGACCTGCGTCGCCTCGCTGACACCCGAAGTCATCGAAGCCGGCCTGAGACTGCTCGTAGCCGAGAGCGCATGCGATCAACTCGATGCGGCGGCATGCATCCGTCGCGGCGGAGCGCGTTTCTACCGCTCGGGAGTCCCGGTGGAAAACGCGGATCCGCTCGCGGCGTTCCGGGACGCCGAACCGCGCATCGGGCCGCCGATCGATGCGGCCCTTTCCCTGGCCCGGGAATGGCTTGAAACCTCGGAGCGCTACTGACATGAAGACGCTCTACGTCCTTCCCAATGCGATCGGCGACGTGATCCGGGGGACGGGGGTCGCCGACCGCCTCGCCCGGGATGGCTCGCTCGACTGGATCGTCAATCCCTCGGCGGCCGATGCCCTCGTGGACCGCCCCTTTGGCATCCTCCACCCCCCGTCGGCGCTCGTCAGGCGCCGGGCGCACCACGGGGCGCCCACGGAGATCCTTCGTGATACGGCCGCCGCGTTTCTGCAATCCGTGCGCGACCGCGGCCCGTATGACCGCGTCGTCAACCCCCATATGTCCCGCGCCTCGTCCCTGATGGCCGGGGCCGTGCCGGCTTCGAAGCGCCTTGGTCCCGCTGTCGATGCAAGCGTCCATTCGGATCCTTGGAGCGACTACTATCTCTCGTCGGTCGTCATGGGGATGAGACCGGAGTGGCCCATGGAAGAGGTCTACTCCCTGGTGGCCGGCCTCGATGAGACGGTCTGGACGGACTTCTCGGCGCGGCGACGTACCGGAGGAGGGTTTATCGTGCTGCAGGCCGGCTCGGGATGGCCTTCCAAGCGGCTTTCCGTGGAGCAGGCGGCACGGACGGCCGATGCCCTTTCGGTCCTCGGGCCGGTTGTCCTGCCGGGCGGACCTCACGAGGAGGAGTATCTGGCCGCGATCCGATCTCTCATGACGACGAAAAGCTCCGCCTTCGCGCCCGGACCCCTGGCACGGTCGCTCGATGCCGTCTTCTCGGCCTCTCTCGTCGTCACGACGGATACGTGCCTTCTTCACGCGGCGAATGCCGCGGGCGTGCCCTGCGTGGCGCTCCTGGGACCCACCCGTGTCTTCCCACGCCGCAACGGCTACGCCATCGCGCCGGCACGGGAGTCCGGTTGGCAAGCGGAAGGTGACGATTCCCTCTCTCTCATCGATTCGGCATTCGTGGCCGCCGTCGCCGGCGCCCTGCTGGCGGCTGATGACATCTCCCCTTCGGCCGTTCCGGACGGCTTGACGGTCTGGGACTGCCGCGGCGATGAACCGTTTCCGCTCGACCCGATGCCGGCCGACGGGGATGCAACGGCCCGGGCGCTCCTGGCGGAGGCGCGCGGCCGCGCTTTCGCCCTGCTCCTCGAGGAGAAAAGGCCCGATCTTCCCCGCCTGAAACCGAGGCGTAATCCATGGGCGGCGCGTTACCGCTCTCTCGGAAACATCCGCCGCAAGGTCGATGAACTCCTGGCAGGCCTCGAGCCGCTTTGCCCCATCTTCGACACGACCTTTCCCGGGCAGGATCCCGACGCCATGCGCGCGCGCTGGATCCGTCATGCGCAGGCGGAGTCAGAGCGTCTTCTGGCCCGACCCTGACACGCGACCGCCGCGGCGCCTTAAATGAGAACGGGCCCCTTGCGGGGCCCGTTCCGGAGCGAATCCGAGACTTACTGCAGGAGTTGCAGGACGCTCTGGGGAGCGACGTTCGCCTGGGCGAGAGCCGAGGTGCCTGCCTGCTGCAGGATCTGGTTCTTCGTGAAGTTCACGATCTCCTCCGCGAAATCGAGATCGCGGATGCGGCTCTCGGCGGCCGACTGGTTCTCCGTCTGGATCTGGACGAAGTTCAATGTCCGCTCGAGACGGTTCTGAAGAGCGCCGAGTTCGGCACGCAGACCGTTGACCTTGTTGATGGCGTTCGAGATGAGCGTGATCGCCGATTCCGCGCCCGCCCGGGAGACGATGCCGTCCGCGGACGTGACGTTCGGATCCGCGTTCGCCGTGTTCATCGAGTTCGCGATGATGGAGCTGATGAGCGTCATCGTGGCAGTCTGGGCGCCGGCAACGGAAAGGCCCTTGATGCCGAGGCCTGCGGCGGTCGAAGTGAAGAGATGGAAACTGATCCTCTCGCTCTTGTTCGCGCCCACCTGCAGGACCAGCGAGGTCGCGTTCGCGCTCGTCGTTCCCGCGGCTCCCTGGACCTTGGAGAAGGCTCCCGTGAGGAGAACCTTGGTGTTGAAGTTGACGGTCGAAGCCTGCCGGTCGATTTCCGTGATGACCTGGTTGAATTCGAGCTGGATCAGCGCGCGATCCATCGTCGTCAGGGTGTCATTGGCGGCCTGGACGGCGAGAGTGCGCATGCGCTGGAGCATGTCGGAGATGGTCTCGATGCCGCCCTCGGCGGTCTGGACCATGGAAATGCCGTCCTGGATGTTCTTCGAGGCCTGCTTGAGGCCGTTGATCTGGGTCCGGAAGCGCTCGGAGACGGCCAGGCCGGCCGCGTCATCGGCCGCCCGGTTGATGCGGAAGCCGGACGACAGGCGCTCCAGGTTCTTTTGAAGGCTCGAATTGGTCAGGCCCAGCTGACGCTGAGCGAAAATCGCCGGTACGTTGGTGACAACACGAAATCCAGACATGGGGTTCCTCCTTGAACTTGTTCCTCCGAACATCCTTGTTCGGATCTGTCAGGAAACCCTCGTCCCTCGCGGTTATCGGAAAAGGCAGGATAAGAAAGATGATGCCGGGGCTCGCCGTGCCCTGCGTTCTGGTTTCGGACTCCTTTCCGCTTCCGCTCGCGTGCCGCGTCGGAAGGCTCGTATTCGCTCTACTGCAATGATCGGACAAAGCCGCGAAATCCTTGAGCGGTGAGCGGAAAAAAAAAGACCTCGGAACGAGAAAGAAAGTCCTCAAGCGCTCGCTCGCGCCGTCTCCGGCCCGGCCGGGAGCAAAAAAAACGGGCCCCTTTCGGGGCCCGTTCGCGGTTCGCGACGCCGCGCGATGACGCGCCTGTGCCTACTGCAGGAGCTGCAACACGCTCTGCGGCGCGACATTCGCCTGGGCCAGGGCCGATGTGCCTGCCTGCTGAAGGATCTGGTTCTTCGTGAAGTTCACGATCTCGTCAGCGAAATCGAGGTCCCGAATGCGCGATTCGGAGGCCGCCTGGTTCTCCATCTGGATCTGGACGAAATTGAAGGTCCTCTCCAGCCGGT
>CAZWVM010000044.1:0-20720 GCA_964637705.1 uncultured bacterium
CCCGAGGACAAGATCAAGGACATCATCGGCCCCGGCGGCAAGATGATCCGCAAGATCCAGTCCGAGAGCGGCGCGGAGCTCGACATGGCCGACGACGGCACCCTCACCATCGCCGCGTGGGACAACGAGAGCGGCGCGCGCGCCCGCGAGATGGTCGAGTACATCACGGCCGAGGCGGAACTCGGCGCGGTGTACGAGGGCAAGGTCGTGCGCCTCATGAAGTTCGGCGCCTTCGTCGAGTACCTGCCCGGTAAGGACGGCCTTGTTCATATTTCGCAGCTCGATATCGTCGCCCCCCGCTCCGTCGAGGACGCGGTCAAGGAAGGCGATGTCATCAAGGTCAAGGTCGTGGAGAAGGACTCCATGGGCCGCATCAATCTCTCCCGCAAGGCCGTGCTCCTCTCGGAGCAGGGCATGAGCGCCGAGGAGATCGAGAAGAGCTACGCGAGCGACATGGCGGATCGCGGCGGCCGCGGTGGACGCGGCGACCGTGACCGTGGAGGTTTCCGCGGCGGACGCGACCGAGACCGCGGGGACCGCGGAGGTTATCGCGGCGGACGGGACCGGGATCGCGGGGACCGCGGAGGCTATCGCGGCGACCGGGATCGGGACCGCGGGGATCGTGCGACGAGCCCCGACCGCGCCGGCGATCGGGACCGCGGACGTGACTATGATCGCGGCGGGGATCGGGATCGCGGCGGCCGGGAGGGACGTGATTTCCGTCCGCGCCGGGACTACGACGCCGACTGACGCAGAACTGTGACACGCGGCGTCGTCTTCGGACGGCGCCGCGTCTTTTTTTGGACGGGAGAGCTCGATGACCTACGGTGAAGCCATCGTCCTGGGGATCGTCCAGGGCCTGACGGAATACCTGCCGATCTCGTCGACGGCTCACCTGCGGATCCTGCCGGCGCTCCTGGGGTGGAGCGATCCCGGGGCCGCCTTCACCGCGGTCACCCAGCTCGGAACGCTCCTCGCCGTCTTCGTCTACTACGCGCGCGACCTCGGCGCTCTCGGGCGGAATTCCCTGCTCGAGGCGCGGTCGAAGGCGTGGACGGGCCCCAACCTGACCCTCGCGGCGGCCATCCTCGCCGGCACGGTCCCGATCGGCATCCTCGGGATCCTCTTCAAGCGTTCCATCGAGACCGACCTCCGCGGGCTCCCGGTGATCGCCTCGTCGCTCATCCTCCTCGCGATCGTTCTCGCGTTTGCCGAAGCGGTCGGCAAGCGCACGCGGACGGCGGCGAGTCTCGGCTTCTGGGAAATCCAGTTGATCGGCCTGGCTCAGGCCGTCGCTCTCATCCCGGGCGCCTCGCGCTCGGGAACGACGATTACAGCCGCGCTCTTTTTGGGCCTGGGGCGCGCCGAGGCCGCCCGATTCTCGTTTCTCCTCGGCATCCCGGCCGTGGCCGCCGCGGGGATCTTCGAGCTGAAGGATCTCATCGAGGACGGAACCGGTTTGATCTCGCCCGGCGTGCTCCTCACGGCGATCGCCGCGGCCTTCGTCTCCGGCTACCTCGCGATCGACGGCCTCATCCGCTTCCTCGGATCACGCTCGACGACCGTCTTCATCGTCTACCGGATCGCGTTGGGCCTCCTCATCTTCGGCCTGCTATCGCGAGGGCTTCTCGTCGGCTGATTCGCCCGGGTGATTCGGACCCGTCCTCGCCACCGCGAAGATGTGGTCCGCGAAGAAGAGCCTGAACAAGGGGACCGTGTGGGTGAAACGGTAGATGAATCCCGATCCCGGCGGGCATTCGTGCTCCAGCCAGGCCCGAACCTCGAAGCCCGCCCGGCGCAGGTCGTCCTTGAGCGAGAAGAGGCTCTGCTCGTTCACGTGCATGATCTCGTCGTGCGGCTTCCGCGGGCTCTTCGGCTTTCTTATGCCGGCCAATAGCAGGACGACCCGCGCGACCGGGTACGCGTATTCCGTGTGCCAACGGTTCGGCCAGGTGTGGATGATGATCTCGCCGCCGGGCGCGAGGCGCTCACCGAGGTCGCGGTAGAGTCGCGAGAGCTGTTCCGGCGTCAGATGCTCCACCACGTCGGCCATCAGGATCGCGTCGAAGCGCTCGTCGGGGAGATCGGCGACGTCTCCGAGCACGAAGCGGGGTGCGACGCCCTGTCGCACGGCCGCCTCTCGGGCCAGTTCGATCGCCGCCTCCGCGTAATCCAGGCCAGTGGCCTCCGCTCCCCGCAACGCGGCATGGATGACCAGTTCCCCGCATCCGCAACCGACGTCGAGGATCTTTCGGCCGGGGCCGGGGCGGGCGAGGCCGAGGAGCTTGGTGTGGATCGAAGAAAGCTCAGCGCCGCCCGAGCGGACGAATTCGTCGGAGCCCTGGCGCGCGTGCAGGAAGTAGTCGCGGGAGTAGACCTCGGGCGGAACGGGCGTCTTCGAATTGCTGGGTTTCATCGTCCCCCTCTATCTTATACACAGCCCCGCGGAATGCCCGTTCTTTCGCTCCCGGTCGCGTTGAGGATGGAGACGCGCGGGTGTAGAATCGCGCCATGGCGCGCAGGGAGATGAAATCGAAGGGGGGCAAGCCCGCATCCGGCAAGGCCAAGGGGTGCATTCGGGGCGTGATCCGGACGATCGAGTACGGGCTCTTCGCATCCGCCGTCCTCGCCACCCTCGCCTTCACCGGTCTCGTTCTGCTCTTCTATCTCTATGCGCGCGATCTCCCCTCCCTCGAGCCGCTCGACCTCTACTCCTCCGCGAGTGGTCCCGACGCGCGTTGGAGCCAGGCCACCCAGATCCAGGCCTCGGACGGGACTCTCATCGGCCAGTTCTATGAAGAGGACCGGGTGATCCTCAACATCGGCCAGATCCCCCCGGTCATGCAGAAGGCGATCATCGCCGTCGAAGACGAGCGCTTCGACAGGTCGCACCCGTTCTCCTGGGTGCGCGACGCGGGAATCGACCCCGTCGGCATCGTGCGCGCCGCTCTCGCAAACTTCCTCTCCGGCGGACGACGCACCCAGGGCGGCTCCACGATCACCCAGCAGCTCGCGAAGAACCTCTTCCTGACCCGCGACAAGACGATCCGGCGCAAGATCCAGGAGATCGCTCTCGCCTACCGCATCGAGCACAAGTACTCGCGTGACGAGATCATGGAGAGGTACCTGAACAAGGTCTTCTTCGGGAATCGCGCCTATGGAGTCGCTTCGGCGGCGACGCGCTACTTCGGCGTCGACCTCACCCGGCCCGGCTCCACCCTCACCCTCGGCCAGGCCGCCATGCTCGCGGGACTCGTCAAGGCGCCGTCCTCCTACGCACCGCACCGCCACCGCGACCGCGCGGAGGCGCGCCAGCGCATCGTTCTCGGGCGCATGGTCGATTGCGGCTACATCAGGCCCGACGAGATCGAGCCGGCGATCAAGGACTTCTGGGATTCGTTCGATTCCAAGGTCGTGACCGTGCCCGACGACGACACGGCCTCCTTCGACGTTCGCGTCTCGCAGGCCGGATTCTTCGTCGAATACGTCAGGCAGGAACTGCTCCGCGTCTTCGACGAGGAGACGATCTACCGCGGCGGAATCGTCGTGCGGACGACCCTCGATCCCCGCATGCAGGCCGCGGCCGAGGCCGCCGTGAAGAGGGGCCTGGAGTCCCTGACGAGGGAACTCCCGGCCCGGACGCTTGCGAAGGGTCCCCTGGAGGCCGCACTCGTCGTCATCGACCACAAGACGGGCGCCGTCCTCGCCATGGTCGGAGGCGGATCGGGGCGGGGCGACACCCAGTTCAACCGCGCGGTCCAGGCGCGGCGCCAGGCCGGGTCCTCCTTCAAGCCCTTCGTCTACTACACGGCTCTCAGCGAGACGGCCACGCTCGGCACCGTCCTTCGCGACGAACAGATTCTCTTCGAGGAACTCCAGAACTGGTCGCCCTCGAACTACGACAACAAGTTCCACGGACCCGTCCTGCCTCGCACCGCGATCACGCATTCCTACAACGTCGCGGCAGTCCAGATGTACCTGCAGGCCGGCGGCGAGAGGATCATCCGGGCCCTTGGCGAGGACTTCGGGATCAACACGGCGTCGATGAAGCCCTATCCCTCGCTCGCGCTCGGCGCCTTCGAGGTGACGCTTCTCGAGATGACCTCCGCCTACTCGGCCTGGGCGAACGAGGGCACGCGGTTCGAGCCCTACCCGATCCTCTCGGTCTCCAATCGGCTCGGTCGCGCCGTCCCGGCCCGCAACGGACAGGGTGAGCGGAGCGACTTCACGCCCTTCCCCTCCCACCGGGTCTCACGTCCCGAGGTCTCCTACCTCATGACCTCGATTCTCCAGAGCGTCGTCCAGCGCGGCACGGCCGCGTCGGCGGTCGGCGCGAAGATCGGCCGCATCCCGGCCGCGGGCAAGACCGGCACGACCAACGATTACGCCGACGCCTGGTTCGTCGGCTATACGCCGTCGATCACCTGCGGCGTCTGGGTCGGTTTCGATGCGCGCCGTACGATGGGAAGCGGGATGACGGGCGGCCGCGCGGCCGGACGCATCTGGGCCGACTTCGTCCGGAACGCCTTCAAGGACCAACCGCCCGGCGCCTTCCCCGCTCCGCCCCCGGACAAGGTCGTCTCCGTCTCGGTCTGCGCCCTGAGCGGTCTCCGTCCTTCTCCCGACTGCGTCAACACCATCCAGGAACTCTTCCTGGCCGGCACGGCTCCGGTCGAAATCTGCCCCTACCATTCCGATCCCGCGCTCCTGCAGGAGTTCCTCTATGGCGCGGCGGCCGCGGATACGGGCCTGGTGCAGTGGCCGGACATCACCGGGATCGGGCTCGACCTGGCCCAGGAACGAAGAAACCTGCAGGAGATCCTCGACGCCGAGGCTCCGCCGCCCGCCGCCCCGCCGACAACCGCACCGCTTCCCCGGTAAACCCCCGGTGTCAGGCAATTACTTTCTTACACATGGCATTCTGTTGTCCAACTCGCTTCGTTTCAACGCTCTAATGACGGAAGTGACACTGGTAAGAAAGTAATTGCCTGACACCGTTCTGGAATCAGTGCCGGAAGTGACGCGCCCCCGTGAAAACGAGAGCCATTCCGAGCTTGTCGGCCGCCGCGATGACCTCTTCGTCGCGCACCGATCCGCCGGGCTGAATGACGGCCGAAACGCCCTTCGCGCTCTCGATGCCGTCCGCGAACGGGAAGAAGGCGTCGGAAGCCATCACGGCGCCCTCGGCCTTCTCGCCGGCCTTCTGAACCGCGATCCGGACCGAGTCGGCCCGGTTCATCTGCCCGGCCCCGATGCCGACCGTGACGCCGTCCTTCACCAGGACGATCGCGTTCGAACGGACGTGCTTCACGACCGACTCGGCGATCTTCATGTCACGCATTTCGCGCTCGTCCGGATCGCGCTTCGAGACCGTCTTGAGAAGGCACTCCGGTGACGAACTCGTCAGTCGGTCCGTGCTCTGCACCAGGATCCCGCCCGGCACGCTCCTGTACTCCCATGCGTCCCTGCTTCGCTCCGGCCACTCGACGATCCGGATGTTCTTCCGCTTCGAGAGCTCCCGGCGGGCGCCGTCCGTGAAGCCGTTCGCGACGACGACCTCGAGGAAGAGGCCCTCGAGGACGCGGCAGCACTCCTCGTCCACGACGCCATGGGCGGCGACGATGCCGCCGAAGGCCGAGACGCGGTCGGCCTCCACGGCGGCGGCCATGGAGGCGGCGAGCGACGACTTGAGTGCCGCGCCGCAGGGATTCTGGTGCTTGATGACGGCCACGGCGCCCGGCCCGATGTCGTCGGCGAGGGCGATGGCCGCGGAGAGATCCAGGAGGTTGTTGTAGGAAAGCTCCTTGCCCTCGTGGATGCGCGCATCGTGCAGTCCCGGCCCCGGAAACCTCCACCACGTGGCCTCCTGGTGGGGATTCTCGCCGTATCTCATCGAACGCCCGTCGCGGCTCACGATCCGGAGTGATGGGCTCTGTCGATAGGCCGCCGCGATGTTTGCATCGTAGGACTCGACGTGATCCCAGGCCTTGGAGGCGAGCCGGGTCCGGCCGGCCGCGATGCGGGCTTCGTCGCCGCTCGCAAGATCCATGACGGCGGCCGAGTAATCCGCGGGATCCACAAGCACCGTGACCGCGCGGGCGTTCTTCGCCGCGGCACGGATGAGGGAGACTCCTCCGATGTCGATCTTGTCGGTGCTGGGAGACGAGGGATCGAAGTCGTAGAGATTGCAGATGACAACGTCGATCAGAGGCAGTTGCTTCTCCGCCATCTGCTCGAGATCGCCGGGATTCTCGCGGCGGCAGAGGATGCCGGCGAAGATGACGGGCGAAAGCGTCTTCACGCGACCGCCCAGAAGCTCTCCATAGCCCGAAAGCGTCCCCGCGTCGATGATCGTGCAACCGGCCCCCTCGAGGACCTTCGCGGTCCCGCCGGTCGCGATGATGGCATAGCCGAGTTTCTCGAGCGCGGAGGCCGCCTCGACGACCCCGGTCTTGTCCGTGACGGATATCAATGCGTGCCGCTTCATGGCGAAACGATCCCCCGAGTATGGAAATATCGAGCAATTTTCTATGGAGCGGGAGAAGGGAATCGAACCCTCGTAGCCAGCTTGGAAGTCTCTCTCGCCTTCATTCACCTAGGCTAACTATAGCGATATCAAGGGGTGTTTGCATCGGAAAACTGTCAAATCCGGGAATAAGCGACCAAGGGGCGACCAAATCATCCCTAGCCTAGGTCGCGATTCGATGCTCCTGGCGGCACCAACTGCTCCTACTTGCGTCTATGTGTATAGTCCTTGAGAAAATCATTCCACGCATGAGTAATAGTAGTTCGGAAGATTTCTGCGCGCTTTTCCTCGGAGAGCGTCTCGAATCTAGTCAGAAACTCTGGGGGCAGTTTCCCCTCCTTCGCGAATCGCTGAAACCCTTCCCAAAACTTGCGCCGAGGCCAAAATGGTTGGATGTATTGGGCTATGACCGCCTCTTCGGGAACGTCTGGAAGCGATCTCTCCGCCAGATAGCGCACTCGATAGGACTGGTATCCGAAAGCACCGGTTATCACCTCGATCACCTCGGCGAGGTTCCCATACGCCAGGACAAAATCTCCAACCTCGGCCCTGTTGCCGGTTACCTGGGCCAAGATTTTGGCAGGCTCGGTATTGGACGCTTCCATCTGCCTGATGCGCGTGTTTATCCCCTCAGGAATGATACCCGTGAGGTCCTGGCATCTGAGCAGGACGGTCATAGCCAGGGCTCCGCAAGCCGTAACGCTCGCCTCGAGTTTCTCGTTGGTTACGGCAAAGAAATCGGGTTCTTGATGGAAGTGAATGTCGCGGCTCGGCTCGCTGATGCCGTTGCCATACGAAAGCCCTAGCATCAACTTTTCGTAGGGGCCAGCGTGTTCAAGCGCATATTTAAATCGTTGCCGGAGCGACGCGAATACTCCCCCTCCCTTTGTGGCGGCCTTGGCCACGGGCTTGCGTTCCTTCAAATACCAACACTTGGACAAGTCAAAACGGGCGGCTTCCAGCCTCCCGATGGTCTCACGAACCATCGTGATCGAGTGCTCCACTTTTCCGCTCCGCGCGCCATGAAACTCTTCAAGATCCATCTGGTGACTCTGATGGTAATCGAGGTCGGCGTAGAGCAGGTAGTGTCGGTAGTATGTGTCACTATTCGTGGTGGTAAATCCGATCAGGTCAACCAAAGCCTCGGTCAATTTCCTGCGCCAAAGACTTTGATCGTCTGCGGTCTGCCGGAGCATCACGCGCACCAGCGGGTCCTCAGAATCCAAGGCGGCACTATCGGGTGAATCGGCCAGTTGCTCCTCCCATTTCACCATCGCCATTCCGGCCTTCTGGATCTCATCGAGGACACGGTCGAGAAATGCTACGCGGGCGTCATGGTATCCATACGAAACAACAAATCGGATTCCGTTCTCAATTCCGAGTGCTTTTCTTAGGTCGATGACGCCCCTTTGACTTACTTCGTAAATGAAGAACGGCCATGTATCTTTCTGCGTGGGTGCTTTCGATATTTCAGGTGCGCTCTCCGCGACTTCGCTCACGATTCCTCTTGATACAGATACTTCTGGAATCCCGCGAAGACGCCGCGGATCTCGTCCGCGCTACCGAGATCGGCCATGGCGTCAGCGAGGGAGTCGTGGTACTTCAGCCGCAGGAGCGGGGTGAGTTTCTCCAGGTCCAGTTCCTCGACGCCTTCGGCGACGTAGTGCGAGAGGACGAAGTCGAGAAAGACCTTCTGCTTCGGGTGGAACTGGGCGTCGATGATGACCTTCGCCCTGGCCGCCCGTTCCTCGCGGGTCTCCGGGGCCAGGGCGTAGGCCACGTGCGCCAGCACGTCGAAGAGGTCGCTCTTCTCGGCGTCGATGATCCTCTGCATCTCGGCCAACTGCTCGCCGCCGAAGCCCTTCTCGGCCAGGCCCTCCAGGAGCCTCTTTCGGGTGTCCGGGACGCTCCAGATGGCGCGTAGCTCGTCCTCGTCCCGGAAGAACTCGGGGAGCCGGCCGAAGAGCATCTCCATGAACTGCTTGGCCGACATGGGCGTCCCGTCGGGATGCCAGAAGGTCGTGGCCATCATGTGCTGGATGCGCCGCTCCTTGCCGTCCGCCAGTTTCACCTTCGCCTTCTTCTTCCGTTCGCAGGTGCACTGGATCTTCCCGCAGACCGGGCAGGGCTCCTTGGGGCATTCGCAGGGCGCCTTGCCGCACTCCGGGCACGGCCGGGGCGGCGGTGCCGGGCAGACGCAGGGGCGGGCGCCGCACTTTGAACAGACCTCAGGCGGCTCCGGTTCCAGCGGCTCGCCGTCCCATTCCGGGTCGCTGAAGTGGAGGTAGGCCTTCACGAAGTCGTAGATCGTGAAGTAGTCCTTGCCGTCGTAGAGCCGGGTGCCGCGGCCGATGATCTGCTTGAACTCGATGATGGAGTTGATCGGCCGCATGAGGACGATGTTGCGGATGTTGCGGGCGTCCACGCCGGTCGAGAGTTTCTGCGACGTGGTCAGGATCGTGGGGATCGTCTTCTCGCTGTCCTGAAACTCGCGGAGGTGCTGTTCTCCAAGGACACCGTCATTGGCGGTGACCCGCTGGCAGTAGTTCGGGTCGCTGGAGGTCTTCATCTGGTTGATGAGGTCCCGAACCGCGAGGGCGTGGGCCTGGCTGGCGCAGAAGACGAGCGTCTTTTCGGTCTGGTCGATCTGCTCCATGAAGAGCCGAACCCGGTACGCCTCGCGCTCCTTGATCTCGATGATCTTGTTGAAGTCCGCCTCGACGTAGCGGCGGCCGGCCTCGACCTCGCCCTCGATCAACTGGTCGTCCGGCGTGTACACATAGTCGTCCAGAGTCGTGGCGATCTGCTTGACCTTGAACGGGGTGAGGAAGCCGTCGTTGATACCGTCCTTCAGGGAGTAGATGTAGACCGGCTCCCCGAAGTAGGCGTAGGTGTCCACGTTGTCCTTCCGCTTCGGCGTGGCCGTCAGGCCGAGTTGGACGGCCGGGGCGAAGTACTCGAGGATGCCTCGCCAGGAGCTCTCGTCGTTCGCTCCGCCACGGTGGCACTCGTCGATGACGATGAAGTCGAAGAAGTCCGGGGGATACTCTCCGAAGTAGGGGGCGGGGGCGCCGGCCGCCGTCTGCCCGCTCATGAAGGTCTGGAAGATGGTGAAGAAGAGGCTCCCGTTCTTCGGGACTCTGCCCTTCTTCCGGATGTCCCCCGGTTCGATCCGGACCAGGGCGTCCTCGGCGAAGGCCGAGAAGGCGTTGTACGCCTGGTTGGCGAGGATGTTGCGGTCAGCGAGGAAGAGGATGCGCGGCCGGCGGCTTGGTTCGCGGGTGAGGTTCCAGCGGCTCAGGAAGAGTTTCCAGGCGACCTGGAAGGCGATGAAGGTCTTGCCTGTCCCTGTGGCGAGTGTGAGGAGGATCCGGTCCTGGCCGGCGGCCACAGCCTCCAGGACGCGGTCCACGGCGATGTCCTGGTAGTAGCGGATGGGGTGCGAGCCGCCCTTGTCCTCGAAGGGCACGGCGGCGAAGCGGTCGCGCCACGCGTTAGCCTTCGCGAAAGTCGCGGCCCACAGCGCGTCCGGAGTGGGGAAGCGAGGCTCCTCGCCCTCCTTGCCGGTCTCCATGTCGATCCCATACACGCCCTGCCCGTTGGTGGAGTAGGCGAAGCGGACGGCCATCTTCCCGGCGTAGTCCTTCGCCTGCGCCACGCCCTCGGTCAGAGGCTTATCCCACGCCTTGGCCTCGATGACGGCCAGTTTGTGGTTGCGGTGGACGAGGACGTAATCAGCGGTGAGCGACTTTCCGCGGCGCCCGTGCCCCTCGATCCGGCCCGGCGCGATCGGGTACTCCCGCAGAACCTTTGAACCCTCGACCACGCCCCACCCCGCCTCGCGAAGCGCGGGGTCGATATGCTCGGCGCGAGTCTCGGCCTCGTTCACGCGGCGCGTTCCGTGAGACGGCCCGAGATGGCCTCGTGGAGGATCGAACTCTTCAGTTCCTCCAGGGCGGCGATTTTGCGGGAGTAGATGGCGGACAGGCGCTGGGTCTCGGTGGCGAGGGAGTCGAGGTTGTCGGCCAATACATCCTGTTCGCTCAACGACGGGAACGCCAGTCTGATGTTTCGCAGGTCACGGATGTTGATTTGCATCAGCGCAGCACCGTACGTCTTCTCCCGGATTTGCCTCTGAGTCGTCGGCGCAGCGAGCGCATAGTATCCGAAACGTTGCGAGATGAGGTGAACGTCAAACCGAACTGGGACAATTCCCCTTGTGACATTCGCACCGGTCAGTTCAGGCGAGGCAATGGACACAACACCGGTAGTGCCTCGAACGCAAATAAGAAGCTCACCACCGCGCAGAGCTGTCCTTTTGTAGCCGGCCGCGAGCCTTTGGTCGATCCGTTTCAGCCCGGCGAGTTCAATTACGTGCGCAGATAGATCAGTAGGTCTTACGATCGGTAGCCCGTCGGGTTGGTCGGCGCCCGGCTGAACAATGCCATAGGAAAGCGAGCAGTCAGCGGCCACGACATCTTCGAGAGGTTTTTCCACCCATCCGGGGCCGCGCCGGGTGAAGACGGAGTGGAGATGACTCTCGAAGAGGGCGCGGGCGTTCTGGAGGTTCTTCTCGGCCGCGGCCTTGGCCTCGGCGATCCCCTCGAACGTCTCGTCGAGGATCCCCGCGATCCGCCGTTGTTCGGGGAGAGGGGGGTGCGGCACTTCAAAGTGCCTGAGGTCGTCGAACTTCAGATTGTTGATATTCGCGCCATCCGACAATGCGCTGATAAAGTCCTTGTAGGCGGCCGAGGTCATCATGTGGAATAGGAACCGTGGTAGGAGTCCGCTCTTAGGGGTGACCATACCCATGAAGCCGCCGAACGCGTATCCGTAGTCGTCGTCGATATATGCGACTTTGCCGAGGTGGCTTTTGCTGCCGCTTGCAGTGCAGATTAGCAACGAACCCTTTCGTACCTTTTTGCTGTCGGGTACGACTACGTTGTCGTTGATATATTTCAGTTCATCGAAGCTGAGCAGATTCGTAGCGAGATCAATATTGGTTGCGCGGAGGACGACATTGTCCGAAATGTCAACCTCGTCGCCTTTGCCATAGGTGAGCCCGCGCTGAAAATCGCATAACTCACCAAGAGGCGCTACTTCCCACCCCGCCTTCACACCAACCCCCTGATCTTCGCCAGCACCTCCGCGCTCTCGGTGTCGAGCGCGGCGATCTCCTTCAGGATCTCCTTCGGGCTGCGGTGCTTGACCTCCTCGCCGCCGCTGGGATTCTTCACCGAGAGGTCGAAGGTCGTCTGGTCGATCTCCTTGGCGTCCACGGTCCAACTCTTCGGGGAGTCGGCCTTCGCCTTCTGGAGTTTGACGAACTCGGCGAGGTCGTCGTCGTTCAGGGGGTTGGTCTTCCCCAAGCTCCGGCCGGGGTCGAGCTGGTAGAACCAGACCTTCCGGGTCTTCGTGCCCTTCTCGAAGAAGAGAACCACGGTCTTCACGCCCGCGCCCTGGAACGTGCCGCCCGGGCAGTCGAGGACCGTGTGGAGGTTGCAGGACTCCAGGAGGTGCTTCCGAAGGCTCACGGAGGCGTTGTCGGTGTTCGAGAGGAAGGTGTTTTTGATGACCACGGCGCCGCGGCCGCCGGCCTTCAGGATCTTGATGAAGTGCTGGAGGAAGAGGAAGGCCGTCTCGCCGGTCCGGATCGGAAAGTTCTGCTGTACCTCCTTGCGCTCCTTACCGCCGAAGGGGGGATTGGCCAGGACGATGTCGTGGCGGTCCTTCTCCTGGATGTCCCCGAGGTTCTCGGACAGGGTGTTCGTGTGCAGGATGTTCGGCGCCTCGATGCCGTGGAGGATCATGTTCATGATCGCGATGACGTACGCGAGGGACTTCTTCTCCTTGCCGTAGAAGGTGCGGGCCTGGAGTGTCGTGAGGTCGCGGGTGGTGAGTTTGCCCGAGGCCTTCAGGTAGTCGAAGGCCTCGCAGAGGAAGCCCGCGGAGCCACAGGCGCCGTCGTAGATGGTCTCGCCGCTCCGGGGACTCGTGACCTTGACCATGGCGCGGATCAAGGGCCGCGGCGTGTAATACTCCCCGCCGTTCCGGCCCGCGTTCCCCATGTTCCGGATCTTGGCCTCGTACAGGTGGGAGAGTTCATGCTTCTCGGTCTGCGACCGGAAGCGCAGCTCGTCGATCTGGTCGATGATCTCCCGGAGGTTGTACCCGCTCTGGATGCGGCACTTGATCTCCGCGAAGATTTCCCCGATCTTGTACTCGATCGTGTTCGGCCCGGAGGCCGTCTGCTTGAACTTCTGGAGGCAGGGCCAGAGCTTCCGGTGGACGAAGTCGCAGAGGTCGTCCCCGGTCATGGCCGCATTGTGGTCGAGCTTCCCGTCCTTGCCCTGGGGCGCGGCCCAGGACTCCCAGCGATAGGGCTTCTCCAGGATGTAGGTGTACCGCTTTCCCGAGAGCGCGGCCTCGTCCGCGCGGTCCTGCTCGAGCCCGTCGAGGTACTTCAGGAAGAGGAGCCACGAGGTCTGCTCGGTGTAGTCGAGCTCCGTGGTGCAGCCCGCCTCCTTGCGGAGGATGTCGTCGATGTTCCTGAAGGCCTGCTCGAACATAGCGTCATCACAATATATCAGTGCGAAGGCTCACTTGCCTGTTGTTTTCACACGAAACGCAGTGATTTCAACTATTCAATCGAAGCGTCACTATTCCGAATCCCGTTGGTCCGGGTTGTCCTCCACCCCTTGAATCGGAAGCGGACGCCAAAGGCGTACGCAGGAGGAACGGTTACTTAAGTGACCGGGGATGTCCTTCTTGTCCCCCAAAATAGAGGGCCTTTGATTTTCACCTCGAAGTCATATGTAGAAATATGGCGTGCAATGATTGTGCATATGACTTCGTCGCAGAGGACTTGAATAGATTTGAATAGACCGAATAAATTAAGTCAAAAAATGTTCGACGATCGCATGACTTCTGTTTTCTCCATGTGCGATAATTGAGATCATGGAGATGCGGCGGATGATCGGGATGGAGCGCGCAGAATGGCGAACGAGGAAGGCTTCGCCGCATCCCCTATGCCGTGCTGTCGCTCCATCCCGATCGTTATTACTCATGAAAGCTATCGGAACTGTCTCACTAATCACCGCTGCCCCCGCAGCTTGCCTGCTTGCCGTAGACAGCTTCTTGGAAATCGTAAGTGTCGCCGGTGCGCCGCTTGGATCTGTCATTACGGCAGTAGTCGTTTGCTGCGTTTTCGCTAACCGCATGCGCCTCCATTCGACGGTCAAGCCTGCCACCGAGCGACTACCACATGATCCTATTTTGGATTTGACGCCGGGTGAAACCTTCCAGAACGCTATTCGGGTATGGAAACATGCTTTCTCGTGGCGTCGCGATCTAGCGAAGCGTCCGGCCGCGCGTCGGCCAGTTCTGCGCGCTCGCGCCCGGCGGATTGTTCGCCGCACCCTCGCGAAGGCTTCCTGTGACGGATGCAGCAACGATTCGGACGGAGATGGAGGCGGGGACGGGCATCTAAGCCCGCGTACGCTCCTAACTGGGTGTACGTGGGCTTTTGTTTTTAATATCAGCTGGTGCACCGAATGATCGCGGTCCCTGATTCTGTGTCTGCGCTTCCGCTCCCGACAATCTCAACTGACTATCCCTCCGCGATTGCGGACGCGTCCATCTACACTATTCCGGGTCTCGGCTCAGCCTGCGGGTCGGCTGGTAAATGTGTAACTCGTGTTTGCTCGTCCGGCCACGTGGGCCGGGTTCCCGTTAGGTGCGGAAGATTGACGTGTCCGTCGTGCTGGATTCTGGCGACAGTCTCGGCCGCGAGCAAACGGTCGGATCGATTGCGCGAGGTCTGTCGACGGTTGGGCCGAACACACGTACGACATGACGTCTGGAGTCCGCCGCCCACAGTCACAGACGACGAATGGTTCCGCGACCGGATTGATCGGGACGGTTCAATCAGGGCTGCTGATCTCCGTACCCGTGCACGATACTGGCTCGACCTCGCGATGGTCGGCGTGCCGTACGGTCAGCGGATCGACGGATCCAACCTCGATCGACAGCGACGCCAGGCGATGATCGCCCAGGCCAGGCGCGACGGCGCGGAAGCCCGCCGCAGGCTCGCCGCCGGGATACCGCTCCGCGACTTCGTCCGCGCCGTGTCCGGGGGGGCTCTGCTGTTTCATCCGTTCCGACGTATCGAGCGGATAGGGAAGCCACCGGATGGGACTCCGGCGTGGCAATGGGCGCGGCAAGGCACATGGTATTGGGCACCGCATTATCATTATTTGGGCTTTGGTTACCTGCTCGGCGATGTTATCCGTGACGCCAGGCTGGATGGATGGGTCATCAAGGGCAGGCCGTCCCGTCCTGTCGCGGACATATTTAAGACGATGCTCTACATATCCGGCCATGCCTCGGTCGTCGCGGAGGAGTCGCGCCGTGGATGATCTAATCGGGGCTGTCGCACCTGAATCCCGCTTATATGAGCATCAACCATCAATCCGCCACTGCTGCAGCTGGCTCGGATGCGCGGCGGTGAACGTCTGTCGGATCATTCCCGTTCGCAGAAAAGCCGTCTGCAAGGTTTGCGGCGCGGCATTGCATCGCGTTCTTTGCCTTACCCACTCCTCCGGGGGATCAGATCCCCCGGTTGTGACTGCAACCGGGGAATTAAATTGGAAGCAGGGTTGGATACGTGCGTCAGCGCTTGGGCTCGCGACGTACGAAACGGGAATGTGCAGAACGGATTCGCAGATTCGGAACCGTCTCCGCCGGGAAATCGAAATGGGTCGGGCGACACCGGAGGTTCACGTCGTGCTTTTGGCTGCGTCTGTCGCCGCTACCCGGAACGAGGTCTCCCGAGCACGGGAAGCCGCGATCACGGCGCTGGACCTGGCGGAGCTCCGCGCTGCGCGCGAAGCATGGGCGGCGGCGGAAAAAGCACTACGCGTACTGGAGGTGGCCGCGTGACCAAAGCGTTGGCGAGGGTTCCCGTTTCCGCGCCTGCGGCGCGGTGCGGGGGCGCAGCCCCCGCCGACTTCGTGGAACACGAAGTCTATTGCGCCTTATCGGTTTGGAATTTAAGGAGGTCGTTGTGAATATCGAAAAAATCCGGGAGTCGATAACGAAAAAGGAAGCTGAATTGAGAGCATCGAAGGAACGAGAACGACGCCAGCGTACAAAGACTTTAATCGAACTTGGAGCGGCACTTGCTCCGATCATTCCCTGGGATTCCGCCGACGCGGTCGATCGCGTCCGCGGACTTGTCGCTTTCGCGCGACAAGCCGGGTTTTCAACCGGTTCCGTCCCGTTGAAATCGCCTTCTCCCGCGCCCGCCGACGATCTCATCCTCGAGGACGTCGAGTAAATGGCGATCGCGTTTCTTCGGATGACGGGCTCGGTCAAAACCCCGGCACACGCAGCCGCGGCCATGAGCTACTTCGGCCGGAAGTCGCAGTGCGTAGCCGTGATTGGCTCGGTCTCGCCCGCCCGGATGCGTGAGCTTCTTCGGTTGTCTTACGAAAACAGGAAGCGGAGTGATGGCAACATCGCGCAGAGGGTCGTGATCGCGCTTCCCAGGGAGTGGGCACGCCAGCAGGAACGCCAAGCGGAATTCGTCAGCGACGTCGCCGACGAGATTCTACCGGCTGGGAATGAGTGGACCGCGTTCTTGCATTGTGGAACCGACGGGAAAGAGCACGCGCACCTCATGGTGCTCGACCGGCCACTGGGAGCGACCAAGCGTCCGGCCGGGCTCTACCGCCGCGCTTGGTGCCTGTCGTCTCGCCGGGTCGTGGCCGCGCATCTCCGCGCCGCCGGTCTCGAGGTCGACCGCGACGGGAACGCCCCCGGCCGACACCACGGACCGGTGTTTCGCAGGGGCACATCGGGCTATGTGTCTCGCGTCCAATCGGCCAATACACGCGCGAGACTCGCTCCGGCGTATGCCGGACTCGGCCTCTCCGCGTCCGGTGTCTTGTCCGACTTTACCCGCGCGGCCGGGTGGTCCGCGAGAAAATCGCGATGGGCGTGGGCCGACCGGGACGAGAAGGAAAATCCGTACTGGTCGGTGTTTCGATCCGCGCGCGCGGAACTGGCGGTCGCGCACGCGGATTACGCGATTTCCGAACCTTCACTTTTCGCCCTGATGTTCGCTGAACTTTTCGGTGGGACGGAGGGTGTGGCGAATCTTAAAAAATCAATGCAGGAGGATAAACGCGCGGCGGTCCGCGCGATGTCGCGCGCGTCGCGTCGCATGGGCGCGGCAATGGTTTCGGCTCGGGCTCACGCGCGGCGCGAGCCCATAACGCACTGAGGAGGTGCAATGATGATGATGGATTATTATGAACAGGAAGCGGCCGAAAAGGCTGCGCAATCGGCAGCGGCGACTGCTGCAGTTGAAGCTGGCCCGCGGCGTCTTGCCGCGGCTCGTGATGTCGTCATGCAGGCGAGTAGCTTCGCGGCGCTGGTCGAGGCGACCGTGTGCACGGGCATGGCGGACGAAAATATATGTCGGCTCGCCGCCTTGCGGAGCATGTTCCTGCAGCATGGCGCAGATTTGGATCTGACCGCTTACGCGACACCCCAACAAGCGTGGAAATTAACGACGTTCTTCGCGACATGCGCAGAAGAATTGGATGAACGAGTTGCGGGTATTGCAATTGCTGCCGCCGAGATGCTGTGTCGATCATACGCGGCTGACCGGCCAGTCGACAGTGATGACGAGGTGCTATCGTGACCGCCTCGGTCGCTGAGCTGATCCGGCGTGCGCTGGTCGACATTGCCCGGCAGCTGTGGAAGCTCGTGGATCTCGCCAGCCAAGCGAATGATCCGGAAACAAAAGACCTTGCCGGGATTCTCCAGGAGATCGGAGTTGCGGCCGAGTCTGCGCGGTCGCGCGTCGAAGGCGTAAGATCGCTGTTCGCGCGGTTTAGTCGAGGCGACAAGGACGGCGACGATTCCGACGGCGGTCTCGGGCATCGTGGGCATGTGCGAACACAGGGTCCTCGGGTACGGTGACTAGCCGATGAACCCGATGGCATACGGACTCCGCGATCTTCTCCTGGATCTGGAGGGGTCTGTTCCCGACGGGCGGCCGGGTCGTGCGGAGCGGCGCGGGGATCTGGGCCGCGACCGGCTGGGGCACGTCCGGCGCCTGGTGCAAATTCTCAGCGGGATCTGCGATTCCGGGAATGCGTGTGGGAACTGTTTACCGTGCGCTGTCGCCAATGCGCTAGGGCCGCTCATGTTTCGGATCGAACAAGAAATCAGCGAAAGGAAAGGGCGGTGATGTTCAAGAATTCGGGCGTGGGGGCAGGTCTGCCCCCCGCCCTGGCCGGTGGGGTTTCCATCCGGCCTTTCGCCATAAAAAGCCGAAACGCAGGACTGCGTTTGAGCGCCATGGATGGCGCAAGCGGAGCGAGTCCGCGTCCTTCGGGCGCGGACGGATTGTGAACCTCTAATCATGGCCGCCCGATCTGTCTCCCGAGATTCAGCCGGAGACGTGCGGGCAGCTGCAATCAAGATTCCGCCGGCTACGGCCGATCAACTCGCCGCGGATCTCGCGGCAATCATGACCGGATTGGACGATGACATAAAGCGCCTCCAGATGCGTCGGGCGCATGTATTCATCGCATACCAGCACGCCCTGGCTGCGGCACACCAGAGGAGGGATTGACGATGCCTGAAGGTCCTGACACTCTGCCCGTCATGCGAGGCAGATTACCCCGAGGGCTCCGCCGCCGGATCACGGCCAGCGGTGAAGTGCAATACGGGCTTCGAATCAAATCAAAGTGGCTGCCGACCGGCGGCGATTATCGTTGGTTCAAGGTAGGCACGTCCCGCGACGAGGCAGAGAAGCGACTGGGCGAAGTGTACGACCTACTCGACCGCGCAAAGTTTGGATTGACGATTTCTCCCGACCGTCCGCAACTGCACGCGGTCAAGTCGATTGCGGAACGGTACTATGCGCATTTGGAGAAACAAGGAAGTTCGGCGGGTCATGTAACCAACGTTCGTCAACGGCTAGGCGAGTTCGTTTCGCTTCATGGTCCGTTGCCGATGCTCGCTGTGACGCGTGAACTGGTCGAGACATATCTCGACGGAATGCTACGATCCGACGTTCATCCGAAGGGCCGGGCTCCTGAAACGGTCGCCGGCTTCCGCAGAATTCTCAGCGGATTCTTCGCGTTTGCCCTGACGAGGGAGCGAATCATCGCGGTCAATCCCGTAGTCGGTACGATACCCCCGCGAGACAACCGCCCCGAGGACGAGCGCCGCGCCGCGCTCTTCTGCCAGGAACTCACGCCTGGCCGTGATCGCAAGCTCCTCGACGCTCTCCCCTGCGCTGAAGCTTGCGCCACTGCCCTGAGCCTATACCACGGACAGCGGCTCAACGCCGTGATCTCGCTCCGGATCTCAGGTAATGATCCTGATGTTGACCTGGTCGAAGGAACGATCCGATTCAGGGGCGCGACGTTGAAACGCCGCAAGCTGGGCCTGCGCCCTCGCAGTGATGTTCTGGTGCGAATCTCAAAGCACGCCCTGCACTACGTCACCGTGCAGGCGCGGGCCGCTGTTGCGGCAGGCTCCGAATGGCTGCACCCAATGCCGAGCGATCCGGCGCGACGAGTCAACGGCGATGCTCTTTCCGGCAACTTCCATCGTGCCGCTGTCATAGCCGGATTTCCGAATGCGTACTTTCACGCGCTTCTCCACGTTCATTCCACGCGGATGAAATCTTCGGGCTTGGCTGACGTAGAAGAAAAAGCTCTTGAAGGCGCGCGTCTCTCGCGCGGTCACGATGGTTCCGAGATCACCAAGCGATACATTCACACGCCTGATTCCGACCTCTGGGCGCTTCACGATCGTCTCGATTCCTGGATTGAAGAGCGTGCCGAATCTGAAAAAAGCGACCAAGGGGCGACCAAGAACTAGGTTTTGAAGCGTCACGAAAAATGTATGTCGTGAAATCAGAGTGGAGCGGGAGAAGGGAATCGAACCCTCGTAACCAGCTTGGAAGGCTGGAGCTCTACCATTGAGCTACTCCCGCTTGGTGCCGGAGTCTACTGGGCGGATCCCCCGTCTTTCAAGGAGGGTTCGGATGCCACCTGGGCCTTCATGGGGGAACCCTGATTCACGATCTCTTTCAGAATCCGGCCCGGCAGAAACTTGGGCGCGCGACGCGCGGGGACGACGACAGTGCCTCCGGTCGCAATGATGCGGCCGATCTTGGCCTTGCGATTCACCACCGAGAAGGTTCCAAATTCCCTGATTTCAATCTTCCTGCCTTCTTCGAGCAACTCCTTCACGCTCTCGATGATGTTATCGACGATGTGAAGGCACTCGTGCTTCGGCAAGCCGATCTCCTTGGAAACCGCCTCGACAATGTCCTCTTTGATCACATTCCTCACCCTGAAAGTTTTGACGTTACGCCGTTCCGAGCTTCTAACTTGAGATTATAGAGGAGAGATTTCTGGATGTAAACCCTTATTTCTGACTTGCTCACAAGAAAATGGGGGCTTTGGTGGGGTGATAAAGTCGGCGGCTGGCGGCGGACACGCGCGGAGAACGCGTCCGCCGCCGTATACCTTTATGCCGTCAAATCCAAGTTTTGGCCGACTCCCTCGATAAGTGGCAACACCGTCGAGGCGGCCTGATCGAGAGCCTCCTTCAGAACCTTCACCCCGACTTCGCTCGAAACCGCTTCGTTCCCGAGCGAGTAGAGGGCATTCATTGAACCGAGCGAGACTCCGTCCATGATACCTCCTGGCCTCCAAGGGCCAACTTTCCGACTCGGCGACTACTTCGCCTTTTCCGTATATCGGCGCAGGCCCTTGAGAACTTGAGCGGTTTTTTCTCTTTTCGCTTACTTTTTTGAGGATTGCCCGGGGCCAAAAAAAAGAGCGGGTCTGCTCCGCAGCTCCGACCCGCTCAACGGCATAAAGGTATAATGATGCAACGGCCGCGTTTTCCGCGTCCTGCTACCTATATCGGCCTGGAAGGCTGAAAACTTGAGCGGGAGGAGCGACGACCTCTCACGTCACGGGCCAGGTCTCGCCCCAGTGCAGGATGTCGCCTTGGGTGGTTGCAGCCCGCAGGATCTCGACGCCCGTGCGATACGGTTCACGCCCCCCGCGGACGGGATGGCCCAGTTCGTTCAAATGACCCGCGATGAAGCGCCCCGGCTTGAGATGCTGGACGAGATTGAGAAAGGCCTCCTTGC
>CAZWVM010000044.1:20730-21527 GCA_964637705.1 uncultured bacterium
GCCTTTGCAATGAGCAGATCGACGGCACCCGACGTCTTGACGCCCGTGGTGTAATCGTGGTCGGTCGTGTGGACAAGCCGGTATCCGCCCGGGGATACGAGCTCGATGTAGCTGACAACGAGCTGTTTCCTCTCGTCGTAGACGTGGTTTCCCTTCCCTAGAGTCGCCTTCCAGCCCAGCACCTCGATCGTTTCCCCCTGCGCAACGCCCCGCGTTCCTTCAGGAAATCGCGCGGCGATCGGCGCCGGGACGACGACGGGAGCGCCGCGGGCCAGGAGATGCTTGATCAGGAGATGATCGAGATGGTCGGGATGGAGGTGCGAGACGAAGAGTCCATCGAGGCCGGCGGCGAGATCCTCCACCAGGCGGGCTGGTATGTCCCAATACATGCCGTAGACCGAACGCGTGGTGACGACGTCGATTCCGAAGGAACGCCCTTCCCTCTGGAGTATGTTTCCATGGCAATAGACTCCCGCCGCGAAGGATTCCCCCTTGCGCCGGAGTCGCTCGTTGAGCGCGGAGAGGCGGGATGCGAAATGCTCCCTCAGCACCCGGCTGTGCTGCGAGGTCGGAAGCTGCATCAGGCCGTCGGCCCGCTCGAGGAGGTCCCGGCGCTCCGGGCGCCCGCATCCCGGCGGGTGCGATTCCAGGCCCGCGGAGAGCTCCCGGATGCGATCGACGGCCGAGGAGGACGTCGTGATCTGGAAGCGCGAATTGTAGCGATCGCGGGAATCGCGGCCGTAATCGGGGTTCGCCGGATCCATCCTCCATGCGCCGTCCACGAGGAACTTGTAATC
>CAZWVM010000045.1:0-21490 GCA_964637705.1 uncultured bacterium
GACGCGGCGAGGCCCGCAACGGCGCCCTCGCCCGAGAATCCCGCCGGCGCGAAGTTCGAGAAGTGCTCCAACCGCGCCTGTTCCATCGAGACGGAGAGAGACCACGCGACGCTCTCGGCCAGCGGAACCGTGCCCTTCAACCGGGCGGGAGCGTCGAGATACTGGGCGGCGACGTCGCGCGCCACGAAACGGTCGGGGTGGATCTCCAACTGCCCGGTCATCTGCGTCAGGTGCAGGTCCCTTTCGCCCCGCAGTTCCGTTCCTCGAAAGACCAGGGTGCCGCTGACGGAGGGCCGGGTCGGCTGGCCCGAGACCGAGAGGCTGGCGTTTACCGGGCCCGAAAGCGCGTATCCGGCGAAGGCCTCGCGGGCGAGCGAGGCGAGGATCGAGGCGTCGGCGTTCTCCAGTCCGAGCGTGAAGCGCGCTTCGCGCTTCGCGTACGAACCGGCGAAGAGCGCCTTTCCCCCGCCGATCGAGCCGCGCAGGCCGCTCGAGGCGAAGGAGTCCGCGGCGAAGCGCACGGGACCCTCGAGCTGCCCCCACGAGAGCCCCTCGATGACCGCGTCGACCTCCCGGACCTGCACGTTTCCGGCGATCGCGGGCGCCGAGGCCGGACCGGATACCATGACGAGGCCGTTGACGCGGCCGCCGGAGAGGGCGAAGGAGCTGTCGAAGGCGGCGAGGCGCGCGAAGGGATCGAGTGAGGCCTCCTGGAGCCGCAGTTCGAGATTCATCCGGCGCGTCGATCCGTGCGGCAGGACGCCGTCCACGACGACCCGGCCGTCGCCCGCGGCGATCGCGAGCCCCTGCGCGGTGGCGGGGGAGTCGCCGTCGACGAGGAACCCGCCCTCGACGAGCCTCAAGCGGCCGATCTCCGCGTGCTCGAGCGTGTTCCCGAGGCAGCGGATCGCGCCCCTGACGCGACCCGGCGTCAGCCGAAGGCTCGCGCCGATCTTCCCGTCGAGAGTCAGCCCCTCGGGCATCCAGCGCCCGAGGCGCGCGGCGGCGAGTTCGGCGGCCTCGACCTGGACGTCGTAGCGGGCGCGCGCACCATCGCCCGGGCGAGCCACATTGCCCTCGAGTCGGATCACGTCTCCGTCCCACGCGAAGGAGAGAGCGGACATGCGGAGCACGTCGTCGGCGATCGTGACGCGGCCGCGGATCTCGGAGAGGACCGTTCCGCCCCGGACGAATTCGACCGGAGACGTCTCGGGCAGGGTGAGCGTGAGACCGCGGGCCTGGAGAGCAAGCTCGGAGACCCACGGCGCCGATCCGCGCGCGCCGATCAGCACGTGTCCCGCCGAACCTCCCGTCGGACGGTAGCGCGCCACATCGCGCGTGAAGGAGGGAGGGACCAGGGCGAGGATCTTCTCCGCGGGACCGTCCCACTCGAGCTTGCACCGGGAGAGTCTTCCGCCGTTTCCGGCGGCGACGACTCCGAGGCGCAGTGGCGAGGCGTTCGGGCGGCCGACGCGCAGGTCCTCGATCACCGCCTGCCAGCCCGTGTCGGGCGTGGACTCGTAGAGCGCCCGCTTCAGACGGAAATGCTCGAACCGGCAGATCGAGCCGCCCGCGATCGGAAGGGAGAGACTTCGTCCCTCGCCCTCGCCCTCGATCCGGAAGGCCTCGAACCACGCGCCGGGTCTTCCGGCGCGCTTCACGGTCCACGCGGCGTTGACGCGCCCCTCGAGGCTCTCCCACCCGGCGTTCTTGTGGATGAAACGCGCCAGGACCGTCGGCAGATCCTCGAACTCGATCTCGCAGAGCCCCTCGTCCGGTCGTAGAACGGCCTCGATATCGCACGGCTCGCCGTTCACGGACGAGATGGCCGCGTCGACGCGGTCGCCGGTGCTCGTCACGCTCAGGCGTCGCAGGACCGTCATCCATCCGTCCCAGAGCGCGCCGCGGGCGGTGAACCAGACGCGCAGGTCCTCCGCCTCGAGGGAGGGCGTGAGCGCGAGATGCGTCGGCTCCGCGTTCTTCTCCGCCCAGAGCCTCGACAGGTTCCATCCCTGCGAATCTCGAATCGCGTGAACGTCGCCGCGCAGGATCTTCACGCTGGCGACCTCGAATCGCCCGAGAAGCAACCGCTTCCAGCTCGGTCTCAACCGGACCCTCTCCGCGTGCAGGATCAGCGCGCCCGGCGTCATCGCATCGCCCCGCTCGCGCACCTCGACGTTCTCGAGCACCAACCCGTAGATCGCGGAGACCTGGATCGCGGAGGCCGTGACGGGCCGGCCGAGCGCGGCGGTGGCCTCGCGCTGGACCTCCTCGAGGTCGACCGAGCGGGCCACGAAGAAGTGCAGGACGAGTTCGAGGAAGAGAAGGAGGATCGCGGCGGAGAGGAAAAGGAAGAGGAGGCGCCTCAGGTGTCGTTGACTGCGCGGCCGTCCGTCCGTCCTCTCAGTCGTCTCGCTGTTGACAAGCTCGTGCAACGTCAATCATCCTCGCCCGGATGGAAGCCCTCCTTCACCTCGAGAACGTCCTCCGGTCCTATCCGGAGGCAAGAAAAGTGCCGGTCGTCGTGGGTCCGACGGCGTCCGGCAAGACCGGGCTCATCATGAGACTGGTCGAACGTTTCGAGGGATCTGTTCCGTTTGAAGTTATATCGGCAGACGCCTTCCAGGTTTATAGGGGAATGGACGTGGGAACCGCAAAGCCTTCTCCACAGGATAGAATACTGGTAAAACATAACTTAGTCGATATCGTGGACCCGCTCGAGACCTACTCGGCGGGGCGGTTCATGAGGGAGGCCGAGGAGGCGATCAGAAAGGTCGAGAAGGAGGGGCGAATTCCTCTCGTTCTAGGAGGGAGCGGGCTCTATCTTTCCGCGCTGATCGACGGGCTTCACGATGCCGTCGAGGCCGACCCCGAACTGCGCGCGGCCGGGTCCGGACGGGAGGAACTGCTCGAGCGGTTGCGCGCGGCCGATCCGGAGGCCGCCGGGGAACTCGAGGACGCGCCCCGGCCTCGGATCCTGCGCGCGGTGGAGATCGTGGAGGCGGCGGGCGAGACGCTCGCGAACCTGCGGCGTGCGCCGCGCCGGGCGCCCGCGTTCCGTTACCGCGTCATGAGGCTGGTTGTCGAGCGGCCGGAGCTGCATCGACGCATCGAGGAGCGGACCGGGGCGATGTTCCAGGCGGGGCTGGTCGACGAGGTGACGCGCCTGCGCGGAGAGGGCGTGCCGGCGGACGCCCCGTCGCAGAGGGCGATCGGTTACCGCGAGATCCATCGTCTCCTCGACGGCGAGATCGATCTCGCGGAGGCCCGGCGGCTCGTCGAGCGCAACACGCGCCGCTACGCGAAGCGGCAGGAGACCTGGTTCCGGAACCGGATGAGGATCGACGACGAGCTGAATGTCTCGACGCCCGGCGTCAGAGCTTCAGGCGCTTGAAGAGCGGCTCGGGCACGAGCTTGACGGCCGCGAGGATCCATCGCCAGTAGCCCGGGACGTAGACGATGTCCTGCCTCGAGAGGACGGCCTTGCGGATCGCCCGTCCCACCGTTTCCGGGGAGGCCCAGAGAGGATTCCGCTTCATGTGGGCGATCATCGGGGTGTCGACGAAACCCGGCTTGATCGTGACGACGTGGACGCCCGAGGGGAAGAGGTGGTTGCGCAGGCCCGAGAGGTAGGCATCCATCGCGGCCTTGGTCGAGCCGTAGAGGTAGTTGCTCTGGCGGCCCCGGTCGCCCGCCACCGACGTGACGACGGCGATCGTGCCCCGCCCGGCCGCCTTCATCGGCTCCGCGATGTGCGCGAGGAGCGAGACGCAGCTGCCATAGTTCGTCTGGATCGCGTCGAGCGCCGGGGGAATCTCCGCGGGCGATTCGATGCGTGGCATGAGAACTCCGTGCGCGAGGAGCGCGATATCGATCCCGTCGAGACGGCTTGCGGCGCGCTCGACGAGCGCGGCGTGCTTCGCGACGTCGTTCAGGTCGATCGCTTCGCCCTCGACCCGCGCCCCCCGCGCCTCGAGATCGTCCATCACGATCTTCAACCGCCCGGGGTGGCGTCCCGTGAGGTACATCCTGTCGCCGTCGGCCGCGAAGAGTCGCGCCGCGGCACCTCCGATCGCCGACGTTGCACCCAGCACCAGGATCTTTCTCATGACAGGCTCCTTGTGACGCGCCTCCAGAACGAGGAGGAGAAGTTCGGATCGATGTGGCGCGCGAACGAGCGCCAGTCCGGGTAGAAGGCGCCGAAACACTCCGGCGTCGTCGCCGCGTCCTTCGCGGCGTAGACGCGGCCGCCCGCGGCGCGCGTGATCGCGTCGAGGCGGCGGCCGAGGTCGAGCGTCGCGCGGCCGAGGAAGGGGATGTCGAATGCCGCCGTCACGCCGGGACGCGGAAAGGAGATTCGACCCGGCGAGGGGAGATCGCCGCACGTCTTCAGGACCGTCAGGAAGGACCCGCTGCCGCCCGCGGCCACCGCGCGCAGGAGGTCGCGCACCGGCTCCGCACCGCTCTCCCGGGGTATCACGGACTGGTACTGGAGGAAGCCGCGCCGGCCGTAGACCCTGTTCCAGCCCTCGAGGGCGTCGAGCGGGTAGAAGAAGGGATCGTAGTGCACGGTGCGGCGCGAACGGCGCGCGGGGTGCTTCCAGTAGTAGGCGCTGTTGAAGAGGCGGACCGTGAACGGGTTCAGGAGCGCGTCGGGCAGGTCCAGGGGAACGGAGAGAAGGGGTTTCGTCGGCCCCGACCGGAGCGGTCCGCTCTCCGCATGGTTCCCCCTCATGAAGTGGCCGCGCCCCAGGTTCGACCCGGCGGCCAGGCCGTCGGCCCAGGCCACCGAGTAGTCCCACTCCGCGTCCGATTCGCTCGAGAGGTCGAGAAACTCGTCGAGGTTTCCGAAGCGGATCGTCTCGAAGTCGATGAGCGCGGAGGAAATGCGCTTCAGGCGGATCCGCGCCGAAAGGATGAGCCCGGTGAGGCCGATCCCCGCGACGGTCGAGCGGAAGAGGTCGGCGTTCTCGTCCGGCGAGCAGGTGAGCTTCGAGCCGTCGGAGCGCAGGAGGTCCAGCGAGAGCACGTGACGGCCGAAGGTCCCGTCTCGGTGGTGGTTCTTTCCGTGCACGTCGTTGGCGATCGCGCCGCCGATCGTCACGAACTTCGTCCCGGGCGTCACCGGCAGGAACCAACCGCGCGGAACGATGAAGTCCAGGAGCTGTGGCAGCGTCACGCCCGATTCGCACTCGATGATCCCCGCCTCGGGATCGAAGGCGATGAGATGGTCGAGGCGGCGCGTGTGGAGCAGGGTTCCTCCTTCGTTGAGGCAACAGTCCCCGTAGCTGCGCCCGAGCCCGTAGGGGAGGAGGGAACCGGCGGCGGCCGGGAGTGGATCGGTTCTCCAGGCCGGCACTTTGATCTCCTGCCGCGTTACGCGGGGATAGCGGCCCCAGGATGAGAAGGCATCGAGCATGGCGTCATTCTAGAGCAAACGGCGAAAGGCGAAAGGCGAAAGGCGCGCGGGGTGAGTTCGTCGTTCGTGGGTAACTCGTGTTGATTGCGGCGGAGCGGTTTTCGAGGCGTCGGCCTCGCAGGGAATGCGAGGTGCAGCCTCTGCGAGGCGCAGCCTCTGCGAGGCGCAGCCTCTGCGAGGCCAGCCGAGACCTCGGAGACCGCCATGGGGAAAAAAACCATGAATCCATGAGCCGTCGCGCACGGTATATACTGCGCCATGCTCACGAGGCGTTTCATGCTTGCATCGACCGGGGGGATCGCGGGACTCGTCCTCGTCCTTCTGCTCATGGAAGCCGCCGGGCGCGGAGGCTGGCTCGGGGCCGACGGCACGGTCGATCCCGTGCGCATTCTGCCCGCCGCCCGAGAATACGCGGGAGGCATCCTCGGGGAACCCCCGGAGCGATACGTGACGGACGGAGAATTGGGATATGTCCCCGTCGCAGGCACCGGCCGTTACAGCGATTGGGGCACGCTCAAAAACCGTTACGAGTTCGCAAAACGCCCGGGCGTCCGTCGCATGCTCTTCATCGGCGACTCGGTGCTCTATCTCGAGGACCTGCCGCGCGCCATCGAGGATGTCGCGGGGGTCGGGGCGGAGATCTGGAACGGGGGCGTCCGGGGATACAACACCATCCAGGAGGTCGATTATTTCCGACGTTGCCTGCGCCGGCTTGACCCTGATCACGTCGTGCTCGTCTTTCACAACAACGACTTCCGGCATACCCCGGTCGCTTTCCGCGACGACACGGGACATGTCCGGGCCTTCGGCCCCTCGCGCCCGTCCGGAATTCCTTTCTGGCCGTGGCTCTTTACGCGCAGCTGGCTCTACCAGCGCTGGGTCCTCCGGCGCGCCTTCGCCGGTCAGCCCGATCGGTCCGCGATCGTGGACGAGGTCCGGAGAAGCCTGGTCGAACTCGAGGGGCTTGCCGAGGAGGACGGGTTCACCCTGAGCGTCTTGATCCTTCCCGTCTTCAAGCCCGTCGAGGAATGGTCCGAGGAGGAACGATGGTCGCGCGCGAAATCTCTGGCCATCATGCAGGAATTGAAACTGCATCACTTCGATCTGCTTCCCGCCTTGGAGGCATCTCTCGCCGCCGGCGAAACGGTTTCTCGGGCCCCGGGCGATGACCATCACCCGTCTCCGGAACTCTCTCGCCGCATGGCCGAGATCCTCGTCACGAGTCCGGGTCTCAATGCGCCTCATTCGCCGTGAGTTGGAAGGCATGATCGGCCCAAGGGAGAGGCATGAATCCAGGTGCCTCCCGGGTGGAAAAGGTCTAGAATCTCCCTCGCATGGCCGAGTTGGAAACCGAGAGTGGGCGAGGCCTCAAGATCCTGCATCTCATCACGATGCTTGAGATGGGGGGAGCCCAATTCAACACGATCCTCTCCGCCGAGGACGCTGTCCGCCGCGGCCACAAGGTCTGGCTGGCCGGCGCGCCCGGACCGCTTTCAGGCGAGGCGCGGCGGCGCCTGGGAGATCAATATTTCGAGGTTCACCAGCTCGTTCGCGAGGTCAACCCGGTCCGGGACGTCGCGGCTTTTCTCGCGATCCTTTCCCTCGTCCGCCGTCTTGCGCCCGACGTCGTCCATACCCATTCCTCGAAAGCCGGCATACTCGGCCGGTGGGCCTCGCGGTTCTGCCGCGTGCCCCGGATCATCCACACGGCCCACGGATGGGGATTTCATGACCGGCAGGCGCCCCGCGCGAAGAGGTTCTACGAGGGTCTCGAGCGTGCGACGGCGCGCGTCACGGACCGGATCGTCGTGGTCGCGGACGCGAACCGCGAGAAGGCCCTGGCGGCCGGGATCGGCCGGCCCGAACAGTATGTCACGATCCGCTCCGGCATCGATGCCGCGACACCCCGTTGGTCCGACGCCCGCGTCGCGGTTCGGCGGGAACTGGGGCTGGATCCCGACGAGTTCGTCGTGGCGACGGCCGGGAACTACAAGCCCCAGAAGGACCCTCTTGCCGCGGCGAGGATCATGGCGCGATTCCTCAAGGCGCGTCCGGCCGCGCGGTTCGTGGCGATCGGGGACGGGCCGCTGCGCCGCGAAGCCGAGTCGGTGCTCGCGGGCGAAGGCATCAACGTGGCACCTGACGGCCGTGCGATCTTCCTCGGGTGGAGGGAGGACGGCGTCCGGACGCTCGCCGCGGCCGACGTGCTCCTCCACACCGCGGTCTTCGAAGGGCTGCCGCGGATCGTCGTCGAGGCGGCGGCGCTGGGGATTCCCGCGATCACGACCGACGTCGACGGGATACCCGAGATCGTGCGCGACGGCGTGAACGGGTATCTCTTCGCGCCGGGCGACGAATCCGACATGGAGTCCGCCCTCGTGCGGCTCTGCGACGATCCGGCCCTCCGCGCCCGGTTGTCCGCGGCGGCGCGGGAATCCTTCACGGCGGAATTCCACCTCGAGACGATGTTCGATGCGCTCGACCGGGAGTATCGGGCGTGACGGGCGCGCCCGTGCCGGTCTCCTCCGCGGCCGCGCCCGAATCCGCCTCCGCCGATCGCTTCGCGGTCGTGACCGTGCTTCTTTTTTCGCTCGCGGTGCTCTTCGCCCTGACCTTCGCGGCCGGGGGCGTCCAGCCGCCGGGGCGCGCGCTCGTCTCCGTCTTCTTCTTCGGGGCGGCGCTCGCCGCCTGCGGCGCACGTGGCGTCTCGCCCCGCCTCCGGTGGCCTCTCTTCGCGCCGGCCGCCGCCGCCGCCCTCTCGCTGCCCCTCGCCCCGATCCCGGCGCTGGGTTACGAGCTCACGCTCCAGCTCTTCTTCTACGCCGCGTCGGCCACGCTGCTGGCCGACTACATCTCCAACCGCGTCGTCATCACCTCCTTCGCGGCCGCCGCGGTCCTGCTCTCGCTCTCGGTCCTCTTCGAAGCCGTCCAGAACGTTCTCCTTTCGGGGCCGGCCGGGCTGGCGCAGGGCGCGGCCGGTTTCCTCCTCGGCGCCAACGTCACGGCGACGCTCCTCGCGGCGTCCCTGACGCCGCTCTGGTGGCTCTTCGAGCAGAGAAAGATCTCCCGGGCGGCCGCGTTCGCCCTGGGCGCCGTCGTGGCCGCCGGGATCGTCCTGACGCAGTCGCGCACGGGATGGATCGCCGCGGCGTGCGGCCTCGTGGTGCCCTTCTCGCGCATGACGCCTCGGCGCCGCGCCCGCGTCGTCGCCTTCGGGCTGCTCCTGCTGGCCGCGGGCGCCCTGGCCTACG
Source organism: uncultured bacterium (assembly GCA_964637705.1). Classification (GTDB taxonomy): domain Bacteria; phylum UBA8481; class UBA8481; order UBA8481; family UBA8481; genus CAZWVM01. The sequence goes on from CAZWVM010000045.1 coordinate 8,671, forward strand.
TGCCGCGCTTTCTCGCCAAGCTCGATCCCGGCTACATCACCAACATGCAGCGCTGGTCGATGATGCGCGGCGTCTCCGAGGCCTTCCGCGACGCGCCGTGGCTCGGCTTCGGTCCCTGGTCCTTCCCGGTCATCGGTCAGCGCTATCTCACGTGGCCGAAGTGGGAACTGCATCCCCACTCGCTTCCGTTGCGCGTGCTCTTCGAAACCGGGCTGGTCGGGGTCTTCGCCTGGCTTGCCTGCCTCTGGTCCGGCCTGCGCAAGGTGCCGTCCCGCCCGGCGGACGCCATCGCCTTCGGGGTGGTCGCGGCGATCCTGGGGGGATCGATCACGGACGACGTCCTCTGGATCCCCTTCGCCTCCATGCTCTTCTTCACGGCCCTGGGCGCCGGGATCCCCGGCCCGTTGATCCGCGCCCGCGCGGCCTACGCGGTCCTGCCCGCTCTCGGCCTCATGGCCTGCGGCCTCCTGCCCCTCGCCCACGCCGCCTGGCCGGGCGGGCCCCTGGAGCCGGTCAGTCTCGCGCTCGTGCGCGCCGTGACGGAGGACCGCATCCCGGACTTCGCGGGTTGGCGCGAGGACCCGACGGCCCTGCGCGCGACCGCCTACAAGGCGCTTCACCGAGGGGACACCCGCGTGGCGGAGAACTTCCTGCGGGCCGCCCACGTCGCGGACTCCCGCATGATCTTCGTGCCCACGCTCTTCGACCTCGCCTGGCTCCGCCGCGCGGACGGGCGCGAGACCGATGCCGAGATGCTCCTGCGCGAGGCGCGGCTCGTGGCCCCGGTCCTCACGGCGCGCTTTTCGGGCGAGACCGAGCCGGTGGTCGCCTCGTGGCTCGACCGCCATTACGGAATTGAATTTCCCGAGCCATCGGCTATATCTGCGGGGATGCTCGAGCCCGTTAACGACGTCCTGGACTGGCGCCACTACCGGTACGAGGGTGCCCAGGCGCTCGCCTCCGGCGACACCGAGCGGGCGCGCGACCTCCTGCGGCGCGCGTGGCGGCTGGGGACCAGGCAATACGGAACCGATCCTGTGCTTTGCCGCTTCCTCGCCGAGGCTTTTCCCGAGAACGCGGCCAACTGGCGCGCGCGCGCCGCGGCGCGCGACGGGGCCGCGTTCCCGTACCGGGTCTTCGCGCCGCTGATCTTCCGCCAGCCCGTCACGGGCGACGTGGAGAACTCGCCGTGGTGGAAGGATCGGATGGAGCGTCCGCGGGGTACGGCGCGATGAGGGGCCGCTTGCGCGTCCTCACGGTCATCGGCTCCGCCGACGTCGGGGGCGCCGAGGTCCACGTGGAGCACGTGGCGAGGCACGTTTCGGCGGAACACGCGGTGGTGGCGCTCTCCGACGGTCCGATGATCGAACGCTACCGCCGCGCGGGCGCGGAGACCGTCGTGCTGGACGCCCCGGGCAAGATGCCCCTGAAGGCCGTGCCGGAACTGGCGCGCCTCGTCGCCCGGTTCTCCCCCGACGTCGTCCATACCCACACGCCGAAGGCGAACCTCCTCGGCGCGCTCGCCGGGATCCGCGCGCCGCGGATCATGACGATCCATGGAAGCCACCGGCAGTTCGCCTCCTCGCGCGCGATTCCCGCCGCCTGGTACGCCTGGGCCGATCTCTGGGCCTCGCGCGGCGCCTCGCGCGTGGTGGCCGTCTGCGAGGCCGACCGGCGCGAGCTCATCGGGAAGGGCTTCAACTCGTCCCGGACCGTCGTCGTTCGCAACGGCGTTCCGGACGCGTTCGGCGATCGCGCCCACCGGCCCGATGCGGCGCGCGACGTCGTCTGGATCGGGCGCTTCTCCGCGGAGAAGGACCCGCGCGAGATGGTCTCGATCGCGCGCCTCGTCGCCGGACATCCCGGGATCGGGCGGATCCGCATGATCGGCGCGGGTCCCCTGGCCGACGAACTCTCGAACGAGGGCCTGCCGTGCCTCGTGATCGAACCCCTGAAGGAGAGCCTGTCCGACGTCTTTGGTTCCGCTCTCGCTCTCGTCAACACCTCCCGGTCCGAGGGGGCTTCGCTGACGATCCTGGAGGCCCTTTCCGCGGGCGTGCCCGTGGTCGCCTCCGCCGTGGGAGGGACGCCGGAGATCGTGGGCGGCGCGGGCGTCATGGTGGCGCGCGACCGGCCCGACGATGACCGGCAGGCTCTCTTCGCGGGCGCGTTGAAGCGCCTGGCGGAGGACGAGGCCTTCCGGCTCGATTGCGCGCGCGCCGCGCGGGCGCGCTACCGGGAGTCCTTTACCATCGAGGCGATGGCCTCGGCTCTCGAGTCGATGTACCGCAACGCCGACGCGCCGCCCGCCGCGGTGGCGCGTCGGGAGGAGTGAGGCGTGGCCTGCGACGTCGTCATCGTGAACCACGGCTCCGCGGAGGACACGCGCAACGCCGTCAAGTCCGTGCGCCACCAGCTCCGCCCCCTTCTCGGCCGCGTCATCGTCGTGGAGAACGGGACCGGCGAGGCGGAGCGCTTCGACGACCTCGATGTCGAGGTGGTCGACCTGGCGGAGAACGTCGGGTTCGCCGCGGCGGTGAACGAGGGGCTCAAGCGATCGATCCGTCACCGCCGCCCGCCGCGCCACGTCATGCTCCTCAACCCCGACGCCTACCTCCTCGACGGGCCCTGGATCCGCTTCTTCACCTGGCTGGCCCCGCCCGTCGCCGCCGCCGGCCCCCGCGTCCTCTCCCTGGACGGCCGCGTCCAGTCCTCGATCTACGCCGAGCCGCGCCCGTCGCGGATCGCGCTGGAGGCCCTCGGCGTCCAACGCATGATGGGCCGGTTCGGCCTGGCGCGCCCGATGCCGACTGAGAGGCGCGAGGTCGAGACGCTGCAGGGGTCCTGCCTCGTCGTCTCGCTCAAGGCCTGGAAGGAGGTCGGGCCGTTCGACGAGGCGTTCTTCCTCTACCACGAGGAGACGGAGTGGTGCCTGCGTGCGCGCGACCACGGCTTCATCAACATCTACGACCCCACGGTCGCGGTGGTTCACGCGGGCGGGACGGAGGTTCCGGCCGGCCGCGAGGAGCTCTACTACCGGAGCGCCCTGCGGCTCGTGGCGCGTCGGAGGGGCGACCCGGCCGCGGCGCGGCTGAAGCGCTGGCTGGTTCCCGCGGCGCGATGCGGCGCGATCGTCGCCTCCGACCCCGCCCGTCGCCGCGGGCTCCGGCAACTGGCGGCCGGGCTGTGAGACTCTTTCTCGCCGCGACGGCGCTCGCCGCATGGAACCTCGCCGGCTACCCCGCGTTCTGCGCGCTCCGCGCCCGCTTCGCGCGCCCCTTCCGGCCGGTGCGCGCACGGCCTGTCCGCTCCGTCACCGTCGTCACCGCCGCGCACGACGAGGCTTCCTGCATCGCCGGGCGCGTGCGGAACGTGCTTGAAAACGGTGCGTGGCGTGCCGTGGAGATGATCGTCGTCTCCGACGGCTCGGCCGACGGGACGGCGCGCCTGGCGGAGGAGGCCGGGGCGCGAGTCCTCGAACAGGAGCGGGGCGGCAAGATCGCGGCCCTGCACCGCGCGATCCGTGCGGCGCGCGGCGACGTCGTCGTGATCACCGATGCGAACACCCGCTTCGAGCCCGGAGCGATCGACCGGCTCGTCGAGCCGCTCTCGGACCCCGATGTCGGCATCGCCGCGGGCGACCTGCGGTACGAGAACGAGGGCGGGTCGGCGTCGTCGAGCGGAGAGGGGCTCTACTGGCGATACGAGACCTGGATCAAGAGAAGGGCCTCCGAAGCCGGGCTCCTGCTGATGGGAGCGGGCGGCATCTACGCCTTCCGGCGCGAGGACTGGCCCTTCGACCTCCCCGGCGATCTCGCCGACGATTCCTACGTGCCGCTAGCCCTGCATCGCGCCGGCCGCGTGAATCTCTTCGTGCCCGAGGCGGTCGCCTTCGAGCGCGCGGGGACGCGGATGGAGGAGGAGTGGAGGCGGCGGGTGAGGATGGTCGCGCAGGACGCGAGGGTCGCCCGGGCGCTCTCCTTCGGCTGGCCGAGGCCGGCCACGGTCTTCGCCCTCGTCTCGCACAAGGTCCTACGCTGGCTGCTCTTCCCGCTTCTCCTGGCGATCCTCGCGACCGCGCGCGGCGCGGCCCGCGCCCTGCACCGCCGCAACGGCGCGGCGGCTCTTCTCGCGTTGCCCCTTCGGGCCGCTCCCTTCGCGGCGGGCGCGCTCCTGGCCGCGGGCGCCGTCGCGGATCGCGCGGGCCGCCGGATCCCGGTCGCGTCCGTTTTCTTCTACCTCGTCGGGGCGACGGCGGCGGCGTCATGGGGACTCGTGCTCGGTATCGGCGGGCGCTCGCGCGCGACGTGGGAGAAGGCGGCGACGACGAGGGAGACGCCATGACGGAGACGTCGCGGCCGGCGTATCGGGACACCGCGGTGATGGCGGGCGCTTTCCTCTGCCTCTACTTGGTCTGCCTCCTGCCCGGGGTCGGCTGGGGCGCGACCGCTCACCTGCAGGCCGCCTGCGCGGCGCCCGGTGAGCCGCCCGCCGGACTCTACGAGGGATACGAGGCCCCGCCTTCTCCTCCGGCGGTCTACGCCGCCATCTGCCGTCCCTTCGCGCGGTTCTTCCCGGGCGGTTCTCCGGCCTGGCGGGTCAATCTCTTCTCGGCCCTCGCCGCGGTCGCCGCGCTCGCCGTCTTCGCGACCGCCCTGGGATTCCTGACCGCCCACCGCTCCTCCGCCGTGCTGGCGGTCACGGCGCTGGGTTTCTCGCACGCGTTCTTCTTCCACGCGGTGCACCCTTCGCCCCGGATGCTCCTCTTCCTCTTCGCGGCGGTCCTGCACCTCGCCTCGCTGCGCATCCTCCTGCTCGGCTGCCGGCGCTCGGCTCTCCTGGCCGCCCTCGCAGCCCTGGCCTGCCTCGCGATCGATCGATCCTCGTCCCTCGCGATCCTCGTGCCGCTCCACTACATCGTCCTGCGCCGGTTCCTGCCGTCGGCGCCGCTCTTCTGGCTGCTGGCCGCGGTCGCGGTCTTCGGGGCGATGCGGGCGAGGTTGGGCTTCCACTTCGACGCTTATCCGCTGCTCGTCGCCTACAGCGCTTTCCAATACCCGGTCGCGGCCTGGGTCCTTCTCATCTGGGGTTACCTCCTCCTGCGCCGCCGCTCCCCGGCCGTTCTCGACTGGCTCGTCCTGTCGTGGCTCGCCGCCGCGCCCCTCGCGGCGGGCCGCGAGCTCGAGGAACTCGCGGGCTCGATGATCCTCGCGCTCCTGCCGCTCGGCGCCCTCGTCGCGCTGGGGCTCGAGTATGTGCACGACCGCATCCGGCTCAGGACCGAGATCCGGCCGGTGGTCACGCCCCTGCTCTTCGTCTCCCTCGTCGTCTTTCCGCTCGTGGCCACCGGCGCGGCGACCTACGCGGTGCGCGCCTCGGGGCTCGACCGCCACTGGGCGCTCGCCGACGCCCCGCCGGTGACGGTCCGCGACAATCCCTGGCGCGATGCGGTCTGGTACGCGCTCTGGCCGCCGAAGAACGGCGAGGGAGGAGGGCGGTTCATCGCGGACGCGGAGGAGCATGTGCCGGAGGGGAGCGTGATCCTCGCCGATCCCTCGATCCTGCCGGTCGTGGATTACGCCCAGCGGGCGGAAGGACGGCTCCGGGGCGTGAGGGTTCTGTCGGCGGCGCTCGACGACCAGATGCCTCACCTCGTCTCCTTCGCCACGGAGGGACGGCGCATCTTCCTGGCCGGCATCGACCCCGCGTATTACGACACGGAGAGCCTGGGGCGGATGGGGGAGCTCATCCCGATCGGTCGGCTCTACGAGTGGAGGATGGCCCTGTGAACGGTTTCCTCCTCCCGGGCGTGACCTACGGGATCTTCGGCCTGCTCTCCTTCCTCTCGATCGCCTTCTCGATCTGGATGGCCGTGGACGCCGTGAGACGCGGGCAGAACTATTTCTGGATCTGGATCATCCTCTTCTTCCAGCCCTTCGGGGCGCTCATCTACTTCTTCACCGAGTTCCGGATGCCTCGCGGGGCGCTGCGCCTCTCGCGCGTCTCGCCGGCCGAACTGGCGCGCGCGGAGTCGGAGGCGAAGCGTTTCGACAACGCCGCGGTCTGGTTCCGCTACGCCGAACTGCTGAAGGAGAAGGGGAGGACGCGGGAGGCGGGGGAGGCGGCGGCGCGCGCGGTCGGCTTCGGGGAGAAGGACCCGAAGCCGGCCTACCTGCTCGCGCAGGTGCGATACGAGGAGCGCCGGCTCGAGGAGGCCGAGGAGATCCTGGGCCGGCTCGTCGCGGCCGACCCGAACCTCGATTCGGGGGGAGCCCTGGCTCTCTACTCGCGCGTCCTGCACGGACGAGGGAGGAAGGCGGAGGCGCTCGCGGCCGCGCGGCGCCTCGCGTCGATCTCGGCGCGCGCGGAGCACCTCTACTGGCTCGCGGGCCTGGAGGAGGAGAGCGGCGACGGGGAGGAGGCGCGACGGACCTTGACCCGGCTCGTCGATGAAGCGCAATATGTGCCGGACTACCTGAAACGGTCCGTCAAGCCCTGGGTGAACCGCGCGCGAAAGGACCTGGAGAGGATGAGGGGATGAACGGAGAACGAGGAGCGGGGGGCCGGTGAAGCGCCTGCTCGTCACGCTCGTCGACGCCCTGGGCATCGTGGGGGCCCTGCTTCTCGCGGCCGAGGTGCGCTTCGAGGGAGAGGTCCCGCCCGGGGAACTGCGCCTCGTGCTCCTCGCCCTGCCCGCCATCGTCGCGGGCAAGCTCCTCGCCCTCTCCCTCTTCCACTGTGACCGCTGGTCCTTCCGCTACGCCGGCCCCTCGGAATTGCGCCGGCTTCTCGCCGCGCTCTCCCTCGGAACCCTGCTCGGCTGGGCCACGACGTACCTGGCCGGGCCGGAGGGCGCCTCCCGCGCGGCGCTCCTCATGGAACCGCTCTTCTCCCTCTTCATCCTCGGCGCCTACCGCTTCGGCTTCCGCGTCCTCCCCGACCATTTCCGGTCGCGGCCCGTGGAACCGCTGCACGCGCGCAACGTCCTCATCATCGGCGCGGGCGACGCGGGCGTGATGACCCTGAGGGAGATCCGCGTCAATCCGCGCTCGGACATGAACGTCGTCGGTTTCATCGACGACGAGCCGTCGAAGAAGGGGCTGTGGGTCGACGGCGTGCGGGTGATCGGCGGGCGCGAGGAGATCCCGGACGCGGTGAGGTCGTTGAACGTGGACGAGATCATCATCGCGATCCCGTCGGCGGGCGGCGAGACGATCCGCGAGCTCGTGGCGGCCTGCCGCGAGGTGAAGACGCGGTTCCGGGTCGTTCCCGGGCTTCTCTCCATCATCCGCGGCGACGTCCAGTTCGACCGGATCCGGGAGATCCGTCCGGAGGACCTGTTGGGGCGCGAGACGACGGAGATCCGGCCGGAGGTCTTCGAGGACCTGGTGAAGGGCCGGCGGGTGCTCGTCACGGGCGCCGGCGGCTCCATCGGGTCGGAACTCTCGCGCCAGCTCTTCGCCGCCGGCGCGCGGCTCGACCTCCTGGACCATTCCGAGAGCGCCATCTACATGATCTCGCAGGAACTCAGGGGATGCGCGGGCGGCGCGAGCGGCGTGAAGTGCCACATCGCCGACCTCCGCAACGCCGCGCGCGTCGAGGCGATCCTGGCCGAGGTGAAACCGGAGATCGTCTTCCACGCCGCGGCCTTCAAGCACGTGCCCCTGATGGAGGAGAACGTGGTGGAGGCGGTGACCGTGAACGTGATCGGCACGAGGACGCTCGCCGCGGCCGCCGCGCGGAACGGCGTCCGCCGCTTCACCTTCATCTCCACCGACAAGGCCGTTCGCCCGACCTCCATCATGGGCGCGACGAAGCGCATCGCCGAGATGTGGCTCCTCTCCGGCAGCTTCCCGGACATGGCGGTCTCCGCGGTCCGCTTCGGAAACGTCTTCGGCTCCTCCGGCTCCGCCCCGCTCCTCTTCCGCCGGCAGATCGAGTCCGGCGGCCCCGTGACGGTGACGCATCCGCACGTGGTGAGATTCTTCATGACGATCCCGGAGGCGGTCTTCCTGGTCCTGCAGGCCTCCTCGCTCGCCGCCGAGCGCGACCTCTTCGTCCTGGAGATGGGGCAGCCCATCCGGATCCTCGACCTGGCCCGCAACATGATCACGCTTTCGGGCCTGCGCCCGGAGACGGACATCCCCATCGTCTTCACGGGGCTGAGGCCGGGCGAGAAGCTCTACGAGGAGGTTCTGACCGAGGGCGAGAACGTCGAGCCGACGAAGGTGAAGAAGGTCTTCCGGATCACGCGCCCCGAGGTCCTGCCGGAATCCTTCGCGGAGAAGCTTGAAGCGCTCGTCGCCTCGGCCGCGGGCGGCGAGTCCGACCTCCGCGCCCGCATCGCCGACCTCGTCCCCGACTACCGGCCGTGAAGCGCGCCTCCTTCCGCGGCCTGGAGACCGTGGCCGCGCTCGCCGCCGACGCCGCGGCGCTCTTCGCCGCGCTCGCGGTGGCGGCGTGGCTGCGTTTCGGCGCGGACGTGCCCGCGCTCGACCGCGAGGCCCTGCGCGCGCTCGTGCCCCTCCTCGCCATCACCCGGCTCGGCTCCTTCTTCGCCGCCGGGATCTACCGGCGCTCCTTCCTCCACCCGCGCGGGTTCGACTACGCCGACCTCGTCCAGGCCTGGGCGTCCGGGACCGTCCTCTTCGCCGCCGCGGTCTTCTTCGGGCGCGCGCTCGAGACGTCGCGCCTGGTCCTCGCCTACGAGGCGGCCGCAAACCTCGTTCTCTGCGGCGGCTGGCGCTTCCTGCTGACCCTCGCCGGCCGGCACGGGCGCCGTCCGCGACCGGCGGCCTGGATCGGCCCGGCCGAACGGAAGGAGCGTGTGAACCGTTTCCTCGAGGTCGAGGGCTGGGAATTCCGGGTGACGCGCGCGGTGGCGAGCGCCGCGGAGTGGACGCGGGGCGACGAGGAGGCGGTCTTCGTGGAGGCCTCGGAGGCGTCTCCGGAGCTCTTCGCGCGCTGCGGGGGATTGCGCCTCGTCGTCGTCGCCGGCACCCGGGAAATCCTCATCTCCGGCGCCACGCCCGTCGCGCTCGGGGGGATCGTCGTCATGGAATCGGGCGGCGTCCGGAACGACCGCCACTTCCTCGCCTCCAAGCGCGCGCTCGACATCCTCGTCTCCTGCGCGGGCCTTCTCCTCGCCGCGCCCCTCGTCCTCGCCGTCGCCCTGGCCGTCCGGCTCACCTCGCCGGGCCCGGTCTTCTTCACCCAGCTCCGCGCGGGAATCGGGGGACGGCCCTTCTCCATCCTCAAGTTCCGCACGATGACGCACGGCGCGGCAGGGCCGCGGCTCACCACGCGCGGCGACGCGCGCGTCACGGGCGTCGGGCGGTTTCTCAGGTCGTGGTCCCTCGATGAGCTGCCCCAGCTCGTCAACGTGCTTCTCGGGAACATGTCGCTGGTGGGACCTCGCCCTGAGCTGCCGGAGCTGGCGGCGGAGTGGCCGGAGTGGAGGCGCGCCGTGCTCGAGGTCCAGCCCGGGCTCACGGGGCTCGTCCAGGTCCTGGGACGGGACGAGCTCTCGGAGGAGGAGAAGGGGCGGCTCGACCTCTTCTACGCGATGAATCGGTCGCTGGAGATGGACGTCTCGATCCTCCTGAGAACCTTGCGCGCCGTGGTCAAGTACCGGGGGCGAGCGTAGCCTCGGTCGCCAGCCGGTCCGCGCGGGCGTTGTAGAGCGCGAAGGGATTCCGGCCGCCCGCGGCCGCCTGGTGTCCGCGCTGGTGGCGGAAGCGGACCGCCAGGTTCTTCCCCGCGATGAGCGCGCGGCAGGATTCGATCACGGCGTAGACGGCCGGGTCGCGGATCTTCCACCGCTTCTCGATCCACTCCGCCGTCCCGGTGTAGTCGTGGACGACGGTGACGGACGAGCCGGGCTCGATCGTCGCGAGGGCGTCGTGGAGCGCGGCCAGCTCGGCGAGCACCTGCCGGATCCGGCGCAGTTCCGCCGCGATCTCGAAGTCGCTCCAGAGCCCGCCGAGAATCTCGTAGACGGTCCGCGCGCGCTCGACGACCCGCGCCGCGCCCGTCCCCGGGACTTCCACCAGAACGACGCCCACGCCCCCGTGATGGTTGCCGTCGATGAAGGCGTACAATCCGGGCTCGATCGCGATCTCCTCGCCGCCGAGAAGCGCCTCCGCCTCCTCGCGGCTCCGCACCGACTGGTATCGCGCCCCCTTCCTGCCTTCCACGACGGAGCGGCAGGCATCCCATGTCTCGTGGATCCCCCGGATCTCGTCCGGGGCCGTGACGACGTAGAGCTTCTTCGCCTTCGTCACGGCGACGGCGGGATGCGCTTCAGGAGGTACTGGGCCTCCTGCACGAAGGCGTTGCGGGGGTCGCCGGCGGCGACCTCGGCCAGGTAGGGCCGCGCCTCTTCGGGACGGCCCAGCGCGTTGATGAGGAGATCGGCGAGGCGGACCATGGCCGCCCGGCGCTTCGGGTGGGAGGAATGCTCGGCGAGGAACCGGCTGAAGAGCGGGTAGGCCTTCTCGGGCTGCTTCGCGCGGAAGAGGCCCTCACCGAGGTCGAAGAGCGTGTCGGCGGAGTCGTCGCCGGAGCCGAGCGACTCGAGCAGCAGCCGCAGGTCGAGCCGCCGCGCGTGCGAGAGGCCGCGGGCGTCCTCGAAGAGCGAGGCGGCCTTCGCGCGCGCCTCCTCCGGCGCGCCGGCCTTGAGGGCGGCCAGCGCGAGGCCGTACTGGAAGGCCTCGTCGTGGTGGTTGGAGTCGGAGGCCCGCTTCATCACCTCGTAGGAGGCCTTCGGATCCTCGGCGGCGAGGAGCAGGCCGAGATCCTCGCGCGAGACCAGCTCGGGCATCAGCCGGTGTCCGGTCGCCGCGCGGCCGGAACGCGTGCTGAACCAGGCCGCCGTCGCGCCGCAGGCGAACCCGCCGATGTGGGCCATCACCGCGACGTTGGTGGATTCGAGGTAGAAGGAGAAGAGGAGCTGCTCGGCGAACCAGAGCCCGAGGACGATGAAGGACGGTAGAGTCACGACGAGCGGACGGATCATGACCATGACGATCGTCTTCACGCCGTCGCGCGGGTAGAGGACCAGGAAGGCGCCGATGATGCCGGAGATCGCGCCGGAGGCGCCGACCATCGGGATGTCCGACATCGCACCCGGGGCGAACTGGGACTGGGCCAGGGCGCCCGAGATCCCGAAGAGGACGTAGAGGATCAGGTAGAGCGGCGTGCCGAAGCGATCCTCGATCGCGGGGCCGAAGATGGCGAGGAAGAGGAGGTTTCCGATCAGGTGCAGCCCGCCGGCGTGCAGGAACATGTGGGTGAGAAGCGCGGGGAGCGAGGGGTCGAACGGGACGTAGCCCCAGGCGTAGAAGAATTCCTGCAGCGACGCCTCGTCGAGCGTCGCGGTGTAGGCGAGCCCGGCGAAGCAGAGGGCGGCGACGAGAGACGTGCCGAAGGGGCGCCGCGCCACCTCCACGTCCGCCCGGTACGGGATGATCACGACGCGAGCGCCTCCTGCGCCGCTTTCTTCCAGCGGAGCGACTCGGGCGAGACGCCGTCCGACTCGAGGGCGAACTTCAGCCACATCTCGGCTTCCTCTTTCTTGCCGCTCTCCTTCAGGCAGACCCCGAGCCGGACGTAGAGCTCCTCCTTCGTGAAGGCCTGGGTCAGGAGGTCCTTGGCCCTTTCGCGAGCGGCCGGCGTCTGTTGCGACATCGCGTCGATGAGAACGCCGATGTCGGGGTCGCCCTCCGTCCAGGAGAGCGACTGGAAGAGCTCGGCGGCTCCTTTGGGGTCGCGGGCGGTCAGCTGGAGATCGCAGGCGCGGAAGAATTTGAGGTCGTTCTCGCGCGTGCCCGAACCGAAGTCCTTTTCGTAGGAGGTGATGAGGGCGTTCAACTGGTCGTGGTGCCCGAGATCCAGCGCGGCGCGCATGCGGAAGACGTAGGCCTGCTCGCGGATCGCCGGCGCGACGGCGGCGTCGGACGTCAGTTGCTCGGCCCGCTCGGCGGCCAGGGCGTACCAATCCGCGGCCCGGTCCGTCTCGCCGAGGGCCGCGAGGGTGCGCGCGCGCGTGATCGCCCGCTGGCCCTGCTGCCAGGCGAGGGTCGCGGCCCCGGAAGAGAGACCCTCGGCCGCCTCGGTGCGGGATCCGGCCGAGAAGGCGAAGACGGCGAGAACGAGGACGATCGCGGCGCCGGCGAGGGGGCGATCGGCGAGGGGGCCGAGGAAACGGGCGACGAGGGCATGGGAAGAGGAGGAGGAGGTGACGGGGGCGGGCTTGCAGGACGAGCAGAGAAACTGGCTCTCCACGAACGTCACGCAGGAGGAGCAGAGGAGATGCCCGCAGGCGTCGCAGTGGCCGACCGCGCCGCGGTCCGCGTGATGGGCGCAGGGGTAGGGGAGGGGCTCGGCGGATTCCGGCGCGGGGACGGCGACGGGCGAGGCTGACGACGCCGCGGCCGGCGAAGCGGCGGAGTCGGCGCCGCGGGGGGGCGTGACGCCGAGCCCCGGCCATGTGCGCCAGGCGACCCAGGCGCCGGAAGCGGCGTCCCAGATGAAGTGCGAATCCCCGAGCTGCCCGGCGGCCGCGAAGGACCGGACCTCGTCGAGCGTGTACGGCCCGTACGTCTCGCCGTCGCACCCGATGTGGATCTCCCTCTCGCCCGTCATGCCGCCCCTTTCCTCCTCGACGTAGTGTGACCTTATCAGATCGGCAGGATGATCACTAGGCGGGAGGAGGCCCCCGCTGGAGGAGGCGGTGCCAGGCATGCTCATGCGTGACACCGGTCCGCCCTGAATCCCCGGAGATGAGGTAAACGCGCGGAGTTTTCGGTTTCTGGGGGGT
>CAZWVM010000046.1:0-21281 GCA_964637705.1 uncultured bacterium
CGAACCGGAGCCTGCAGATCGTCCGGCTGGACTGACGTCTTTCCGGCGCTCCCGCGCTCGTATAGACTCTCCGTGAACCGGGGCGGTAACTCAATGGTAGAGTCCTGGCCTTTTAAGCCAGTAGTTGAGGGTTCGAGTCCCTCCCGCCTCACGCCTCGACGGAGGTCTCCCGCGTGAAACGTGCCTGCTACGTGACCTACTGTTCCAAGGAGAAGGACGATGCGCCCGGGCTCCTGCCCGCCGCGCGTCGCTATCGCACGGCGCGCATTCCCGCCGCCGCCACCCGGGCGGCCGAGGACGGGGCGGAGTTCCGGATCTTCTCGGGCGAGTTCGGCCTGCTTTCTCCCGAGGATCCGATCCCGTGGTATGACCACTTGCTGAGGCCCGACGAGGTGCCGGCGATGGCGGCGCGATTGGCTGTCTCCTTCGCGGAGTTCGGCCGCGTGATATTCCTGTATTGGGAGAACGATTACATAGAACCCTACCTCGCGGCCGTGGAACGCGGCGCGCGGGCGGCCGGCGCCGAATTCGAATCCCGGGTGATCAAGCGCGACTGAAATCGCGGCGTTTCGGCGATCGCTTCTTCCCAAACCTGCGCAAAATTCCTCCAGATTCCTCCCGCGCCTGCCGATAAGAGAGAACAGGCGGACGGCTATGGCGAGAGCGGTCCGACGCTTTCGACACGGAGGTTGAAAGATGCCCGCAACGCCCCTGCCCTCGTCGCGCCCGGTTCCCGTGCCTGCCTTCCCCGGTTCTTTCGCCCTCTCGCCGCCCCCGTCCGCGAATGTCGTCGAACTGCCCGATCGGATCTTCCGCGACCGATGGCAGGCGGCGCTCCGGCACTCGAACGAGCTGGAGCGGGAATTGGAGGCCATGCGGCGGCAGAACCGCGAGCTGAAGCGCCTGATCGGCACCGATCCCCTGACGGGCCTCCACAACCGTCTTGCCATGGAGAAACTGCTGGCACCGCGCTGGGAGGCGGAAGGGTCGGGATCGCTTCTCCTCTTCGACCTCGATTCCTTCAAGACGATCAACGACGACTTCGGACACGAGACAGGAGACCGCATTCTCGCGTCCTTCGGAGCGATACTCTCGATGAATACGCGCCGGGAAGACCGGGCGGTACGATACGGCGGGGAGGAGTTCCTTGTATTGGTGGCGGGAGCCCTGGAGGAAGAGGCGCGGGTCGTCGCCGACCGCATCCGACGTGCCACGGAGCGAACCATCTTCGCGGAAGGCATCAGGATGACCGTCAGCGCCGGAATCGCCTCCGGGGCTCCGCCCGTTTTCGAGGAACTATTCGCCGCGGCGGACGCGGCGCTCTATCGCGCCAAGCGCGCGGGTCGGAACCGGGTGATCGTCGCGGGCAACTGAATTCCTGGGGAGGTCTCGCATCCTGCGGGACGTCGCATCGGTCCTTCCTTCGCTTCGCCTTCGGTGAAGCTGCGGAAGGGGTGGGATGTGCGTTCGCCCTTCTGACGATCCGCGAATCCCTGGGGAGGTCCCGCATCCTGCGGGACGTCGCATCGGCCCTTCCTTCGCTTCGCCTTCGGCGAAGCTGCGGAAGGGGTGGGATTCGAACCCACGGACCCTTGCGGGTCACCGGTTTTCAAGACCGGCCGATTAAACCGCTCTCGCACCCTTCCGGGATGCGGCTCTCATTCTAGGGGAAACAGGGATGATCCGAAAGAAACCTGTGAACCGGTCATCCCCCCGCGCCCTGGAACGACCTAGGCCGTGTGCCGTTCCGCGAAGTCCTTCATGAGCCGATACTCGACCGGCCCCGCGTGCGCCATGGCGTCGATGACCTCGGCCACGACCTTCTTCCCCTCCTGTTCGGCCGAGGCTCCGAGGTAGCGGAAGAGACTGATGCCCGGGGCCCGCCCAAACACGTTCACGTAATCCAGTCCCCGCGCGAACTCGAAGTCGTGGATCGAGACCATCGACCAGGGGCGGGGATCGTAGAGGGTACGGAGGAGCCATCGGGCACCAAAGGCGCCGAAGGGCTGCAACACCGATGTGACGACCGGCCAGCCGATGACCGGGAGCAGGCGCACTGGAATCTCGACGACGCCAAAGAATTCCTCCCCGGATGCCGCGGGCCGGAGATAGTCGGAACGGGAAGGCCGGTAACAGAGAGGTCGTCGGCGCCAGGAACTCCTCTCGACCGCGATTTCTCTCCGTTGTGCGGCCGGCAGGAGGAGTCGCGCCGCGTGCTTCACGAGATTGTAAGTCGGTGAGACGTTGAGACTGGAATCGTAGAGATAACCGGCCTCGTCCAGCGCCTCGAAGATCTCCGTGGAGAGCGTATACCCGGGAGCGCGGAAGCCGAAGACCGGCCGTCCGATGATCGTCTCGATCGTCTCCTTCGAACGCCTCACTTCGTCACGGAGCGCCGGTCCCGAGAGTCGGGAGAGCTGTTTGGGGTGACTGAAGCTGTGGCTGGCCACCTCGTGCCCCGCCTCGACGAGCGCACGCCCCCACTCCGGTTCCTTCGCGAGATCCTGCGCGACCACGAAGAAGGTCGCGTGGATGCCGCGATCGGCGAGAAAGCCGAGAATCCGGGGAAACCAGGTCTCCAGCGCCCGCGTGGAATCCTTCGGGGTATGCGTCTCGCCCGTCATGTCCCTGAGAATCGTCTCCACGTCGACGGTGACGGAGACCTGGAGAGAAGAGGGAGCCATTCGTTGAGTCTAGAAGGCAAAAGGCAAAAGGCCAAAGGCAAATGGAGCGGGTCGAGGCCGAGCGGAGGGGGAGACAAGGGGAGGAAGATCCACTAGATTATGGGCATGAATGAGACAGGAGCCTTCAAGGGCAAGCGCATCTTCATCACCGGCGGAACGGGGTTCATCGGGACCTCCGTGGCGGAGGCCTTGGCGAAGGAGGGGGAGAACGGTCCGGCCGAGATCGTGCTCTTCGACAACCGGCGCCGGAACGCCTCGCGCTATGTCGATTACGCCTCGATGAACGTTCCGGTCCGCAACCTGGAGGGAGACATCGCGGATCTCGCGGCGCTCAAGGAGGCGATGAAGGGGTGTGACATCGTCCTGCACCTGGCCGCGATCGCCGGCATCGATTCCGTCGCCCTGAAGCCGACGGTGACGATGGAGGTCAACACGCTGGGGACCTACTGCGTCATGGAGGCGTCCAAGGCCTTGCGACCCTCGCGCGTGATCTGTTTCTCGACGAGCGAGGTCTACGGGCCCCATGTGTACCGCGGCGACGAGAAGACGATGACCTCCCAGGGGCCGGTCGGCGTCTTCCGCTGGTGTTATGCCGTCTCGAAGCTCGCCGCCGAGCACTGGGCCCATGCCTACGGACAGGACTGCGACCTCGACGTCGTCACCATCCGCCCCTTCAACGTCTACGGCCCCCGCCAGGTCGGCGAGGGGGCGACGAGGAAGTTCGTCATGGCCGCCCTGGCGAACGAGGAGATCGTCATCAACGGGGACGGGAACCAGATCCGCTCCTGGTGCTACATCGAGGACATGGTGAAGGGAACCCTGCTGGCCATGCGCCGTCCCGAGGCTCGCGGACAGGCCTTCAACATCGGCAATCCGCGCGCGACGGTCACCGTCCGCGGCCTGGCCGAGCGGGTGATCGAGCTGACCGGCTCCTCGTCGCGCATCGTCCACCGCCCGCACCTCGAGGCGGACGTCGAAATCCGCGTGCCCTCGATCGAGAGCGCGCGGGAGCGGCTCGAGTACGAGCCGAAGATCGGCCTGGACGAAGGACTCCGCCGCACGATCGCCTGGTACCGGGAATGCGTCTCCTCGTAACCGGCGCCTCGGGCTTCATCGGCCGCCGTTTCCTGGAGACGGCGCCCGCGGACTGGTCGATCGCGGCGCTCTGGAACCGCCGCGAGGACTTTCCCGGGTTCGTCGAGGGCCTGGGCCGCCCGGGTCTTCTCGCCCATCGCGCCGATCTCTCCGACACGAACGGCACCCGTGCCCTCGGTCGATCGATCGGCGCCGATTTCGACGCCATTCTCCACCTGGCCGCCAACGGGGACCCGACCCGTTCTCTCTCCGATCCCGCCTCCGACCTCGTCGAGACGCAGGCCGTCGCGTTGAACGTCTTCACGACGTTCCGTGCCGCGCACCTTGTCACCTTCTCCTCGGGCGCCGTTTACGAGGGCGCGCGCGGGCCGGTCGATCCGCGGACGCCGTGCGATCCGGTCCTGCCCTACTCGATCACGCACCTCGCGGCGGAGCGTTACGCCCGATGGGCCGAGGCGGAGGGGCGGTTCGCGGCCGCGACCGTGGTGCGTTTCTTCGGCGCCTATGGCCCTCACGAGCCCGAAAGGAAGATCTACACGAAGATCTGCCGCGCGTTCGCCCTCGAGAGGCATCGCGCGTTCACCCTGCGCGGTGACGGCACGAACCTCATCGACGCCATGTACGTCGACGATGCGACGGCGGCAATCCGCGTACTCCTGGACCGGGGACCCGCGGGCGCCTCGGGGACATGGGATCTCGCCTCCGGTGCGCCGGTCACCCTGCGCGAACTGGTCGAGATCGCGGCGAGAGTCTTCGACGTCGCGCCCGTCGAGATTCGCTACGAGGGCGACGCGGCCGAGCGCCACTGGTTCCGCGCCTCCGCCGGCGCTTTTGCGAAGAGCTTCGGATTTCGCCCCGCGATCCCCCTCGAAGAAGGCTTGAAGCGACATGCCTCCTGGTTGGTGAACCGCTCATGACCGTCGCGCCCCGTGTCACGCTTCTTCCCTCGCTGCTCCGCGATCGCATCCTCGTCATCGACGGCGCGATGGGCACGATGATCCAGCGACACGGATTGACGGAGGTGGATTTCCGGGGCGAGGAGTTCCGCGACCATCCGTGCGAGCTGAGAGGATGCAACGATCTGCTGGTCCTGACGCGCCCCGAGATCATCCGGGATATCCACGGGGCCTATTTCGAGGCGGGGGCGGATATCGTCGAGACGAACTCGTTCAACGCCCAGGCGGTCTCGATGGCCGACTACGGCCTGGAATCGCAGTGCCACCGGCTGAACGTGGCGGCGGCAAGACTGGCCCGCGAGGCCGCGGATGCGGCCATGGCCGCCGACCCTTCGCGCCCGCGCTTCGTCGCCGGCGCCATCGGACCGACGACAAAGATGACCTCGATGTCGCCCGACGTCAACAATCCGGCCGGCCGCGCGATGACCTTCGACGAGTGCGCGGCGGCCTATGCCGAGCAGGTCCGCGGACTCCTCGAGGGAGGCGCAGACCTGCTCCTCGTCGAGACCTGCACGGACACCTTGAACGTCAAGGCCGCGCTCTTCGCGATCTCCGGCATCCTCGACGGGCAGGGCCGCTACGCGGGACGCCCCGTCCCGGTCATGGTCTCGGGCACGATCACCGACCAGAGCGGCCGCACGCTCTCCGGCCAGACCGTCGAGGCCTTCTGGAATTCCATCGCCCACGTGGAACTCCTCGCGGTCGGTTTCAACTGCGCTCTCGGCGCGGCCGAGATGCGATCGCACATCGAGGAACTCTCCCGCCTGGCCCCGTGCGCCGTGAGCTGCTATCCGAACGCCGGGCTTCCGAACGCCTTCGGCGGCTACGACGAAACCCCGGAACAGATGGCGGAGATTCTCGGGCGGTTCGCCCGGGAAGGGCTGGTCAACATCGTCGGCGGCTGTTGCGGCACGACGCCGGATCATATCCGCGCGATTGCCGGCGCGGTCGCGGGGATCGCGCCGCGGACCCCGCCGCCGCGCGTCCCGCGCCTCAGGCTCTCGGGCCTCGAACCGCTCACCGTCTTTCCCGGTTCCAACTTCATCAACATCGGGGAGCGCACCAACGTGGCCGGGTCCGCGCGCTTCGCGAAGCTCGTGCGAGAGGGCGATTACGAGGCGGCGCTGGCGGTCGCGCGCCAGCAGGTCGAGTCCGGCGCCCAGATGATCGATATCAACATGGACGAGGCCCTTCTCGATTCCGAGTCGGCCATGGCGCGATTCCTCAACCTGCTCGCCTCCGAGCCCGACATCTGCCGCGTCCCCTTCATGATCGATTCCTCGCGCTGGTCCGTGCTCGAGTCCGGCCTCAAGTGCGTCCAGGGCCGCTGCCTCGTGAACTCCCTGTCCCTGAAGGAAGGGGAGGAGACGTTCCGCGACCAGGCCCGGCTCGCCCGGCGTTACGGCGCCGCTGTCGTCGTGATGGCTTTCGACGAGGAGGGGCAGGCGGCGACCATCGAGCGCAAGGTCGCCATCTGCCGCCGCGCGTACCGCATCCTCGTCGAGGAATGCGGATTTCCTCCCGAGGACATCGTCTTCGATCCCAACGTGCTGACGGTCGCGACGGGCATCGCGGAGCACGACGCCTACGGCGTCAACTTCATCGAGGCGGTCAGGGCAATCAAGGCCGAATGCCCCCATGCCCTCACCTCCGGCGGCATCTCCAACGTCTCCTTCTCCTTCCGCGGGAACAACCCGGTCCGCGAGGCGATGCACGCGGTTTTCCTCTACCACGCGATCCGCGCCGGCCTCGACATGGCCATCGTCAACGCCGGGGCCCTGCCGGTGCACGAGGAGATCCCGCCGGAACTGCGGGAGCGCATCGAGGATGTTCTTCTCGCCCGCCGCCCCGACGCGACCGAGCGACTCGTGGAGTTCGCCTCCTCGCTGACCCCGGGCGCGCGAACCCAGGCCGGCGACGAGGCCTGGAGAGGGGAACCGGTCGAGGAGCGACTGAAGCACGCTCTCGTGAAGGGATTGACGGAGCACATCGAGGCCGACGTCGAGGAGGCTCGCGCGCGCTACGCCCGGCCCCTGGATATCATCGAGGGGCCCCTCATGGACGGCATGCGGCGCGTCGGAGATCTCTTCGGGGAGGGAAAGATGTTCCTCCCCCAGGTGGTGAAGAGCGCGCGCGTGATGAAGCGCGCCGTCGCGGCCTTGATGCCCCACATCGAGGCCGGGGGGGCGGGCGCCGGGAAGGGGGGGGCGGGCACGATCGTCCTCGCGACCGTCAAGGGCGACGTGCACGACATCGGGAAGAACATCGTCGCGGTCGTGTTGGGATGCAACAACTACCGCGTCGTCGACCTCGGCGTCATGACCCCGGCCGCCCGCATTCTCGAGGCCGTGCGCGCCGAGAGGGCCGACATCGTGGGGCTTTCCGGCCTCATCACGCCGTCATTGGACGAGATGGTCCACGTGGCGAAGGAACTCGAGCGCGAGGGAATCGACGTGCCGCTTCTCATCGGCGGCGCCACGACTTCGCGCGCGCACACCGCCGTCAAGATCGCACCGGCCCGCACCGCGCCGTCGATCCACGTGCCCGACGCCTCGCGCGCCGTCACCGTCGCCGGCCGCCTGCTGGGGGCGGAGGCGCCCGCATACCGGGCGGAACTGACCGCCGCGCAGGAAAAGGACCGCCTGGCACACGAGAATCGCACGCCGCTCCGTCTCCTTCCGCTCGAGGAGGCCCGGCGGCGGAAATGGAATGGTGACTGGGCGAACGTCCCGATCGCCCCGCCCGCGGCGCCGGGTGTGCACGTGCTCGATCCCGTGCCGATCCCGGAGATTGCCGCCCGGATCGACTGGACGCCCTTCTTCCAGGCGTGGGAGTTGAAGGGGAGATACCCGGCGATCCTGGAGGACGAGAGGTATGGCGAGGAGGCGCGCCGGCTCTTCGAGGATGCGCGCCGGATGCTCGCCCTGATGAACGAGCGCGGCGCGCCTGTTCCGCGCGCGGTCTTCGGAATCTTCCCCGCCGCCGCACGGGGCGACGACATCGAGATCTACCCGGACGAGCGGCGCGGGACGCCTCTCGCGGTTCTGAGAACCCTGCGGCAGCAGCACGAGTCGCCTGGCGGGGCCTGCCGCGCTCTCGCGGATTACGTGGCGCCGGCCGGGATCGGACGGAACGACTACATCGGACTCTTCGCCGTCGAGGCGGGAGCCGGTCTCGAGACGCTCGTCGGGGAGTTCCAGGCGGCGCATGACGACTACAGCGCGATTATCGCCAAATCGCTCGCCGACCGGCTCGCGGAGGCTTTGGCCGAGCACCTGCACGAGCGGGTCCGCCGGGTCTTCTGGGGATACGCGCCGGACGAGCGGCTTTCGAACGAGGAGCTCGTCGCGGAAAAATACCGGGGGATACGGCCTGCCCCGGGATACCCGTCCTGCCCCGACCATGCCGAAAAGCGCACGATCCTGGAGACCCTGGGCGCGGAACGAATCGGGATCACGCTCACGGAGAACTTCGCCATGTCGCCCCCCGCCTCCGTCTGCGGCTACTACTTCGCTCATCCCGAGGCACGCTACTTCGGCCTGGGCAGGATCGGGCGGGACCAGCTCGAGGACTACGCTGCGCGCCGGGGCATCGCCCTCTCCGAGGCGGAGAGGATCCTCGCGCCGGTCCTTGCCTGACATGCCGCCTCGCGTGCCTTTCCGAGCCTCCGGATCTGCGCTATGATGGTTCCATGATTCGCCGTCTCGCCCTGCTTTCCCTTTCCGCGTGCCTCCTTACGAGTTGCGCGTCACTTTCGTCGGCCGGCGAAAACTCGCCCTGGGAGCGGGTCTTCTTCTCGCCGCTTTCCGCCCGCGCCCTCGTCTTCACCGACTCCTGCGTGCTCTACGCGACGAGCGCGGGCATCTATCGATCCGAGGACGGCGAGCGGTTCCGCCGCTCCGATGCGGACCTGCCCGGCGATCCGGAGGTCGTGGCGGTGGCGGCCGCGCCGCGCGTCCGCGAGGTCTACGCGGTCACCGATGTCGGTTATCTCCTCCGCTCCGACGACGACGGCCGGACCTTCCGGGCGATCGGCCAGTTTCCCCACGTGCGCGTGACGTCGCTGGCGATGAACCGCAACGGACGGCTCTTTGTCGGCACGTCCACGGGGGTCCTGATGACCGACCAGGATCTCGCGGGCGTCGAAGGGCGGCGGATTCGGAGCTACCTGATGCCCTGGGAGATGCTCGTCCTCGGGCTTCCCATCTGGCGCCGCGCGAATCTCGGGACCGATACCGATCTCTGGAAGGAATGGTCGGTCGTCTTCGACGGCTCGATCCTCAGGATCGCGGCGGATCCGGAACGGCCGGAGCACGTGATCGCGGACGTCTTCGAGCGTGGGGCGTTCGAGACGCGGGACGAGGGCGAGTCCTGGAAGCCCCTGGCGGCCGTGAACGGGGACACGATCAAGGGCCCGATCGCCTTCGGGTCCGACCGCCGCATCCTCGTCGGGCTTCACCTATCCCGGGACGGAGGCGGAACCTGGAGGAAGACGGGACTCGAGCCTGACCGCGACGACCTTCGACAGTCGGGCGATGTTGCCTTTCCGGCGCACTCCGCGGCTTTCACCCCCGAGGGATTGTGGGCGCTTCACTACCGCGCCGCTTCCGTCTATTTCAGCCCCGACGGAGTTTCCTGGCGGCGCGAAGGCGATCCCGAGGACTTCACGGCGCGTGATCGGGAGACGTCGCCGGCTCTCCTTGCCACGGACCGCCTGGGACGCCTCTGGGTGGCCACGGAAGGGCACGGGCTCTATCGCCGCTCCCCTCTCTCGGATGTGGAAAAGAATTCGGGAACGCGGTGAAAAATCCCCTTGCGTCGCGCACCTCGCATCCGATACCTTCGGTTCAGCAAGGCGAGCGGCGGGATGAGGCCGGCGCGAGGGGATTTCACTCCGGCGTCCTGTCCGTTTCGGGTTGCGCGGAACGAAGTCGAGAGACAGAGATTACTTCGACAGGAGTCATGCACTGATGAATATCAAGGTTGTGATCGAGCAATCGGAAGACGGAAAGTACTTCATCTACGTTCCTTCGATGCCGGGCGTTTTGGCCGAGGGGCAGACCACCGATGAAGCGCTGACCGGGATCCGCCAGGCGATCCTCACGACCCTCGAACCCTCGGACGAGGATCTCCCCAGCAACCGGACCTCGGTTCGCGAGATCGAGATCTAGTCCGCTTCGAAAACCGGAATGAACTGACGACCGGCCCGCTCGGGCCGGTTTTCTTTTTTCCTGCGCCGCCGCGCTTCTTTTTCGTGGACGCGCCGCGTCCTCCGTGCTTCACTTTTTCTCCGGCGCCCGCGCTCAAGCGGTGCGCGTCCGAGGTGACGAGACGATGACCGACGTTCCGCGCAAGATCGTTCTGCCCGACTGCGAGATGCCCGGCTCCTGGTATAACCTCCAGGCCGACCTTCCCGAACCGCTGCCGCCGCCCCTTCACCCCGGGACGGGACAGCCGATGCCGCCGGAGATGCTCGAGGTGCTCTTCGCCAGGGAACTGATCGCGCAGGAGATTTCGAGCGAGCGATGGATCGCGATTCCCGAGGAGGTGCAGCAGATCTATCACCTCTGGAGGCCGACGCCCCTGGTGCGCGCGAAGCGCCTCGAGGCGGCCCTGCGGACGCCCGCGGAGATCTACTACAAGAACGAGAGCGTGAACCCGACGGGCAGCCACAAGCTCAACACCGCCGTCGCCCAGACCTACTACAACAAGCTCGAGGGCATCAAGCAGATGACGACGGAAACGGGCGCGGGGCAGTGGGGCAGCGCCATGGCTTTGGCCGGCGCCTATTTCGACATGCCTGTCCGCGTCTACATGGTGAAGTGCTCCTACGAGCAGAAACCCTACCGCCGGATGCTCATCGAGACATGGGGCGCGGAGATCTTCGCCAGTCCTTCGAACCGGACGAAGTCCGGCCGCGATCACCTGTCCCAGAATCCCGACAGCCCCGGTTCGCTGGGCCTCGCCATCAGCGAGGCCGTGGAGGAGGCGCTGGCCGACGACTCCACGCACTACTGCCTGGGAAGCGTTCTCAACCACGTCTGCCTTCACCAGACGGTGATCGGCGAGGAGGCCCAGCTCCAGATGGCCCACATCGGGCGCTATCCCGACGTCGTCATCGGCTGCGTCGGCGGGGGATCGAACTTCGCCGGCCTCTCGTTTCCCTACGTCCGCGACAAGATCCGCGAGGGTCGCAAGACGAGGATCGTCGCCGTCGAGCCGGCCGCGTGCCCGTCGATCACACGAGGCCGCCTCGCCTACGACCACGGCGACATGGCCTGCTTCACCCCGCTTCTGTACATGCACACCCTCGGCCACGGCTTCATGCCGAAGGACATCCACGCGGGCGGCCTGCGCTACCACGGCATGGCGCCCCTGGTCAGCCACATCAGCCGCCTCGGGCTCATCGAGGCCGTCTCCTGCTACCAGAATCCGGTCTTCGAGGCGGCGGTGCTCTTTGCGCGGACGGAGGGGATCGTCCCGGCGCCGGAAACGGCCCACGCGGTCCGGGCCGCGATCGACGAAGCGGTCAAGTGCCGCGAGACCGGGGAGAAGAAGGTCATCCTCTTCAATTTCTCCGGCCACGGCGCCTTCGATCTCGTCTCATACGACAAGTATCATTCCGGGAAGCTTCCTGATTTCGAACTTCCGGACGCGGAACTGCAGGAGGCCTTGAAGAGCCTGCCGAAACAGCCTTAGCGGTTTCGAGCTTCGATCAGGCCAGGCCGCGACCCGTCGTCGCGGCCGTGAGCTTGCCGAATTTCACTCCGCGGGTGGTGATCAGGCTGTCGGCGATCGCGCGGATGCGCTCCGCGGACCCTCGCACGACGAGGACCTCGAGGCAGTTGTGGTGGTCGAGGTGGACGTGAAGGACCGAGACGATGGCCGCCCCGGCCTCGTGCTGGATGTGGTTCAGTTTTTCTCCGAGATCGTGGACGTGGTGGTCGTAGACGAGCGTGACCGTGCCGACCGTCTCCGCGTCCGCTCGCCACTCCTCGCCGACCAGGGCCTCGCGGATGAGGTCACGCACCGCTTCGGAGCGGTTGCGATACGTCCGCCGCGCGAGGTAGCGGTCGAACTTCCTCATCAGGGCGTCGGGCAGGGAAACGGTGAATCGCCGGGTCACGGGAACCTCCGCGCTCATCATGCGGTTTTTTTCCCCTCGATGCCAGAGGAAGCGTGTGCGTTCGTATTTCGTAGGGATTGTAACTCGGGATGAATGCGACTCCGCTGATTCTCGACCGCCCTCCGTGGCGGTCTCCGAGCTTTCGGCCGGCTCCGCATTCCTGCGGAGCCGACGCCTCACAAACCGCTCCGCCGCATTCATCCCGAGTCACCTTCGTTCCGCGAACGCACCCGAGGAAGCTCGCGCCTTCTCCCACGGGACGGGGACTCGTATAATGTGGGCGCCATGCGCGTCGCGATCTACGATCCGGAGTGCCCCCTCTGCCGCCGCTTCGCCTCGATCCTCCGGCACTTCGTTCCCGTCCAGGAACTCGACGTCCTTCCCTGCGGTAGCGCCATACAGAGGAAGCTGGCGCCGTCGGTCCCGCCCGAGACCTGCGGAAGGGCTTTCGTCCTGGTCGAGGAGGACGGTACGATCCTGGAAGGCGCCGCGGCCGCGCGGAGGGCCGTGACGCTCGGACCGGGACTGGAACGCTACCGGGCCCTGGCGGAGAGCGCGGCCGGCCGAATCGCCTCCGAGATCGCCTACGCCGGCGCGAAACTGGCTCGCAAGGGCTGCCGGAACTGCCCGCCCTGAGCGGCCGGGTCCCGTCCTCCTCTAGACCCTCTGATCCAGCGCCTCGCGCACGGCGATGACGCCGCCGAGGGCTCCGAGAGCCGCCGCGAAGAGGACGATCGCCGTCGCGTGCTCCGCGGGCAGGAATTCGAGGGCGAGGAAGGAAACGCGCTCCCGCGCCGGCTGAAAGACCGCGGAAAGAAAGAGAAGGCCGAGCCCGGAACCGGTGATCGCGGAGAGGGCGCCCTCGAGAACGAACGGCAGGCGGATGGTGCCGTCGGAGGCGCCGACCAGGCGGAGGACGAAGATCTCGTCCGATCGCGCATGGATCGTCGAACGGATCCCGTTCAGGACGATGAGGAAGACGAAGAGGGCCATGACGGCCCCGGCGGCGAGCGTCCCGAGACGGACCGTCTCCGCGACGCGGCCGAGCCGTTCCACCGTCTCCCGCCCGTACAGGACCTCCTCGACCGATTCGACCGAACGGATCCGCCCGGCGACCGGCTCGGGATCCGTCACGCCGCCCTCGAGGGTCACTTCCACGAAGGCGAAGAACGGCACGTCGCCCAGCGCCTCCGTGATTCCCTGCGAAAGTTCCTCGCCGTGCGCCTCGCGGAAATACCTGAGCGCGTCCGCGCGCGAGTAGGCCCTCGCCTCGGCAACACCTTCCAGCGCTCGGATCGCGGTCGCCGCGCGGGTCGCGTCGCCGCTCTCGCCGAGGATCACATCCATGCGCGTCGTGGCACGGAAACGGTCGATGCCGAGATGGAGGTTGTGGGAGAGGAGCAGGAACCCGGAGAAGATGAGCAGGGCGATGGAAACGGTCGTGACGGTCATGAGCGTGCGGGCCTTGCCCGTGCGGATCGACTCCGCCGTCTCCCGCAGGGCGAACCCGATCATCGGATCACCGCCTCGACGTCGCCGCGGCTGGCCGCGATCCGTCCGCCGGAGAGGAAAATGACGGGCCGCGAGGAGGCCTCGACGCGCCGCAGGTCGTGCGTCGCGACGATCACCGCGCATCCCCGCTGCGAGACGCCCTCCAGGATGCGGAAGACCTCGTCCGAAAGCGCGGGGTCGAGGTTCCCCGTCGGCTCGTCGGCGATGACGAGGTCCGGGCGCACGACGAGCGCGCGGGCCAGGGCCACGCGCTGCTTCTCGCCGTCCGCGAGCGTGCCCGTCACGGATCCCTTCCGGGCGCCCAGCCTCACCAGTTCCAGGGCCTCGTCCGCCCGCTTGAGCGCCTCGCGCCGCGCTGTTCCCGCGACCTCCAGGGCCAACGCCACGTTGTCACGCGCCGTCTTTCGCTCGATGAGGTGGAATCCCTGGTGGATGACGCCGAGCTTGCGCCTCAGAAGCGGAAGCTCGGCGGCACGGAGGCGTGACGTCGATCGCCCGCAGACCGTCACCTCGCCGCGCGACGGGAGGAGATCGGCGTAGAGGAGCCTGACGAGGGTCGTCTTGCCCGCGCCCGAGGGCCCGGTCAGGAAGAGGAAGGATTCGGGCGACAGCGTGAAGGTGACGCCCTCGAGCGCGGAGACGTCCGCGTCCCCGCCGCTCGCAGACGCGAAGCGTTTCGTCACGCCGCTGAACTTCACGATCGGGGCCCCGATCCTCATGCCCGATTCCTCCTCAGATCCCGCACCGCCCCCGCGACGCCTTCTTCCCCGTGTTGCACAAAGGTCCTGATGAGCCCGGCGCCGACGAGAACCGCGTCGAAGCCCGGGGGAACGGGTTCGCCGGGGCCGTATCCCGATTCGGCCACGCGCAGCGCTCCGGCCGGGAGCCGGTCGAATCCGCGGGCGGCCCGGGCGGTGTCGGTCCGGTAGTCGGCGGCCGCCAGGTCGCGGTTGTTGATGCCGACGATCCGGGCTCCCGGAGGGAGCTTCTCGGCCTCGCCCGGGTCGTGAACCTCGTACAACACGTCCAGCCCGAGCGCGCCGGCGCGGCGACCGAGCCGATCCAGTTCCTCCTTCGAGAGGAAGGTGGCGATCAGGAGCACGGCGTCCGCGCCCAGCCGGTCCGCCTCGTCCACCTGGCTCTCGGCCAGGATGAAGTCCTTGCGCAGGACCGGGATGTCGAATCCCGCGGCGAGCTCGCGGAAATCGTCGGGGGTCATGCCGAAATGGGAGTCGGAGAGGATCGAGACGGCGTCGATGCCGGCGCCGCGGTACGCGCGAGCCAACTCCGCCGGGTCGACCTCGAAAGATCCGGCGGAGGGCGAGGAGCGCTTGATCTCGGCGATGACCGACAAACCGGGCCGCGCGAGCGCGCCGAGGAACGAGCGGCGCGCTCGGCCGCGCGGAGCCCGCGCTGCGAGGCCTCCCGATTCCAGCCTCGCGATCTCCTCGCGCTTCGCCGCCAGGATCGCCTCGATCGAGCTCATGACTCCTCCAGGGAACGCGCGATCGAGTCGATGCGGCGGATCATCGCGTTGGTGTAGCGCCAGAGCGTGGCGAAGGAGAGGGCCATGAGGCCGTGCCCGAGCAGATGGACCGACTCGCTCTCGCGTCGAAGGGCGGTCGAGGGAAGAATGTCCGCGTAGACGAGGAAAAAGATCCCGAAGGCCAGGATGGCCCACGTGACCCGCATCGTTCCGAGGCGGTAGTTGACCAGCACCGGGGGGAGAGAGGAGAGGATCACGAGGTCGAGGACCAGGATGGCCCCGTCCAGGAGCGTTTCCTCCGCGAAGCGCCCCAGGAAGCCCTCCGGCTGGAGCACGTACATGACGAGAAAGACGATCGAGGCCGCCGCGATGGCGGTCGTGACCATGACCATCGCCTGGGCGATCTCGAAGCCCCACGTCATGTATTGCTTCAGGATGAAGAGACAGGCCAATACCAGCGCGATGCGGGAGACGAGCTTCAAACCGGTCAGCGCGAAGGAGGCCAGGTTTTCGTGGTAGAGATGGATGACCACGAGCGGGGCCAGCGCCGCGATCATGAGGATCATGAAGGTACGGATCGCGGAGGAGTCGAAATGCATGCAGAGGATCACGAGGAAGACGCAGGACACGAGCAGCGAGGCCGCGGCGAGGAACGAGAAGAGAACGCTGGCGTGGGGCGCGTCGAGGACGAGCGCCGGGAGCAGCGAGAACCCGACGACGAGCCCGAGCCCGGCCTTCACGAGAAGCACCACCTCGGGGTGAACGAATTCGTTTTCCGGATCGCGCCGCGCGTGGAGCCCGGCATAGAGGAAGAGCACGGAAACGAGTGCGCCCAGGGGCTCGAGCGAGAACGGCGCCGCGTCCGTGAACCGGAAGAGCGTCATCAAAAAGAAGATCGAACCGCCCGCCGCGGTACCGAGGGAAAGCGTGTGAACCATGACGCGCGACTCGGCGTCCGGCGCGGGCAGCACGCGGGTGCGCGCGAGAAGCGGGAGGCCGAGCCAGAGGAGGGCCGAGAGGGTCGCGCCGTAGCCCGGGAGCAGGGCGATCAGAGAGAGAAAGTAATACCCGCGCCGCCAGCGCCCGGTCGCGATGTAGGTGAGGATCGACAGGCCGATCGTCGCTCCGCCCGCCAGGGCCAGGTTGCCCATGGTGTCCAAGGTCGATCCGAGAGCGGTGAGTTCCAGCCGCGACAGGAGACGATCGGCGATTCTCAGGCACCCCCCGAGCAGGACCATGACGACCTGGACCAGGAGCGACGAGCGCATCTGCCCCGGCGGGGAGTGGAGGTGGAGTCCCCGAGCGATGCTGGCGCCCACGGTGATGTAGAGGATGGAGAGGATGATGAGATCCATGATCGCCCCATGATAGGGGAGAAGCGGGGCGAATTGAAGGGGTTACGAAACCGCCGAAGCGGGTGGACGGATCAGGCGCCTCCCTCGAGCGCTTCGAGGATCGAGCGGGCCTCGGGAGTTCGCGCGACGAGACAGGCACGCCCCGCCGTCCTCAGGACCCGTGCCGTCGGTTCGCCGAGAGCGACCAGAGAGGGGTTGTCGGCTCCCGGGAGGCGGCGGTCCCCGAGGGTGGAGAGAAACTGCCGGGCGATGGACGGCGAGCAGAGAACGAGAGCCGCGATGGAACCCGCGTCGATTTCGTCGAGAATCGGCGTCAGGTCCTGCGGGACGGACTGATAAACGGGCAGGGCGTGGAGCGCCGGACCGAGCCGGCGGTCGAGCACGTTGCGCGCGTTCTCGGCCCGGGGATGCAGGAAACGCCGCCCGGCGGGATCCCCGATCGTCTCCGCCAGGGCCTCGGCGTCGGCGCGCGCGGGCCATCGCGGTGCCGGCAGGCCCTCGACGCCCTCGAGGGCTGCGGCGGTGGAGGGACCGACCACGAAGACGCGGAGGTGAGCGAGCGATGCGGCGTCGAGGCCCAGCATCCGGAATCGTTCGGCGAAGACGCGTGCGGCGGGACGGGAGGTCAGGAGCAGGTCGGTGTAATCCCGAATGAGGGCCAGGGCTTCGTCCAGCGCTCTCAGGGGCAGGAATCGGATGACAAGAGCTTCGACGGCGCGCGCCCTGCAACCGAGCGCCGCGAGGTCGAGCGAGAGGCGGACGGCGGTTTCCTTCGTGCCGAGAACGGCCGTGGCGCGTTCGCCGCCGGTCGCCGTCTCGCTCATTCGGAGGCGAGAGCCCTGCGGACGCCGTCCGCCGAGGCCGGGACGACGCCGCGGTCGGTGACGAGGGCGGTGATGAGATCGGCGGGCGTCACGTCGAAGGCGGGGTTGAAGACCTTGACGCCCCGGGGCGCGATGCGCCGCCCACCCGGCTCGGTGATCTCCTCCGCGCTCCGCTCCTCGATCGGGATCGCGCCGCCGTCGGCCGTCTTCGGGTCGATCGTGGAGCACGGCGCCGCGATGTAGAAGGGGATGCCATGCCGTTTCGCCGCCAGCGCCAGTCCGTAGGTGCCGATCTTGTTGGCGCTGTCGCCGTTGGCGGCGATCCGGTCGGCGCCGGTGATGACGGCGTCGATCCTTCGTCGCGCCATGACGGACGCGGCCATGCCGTCGGTGATCAGGGTGACGTCGATGCCGGCCTCCATCAGTTCCCACGCCGTGATGCGGGCGCCCTGCAGGAGCGGCCGCGTCTCGTCGGCGTAGACACGCACGGTCTTTCCCTGTTCCGCGGCCCGGTAGACGATGGCGAGCGCGGTGCCGATGCCGGCCGTCGCCAGCGCCCCGGCATTGCAGTGCGTGATGATCGTGCACTCGACGGGCAACAGCGCGGCGCCATGGTCGCCGATGCGCCGGCATCGCTCCGCGTCGTCGCGCTCGATCGCCTGGGCCTCCTCGAGGAGCCTCCCGGCGTCGGCGCCGGCCTCGAACCGGCGCTTCATGCGGTCGAGCGCCCAGAAGAGGTTGACGGCGGTGGGACGGCTGGCCGCGAGCCGTTCGATCGCCGCCGCGACGTCCTCGCCTTTCAGGGCGGAGAGCGCGGCGCCGTAAGCGCCGGCGACACCGATGGCCGGCGCGCCGCGCACGGCGAGGCGCCGGATCGCGTCCACGACGTCGGACACGGTCGAACAACGGATCTCGACGCGCTCGAGGGGCAAGCGCGTCTGGTCGAGGACGACGAGGGCGTCGCGGTCCCAGTAGAGCGTCTTCGGTATCATGCGCGGATCGTATCAGAGGGGACGACGACTGGAAACGTCCGGGAGCGGCGCGCGCCGCTGATGGAACGGGCCGGGCGGAGGTCCGCCCGGCCCGTCAACGGCCGTGCGCGGAGCTTACGGACCGACGCGCTGGATCCCGAAGACGATCCAGTTCGATCCGTCTTCGTTCTTGAACGCCAGGTAGGTCTCGTTGCCCTGCGTGGAGCCCTCGACCGTGTTGAGGCTTCCGGCGTTGTTGATGACGTACTTCTTGCCGCCCCTCAGGGAGAAGGGACCGCAGGCGCGCCAGTTCCAGTTTTCGCGCTCGACGTTGCGTTCCCGCGGCGCGATCCAGATGATGTAGGAACCCGGGCCGAGGATGTCGCCGCCGGTGGTTCCGCCTCCGCCCGGCCTGATCTCCCGGAACGACTCGATGTCGTCGATGTTGAAGCGACCGCTGTCGCGGAGTCGTTGGACGTAGAAGGCGTAGACGTCGCTCTGGTTCCTGTTGATGTACCAGAAGGAAATGTCGTTCGGCGAGGCGTCGGAGGAGCGCTCCGAGACGCGGCCGTCCTCGGTGACGTTGTAGCGCTTGCCGCCGCGCAGGTCGAAGGGGCCGTAACGCAGCCACCGCCATTGGCTCCACGGCTTGTTCCGGATCTTCTTCGCGATGAAGACGTAGTACTTCCCGGCACGCCCGCCCTGCCCCGCGCCGTCGCGCCCGGGTTCCATCTGCGAGATCAGGTTGGGATCCCAGCCCGTGAAGTCCATGTCGCTGCCGGAATTGTTGTCGCCGGAGGAGTCTCCGAGCGTGAAGGTGGTGATCGTCTGCTCCTCGCTTGTGGATCGGAGCGTGCCGCTGAAGGTCCTCGGCTGCCCGTTTCCGAGCCTGAGGTTGCACGTCCAGGAGAGAGGTCCTCCCGAGCCGCCGGCGTTGCCTGTCCCGTAGTAGACGGCGGCGAGCCGGTATTCGCCCGCGACGGCGTTTTCCATCGTGATGTGTTCCGGCCCGAAGCCGTCCCGGTTGTCGATGTCGAGGATGGCGCCGGAGGGAGTCTGCTTGTTCGAGTAGTAGCAGTGCTCGTTGTTCGGCATATACATGTGCAGGTCGACGTCGCCCTTTCCGTTCCAGGTCAATTCGCTCCAGATCGCGGCGACCGCGATCCGGGCGTTGATCCGGACGGAGTTGCTGCTCGCGGCTCCGTAATGGGCCTGGATCACGTTCTCGCCCGCGACCAGGGGGACCTGGGAGGTGAAAGCGCCGTTGGTCACGGTCACCGTGCGCGGCGACCCGTTCACCTTCAGGACGATCTGAGCCACCTCGCGGTTCGCGACCGTGCCCGAGACGGTGATGACGCCGTTGGAGGTGGAACTCCCGTTGGAGGGTTCGGTGATGGAGATGCGGCCGGGGTCGATGCCGCGGTCCACGTTCGCTCCGCCGTCAGCCGGTTCCTCCGCTTCGCGGGATCCGCTCGACGAGGACGGGGACGAGGAAGACGGGGAACTCGATCCCGTGGTTCCTCCCGAGATCCGCTCCACCTGCCCGCGCCACTCGTCGCGCTGCTCGCGCCACGCGGTCTCCTGGGCCGCGAATTTCACGTTCTGCTCCAGTTCCATCAGCAACTCGCCCAGCCGCCCCGCGTTCGTCGCACCCCTCACGTCGGAGAGCCATCCGTTGCGGCGGCCGCGCCAGTCCTCCTCCATCGAGGCCCACGTGATGGAGGTCTCGAGCTTGGTCATGAGCGCGGCGAGATCGCGCACCGACGTCGCGGCGCGCGCCTGCCGCACCCACTCCTCGCGCTGGGAACGCCAGTCGTTCGATTGCGCGCTGTACTTGATGCTCTCCTCGAACGTCGTCAAGAGCCGCCCCAGGCCGGCGCCGGAGGTCGAGGACGAGGACGAGGACGAGGAAGAGGAGGAACTCGGTGAGGCCGGGGAGGAAGTCGAGGTCGAGGAGGAGGAGGAGGAGGAGGCCGATCCCGCCGCGCGGCCGACATCGGAGAGCCACTCGTCGCGCTCGTCGCGCCATTCCTCCTCCATCGCGCTCCATTTCACGGCCGCCTCGAATTCCTTCAGCAGGGTTCCCAGCCGCGCCGGCGTCGAGGCCGAGCGGACGTCGGAGAGCCACCCGTCTCGGCGGTTGCGCCATGAATCGTCCATCGCGCTCCACGTGACCGACGATTCGAACTCGATCATGAGCCGCCCGAGTTCACGCGCGGAGGAGACGGCCTGCGCCTTCTCGACCCACTCGCTCCTCTTCTCGCGCCAATCCTCGCCCTGCGCGCTGTATTTCGTCGCCTGCTCGAAAGAGACCATCAGCTCGCCCAGGCGACGCAGTGCCGACGCGTTGTCCGCGGCCGCCGGCGCGGGAACGGCCGCCAGGCCGGCCAACAGGCCGAGAAGCGCGAAAATGACCCAGAACCGCTGTTTCATGGAAACCTCCATGCCGCCCGTCGCGCGGCTGTCGTCATAGAAAATCGGTGATGCCCCCGCCCCCGGTGATGGGAAATGCGAACCCCTTCATCATAGCGCGTTCCCGGCGTCCGACGATAGGGGGGGAGGGGGAAAAAACACGGGGGACCGCATGGGGTCTCGGCCCCGGGCGGTGTTGATGCGGGATCGTCTTTCTCCTAGACTTTCCCCATGAACATGACGCTGACCGAAACGATCTTCGCGCGCAAGAGCGGCAAGGCCTCCGTCCGTCCGGGCGACAACGTCTGGGTGAACGTGGACGTGCTCATGACCCACGACGTCTGCGGGCCCGGCACCATCGGCGTCTTCAAGCGCGAGTTCGGCGCGAACGCGAGAGCCTGGAATCGCGAGGGCGTCGTCATCATACCCGACCACTACATCTTCACTCTCGACGCCAAGTGCAACCGGAACGTCGACCTCCTGCGTGAATTCGCCCGGGATCAGAACCTGCCCTATTTCTACGACGTGACCGACGGCGAGCCCTGGAAGTTCGACGCGTCCCGCGATCCCCTGAAGCGCCAGCATGGCGCGAACTACGCCGGCGTCTGCCACACGGCCCTCGCCGAGCGCGGGCACGTGCGGCCCGGCGAGGTGCTTCTCGGCACGGATTCCCACACGTGCATGGCCGGGGCTTTCAACGAGTTCTCCTCCGGGATCGGCAACACCGACGCCGGGTTCGTGCTGGGCACGGGCCGACTGCTTCTCAAGACCCCGCCGACGCTGCGCTTCATCCTTGACGGGACCCTGCGCGAGGGCGTCATGGCCAAGGACATCATCCTCTGGATCATCGGACAGATCGG
>CAZWVM010000047.1:0-20964 GCA_964637705.1 uncultured bacterium
CGGCCGCGCGCCACATCCACCTCGGCCTCACCTCCACCGACGTCGTCGACACGGCGCAGGCCCTCACCATCCGCCAGTCCTTCGACATCGTCGTCCGCGAGTGCGATCGTCTTTCCGCGGCGCTGAAGGACCGCGCCCTGCGGCACCGCGACCTCGTCTGCCTCGGCCGCACCCATGGGATCCACGCGGAAGCGACGACCTTCGGGCTGAAGTTCGCGGTCTGGTGGGACGAGATGCGGCGCAACTCCGAGCGCATCGCGGCGGCCCGAAAGCGGATCAACGTCGGCAAGCTCTCCGGCGCGGTCGGCACCTACGCCGAGACGACGCCGGAACTGGAGGCGAAGGCCCTCGCCGCGCTCGGCCTGGAGCGCGCCTCCACGGCGACCCAGGTCGTCCAGCGCGATCTCCACGCCGAGGCCCTGACCGCGCTCGGCATCCTCGCCGGGACCCTGGAGAAGATCTCGGTGGAGATCCGGCACCTCCAGCGGACCGAGGTCTCGGAGGCGGCCGAACCCTTCGGCCGGGGCCAGAAGGGCTCCTCGGCGATGCCCCACAAGCGCAACCCGGTCGTCTGCGAGCGGATCTCGGGCCTGGCGCGCGTCGTTCGCAACAACGCGGGCGTCGCGATGGAGAACCAGGCGCTCTGGCACGAGCGCGACATCTCCCACTCCTCCGCCGAGCGCATCATCCTCGCCGACACCTTCATCCTCATCGACTACATGCTCGACAAGATGGCGTGGGTCGTGGAGGGGATGACGGTGAACGAGGAGATGGTTCAGCGGAACCTCGACGCCAGCCGCGGGCTCATCCACTCATCGAAGGTCCTTTCCGCGCTCATGCGGCGCGGCATCGCCCGCAAGACCGCCTACGAGTGGGTCCAGGTCGCCTCGATGAAGGTCCTCGACAAGGGCGGCGTCCTCCTCGATTCCCTCGTCGAGACCCCGTTCCCCGGCGGAGCGAACCCGCTCTCGAAGGAGGAGATGGCCGCCCTCTGCGACCACAAGGCGCTTCTCGAGAACGCGCGGTTGATCTTCAAGCGGCTGGGGCTGGGGGCGTGAGGGTGGCAGGAGGCAGCGAAGACGTCCTGTCGTCTCGCTCATTCTCGCGCGGCTTCCTGCCGCGCTCCGAGGCCTCGGCCCGTCCGCTCGACCTCCCTGTCGCGGACCGGCCTCGGAAACCGCTCGACGGCAGGACGTCTTCGCCCAAGGAGTCAGGCCGCCGCTCATGAAGATCCTCGTCGTCGGGTCGGGGGGACGCGAGGACGCGCTCGCCTGGCGCCTCTCGCGTGACGCGGACGTCGAAGACGCGGGCGTCGAAGTCGCCACGACCCCCGGCAACCCGGGCACGAAACGATGGGGCCGCAACATCCCCGGCCCGGCCCTGGAGGCCGCGCGCGTCTTCCGTCCTGATCTCGTCGTCGTCGGCCCCGAGGCGCCCCTCGCCGACGGCCTCGCCGACCGCCTGCGCGCCGACGGCTTTGCGGTCTTCGGCCCCGGCTCCGACGGCGCTCAACTGGAGGCCTCGAAGATCTTCTCCAAGGAATTGATGCAGGAGGCCGGGATTCCGACGGCCGAGGCCTGCTTCTGTGACTCCCTCGCCGGGGCGATGCAATGCCTCGCGAAGAGGAACGCCGACCGCATCGTCATCAAGGCCGACGGCCTGGCCGCCGGCAAGGGCGTGACGGTGGCGCGGTCGCGCGCCGAGGCCGAAAAGGCCCTCGCCGAGATCTTCGTCGAGAAGCGATTCGGCGCGGCCGGGCGGCGCGTCCTCCTCGAGTCGATCCTGGAGGGACGCGAAGCCTCGGTCCTCGCCTTGACGGACGGAAAGAACCTCCACGTCCTCCCCTCCTCCGAGGACCACAAGGCGGTCTTCGACGGCGACCGGGGCCCGAACACGGGCGGCATGGGCGTCATCGCGCCCACGCCCGTCGTGACGCCGAAGGTGCTCGGGCGCACGCGGGAGCGGATCCTCGAACCGCTCCTCGACATCCTGCGCGCCCGGGGCATCGACTACCGCGGCGTCATCTACGCGGGGCTCATGGTGAAGGACGAGGAGCCGAGCGTGGTGGAGTTCAACTGCCGGTTCGGCGATCCGGAGACGGAGGCGATCCTGCCTTTGATCACCGGCCCGTTCGCGGAGACGCTCCTCTCGGCCGCGCGCGGTTCGCTCGACGCGACGGCGCTCGGGGAGACCGGCGGCGCCTCGGCCTGCGTCATTCTCGCATCCGGCGGTTACCCGGGTGAATTCAACAAGGGGCTCGTGATCGAGGGGCCGGTGCTCGACCGCGACGGGTCGGGCAACGCGCAGGTCTTCGTGGCGGGCGCGGAGGAGAAGGACGGGCGGCTCGTGACCGCGGGCGGGCGCGTCCTCGCCGTGGTCGGCGCGGGCGACGACGCCGACTCGGCGCTCGGGCGGGCCTACGGCGCGGCGCGGGAGATTCGCTTCGAAGGGATGCATTTCCGGACGGACATCGGACGGAGGGAGACGAGATCATGACGGAGCCCCAGAACGCCACTTGGCGGCAGATCCTCGATTCGGCCGGCATGGCCGCCGCGATCGAGCGACTCGGGAAGTCGATCGCGGAGTCGTGCGTCGAAAGCGAGGTCGCCTTCGTCGGGATCCGCTCCCGAGGCGTCCCGATCGCGGATCGGCTGGCGGCGGTCTATCGCCGCGAGAGAAAGGCCGAGCCGCTCTCGGGGAGCCTGGACATCACGCTCTACCGCGACGACTTCGGCGAGAGCCCGGACTGGCCGGAGGTGAAGGAGAGCGGGATTCCCTTCGACGTGGCGGGCAAGACGATCGTTCTCGTGGACGACGTCCTCTACACCGGCCGCACCGTCCGCGCGGCCCTGAACGCGCTCATGGACTTCGGCCGCCCGCGCGCGGTGAGACTTGCGGTGCTGGTGGACCGGGGCCTGCGGGAACTGCCGGTGCAGGCCGACTACGTCGGATACAAGGCCGTGACGCGTCCGCAGGACCACATCCAGGTGAGGCTCACGGAGATCGACGATAAGGACGAGGTCGTGGTGGAGGAACGCCGGAGCTCGCTGCGCGGCGTGGAGGAGAAATATGTCTGAGTCGACGCTTCGGTCGCGGCACCTGATCGCCCTGGAGGACCTGACGAAGGGCGAGATCGAGACGATTCTCGAGACGGCGCGGGGCATGAAGAACGTCTTCATCGCCTCCAAGGGCGGGGCGCGCAGCGTGAAGAAGGTCCCGGCTCTCTCGGGCCGGACCGTGCTCACGCTCTTCTTCGAGCCCTCGACGCGGACCCGCAACTCCTTCGAGCTGGCGGCCAAGCGCCTCTCCGCCGACGTCGTCAACTTCTCCTCCAGCACCTCCTCGACCACCAAGGGCGAGTCGATCATCGACACGGTGCGGAACCTGGAGGCGATGGTCTGCGACATCATCGTGGTGAGGCACAAGTCCTCGGGCGTCCCGGAATTGCTCTCCCGCAAGGTCCGCTCGGCGATCGTCAACGCCGGCGACGGCGCGCACGAGCACCCGACGCAGGGCCTCCTGGACATGTTCACGATCCAGGAGAAGTTCAACCGGCTGGAGGGCCTGAAGGTCGTCATCGTCGGCGACATCCTCCACTCTCGCGTCGCGCGCTCGAACATCTGGGGCCTCACGAAGATGGGCGCCTCGGTGGTGCTCGTCGGCCCGCCGACGCTCGTCCCCGCGGGCCTGGCGATGCAAAACGTCACGATCGAGCACGACTTCGACAAGGCGCTCGACGGCGCCGACGCGGTGATGATGCTCCGGATCCAGACGGAGCGGATGGAGAGCACCTTCTTCCCCTCGATCGGCGAATACCACAAGCGCTACGGCCTCGACGCGCGCCGGCTGGCGAAGGCCAAGCCGGGCTGCATCGTGATGCACCCGGGGCCGATCAACCGCGGGGTGGAGATCGACCCGGCGATCGCGGATGGGCCGCAATCGGTGATCCTGGAGCAGGTGACCAACGGCGTGGCGGTCCGGATGAGCGTCTTGTACCTGCTCGCCGGGAAGCTGTGAGGTGGCGACGATGACGAAGCGATATCTTCTCAAGGGCGGGCGGCTCCTCAACCCGGCGAAGAACCAGGACGAGCTCTTGGACGTGCTCATCGACGGCGATCGGATCGGCGCCGTCGGCCGCGATCTCGCGGCGGGCGACGCGGAAGTCGTCCCCTGCGCGGGCCGCTGGGTCGCGCCGGGCTTCATCGACCTGCACGCGCACCTGAGGGAGCCGGGGCAGGAGGAGAAGGAGACGATCGCGAGCGGCGCGGAGGCGGCGGTCGCCGGCGGCTTCACGGCCGTCTGCTGCATGCCGAACACCCGGCCGCCCCTCGACTCCGCCGCCTCCATCCGGTACGTCATCGACCGGGCCGAGGCCGCGGGCTTCGCGCGGGTCTACCCGATCGGGGCGATCACGCACGGGATCGAGGGCAAGAGCCTGACGAACATGGGGCAGTTGGCGGACGAAGGCGCGGTCGCCTTCTCCGACGACGGCCGCATGGTCATGGACGCCCTCATCATGCGCCGCGCGATGGAGTACAGCCGCGCGATCCGCGTGCCGCTGACCTTGCACTCGATCGACGAGAATCTTTCGAAGAACGGGCAGATGAATGAGGGCCGGATGAGCGCCTTCCTGGGCCTCGGCGGCATTCCCGCTCACGCCGAGAACATCGCGGTCGCGCGCGATGTCGCGCTGGCGGAACTGACGGGCGCCCGCGTCCATATCGCCCATGTCTCGACGAAGGGCGCAGCGGAACTCATCCGCGCCGCGAAATCGAAGGGGCTCGCGGTGACCGGCGAGGCCGCGCCGCATCATATCGCCCTCACCGACGAGAAGCTCGCCGGCTACGACACGCACTTCAAGATGAGCCCGCCCCTGAGGACCGAGGAGGACCGCAAGGCGATCTGTGAAGCGCTTCGCGACGGAACCCTCGACGCCATCGCGACGGATCACGCGCCGCACACGGCGATCGAGAAGGACTATCCCTTCGACGAGGCGCCCTTCGGGACGATCGGGCTGGAGACGGCCGCGGCCGTGACGTACACCACGCTAGTCGAAACCGGGATCCTCTCGCCCCTGCGCTGGGTCGAATGCCTCTCCACGGGGCCCGCTCGGGTCTTTTCGCTCCCGGGCGGCGCGATCGAGGTCGGGGAGCCGGCGAACGTCGTCGTGCTTGACCCGAAGCGCGAGCGCACGGTGCGGGAGGATCTCTTCCGGAGCAAGTCTCGCAACTCCTGCTTCCTCGGCGGGACCTACCGCTGCTGGCCGGTGATGACCTTTGTCGGAGGCGCGAGGTTCGAGGGGTGACGGAGTCCGAACCGTCGTCGCATCGGTGCAGCGTCGAACGAGGGCCGGCCGGTAGCGTCATGAAGAGTCTGTTCCCGTCATGGGTGATTCTGGGCCTGACCATCTGCATAATGCTGCCCGCAGGGTCCAGTGAGCAGGGAAACGATCACGGTCAGAACGAATGGGAAGCAGGGCAAGACAACGATCGAGGAAACGCATTTGACGGCGAACGAGGCCGTCACGGCCGCACTCCTGATCGTGGAGCCCGCCATGGCCGACGGCCGAGACCCGGCGGCGACCTGACGTATTACCTCGACCGCGAGGCGTATTGCGCGGCGTTGAATCAGGGAGTTTTATCGCTCGA
The DNA here is from genome assembly GCA_964637705.1 of uncultured bacterium. Taxonomy (GTDB): domain Bacteria; phylum UBA8481; class UBA8481; order UBA8481; family UBA8481; genus CAZWVM01. The sequence continues at coordinate 5,649 of CAZWVM010000047.1, forward strand.
AGAGATGGCGCGCTCCACGACGCCGCAACGTGGGGGACAGCATCTTGGCGGAGCGCATAGCCGTTTGCGCGACGCGCAGGCCGCGTTCAACTCGGGCAAGATGCCAACGAGCCTGGAATACCTGGCGCAAGTGATCCAGCAGGTGGAACTGGCTGCAGACAAGGGCGCCGTTGGCGCGTCATCGGTCGCGGACACGCTGGCGCAGGCGAGCCACCGCGCCGGGCATGAGTTGGTGCAATGCATCTATGGTTTCAGCTACGAGGGCAGTCCGCACATCCGCAATGCGAACGAGAGCCTGGCAAAGGCGGATGAGGAACTTGTCGCCGGCCGTCGCGCCGCCGCCGCGCGCTTCTACCACCAGGCCGTCCAGAAGGCCAAGGTCGTGTTCGAGGGGAACCACATCGTCAGGCCGGGTGGCGATCCTGATGAGCGGCAGATCCAGGAGACGTGGAACGTTTACCGGGAGGGCCTGATCCGCGGCGACACGGCCGCGGCGTTGGCGACGGTGACCGAGGAATTTCAGGAACGGTTCAGCCGGATTTACGCCGGCATCTCGCGCGACACGCTGGCGCGCATCACGCGTGAGATGGCAGCCATACGACCGGCACGGGCCCTCGGCCCTACACTGCGTTGGTACAACGTGCCACGCTACATTCCGGTGATCGACCGGACCATCGACTTCATGATCTACTTCCAGCAAGTCGACGGCGTCTGGAAGGTGGTGGGGTTTTGAAAACAAAATGGTTTGTGCGCTTGATTGAGTTCGAGCTGATTCGCTCCGCATTCTTCATTTTTTGCATCGCCATGTTTCTTACCGTCGATGAAACGGGATGGTCTTTGCCGATTGCAGGCTTTCCATGGTTAAATTTGTTCATGGATCTGTTTCATAAAGCAAGCCCCTCATTCATCCACGAATTCAATGGGTATGACTTTTTTGCATTTTGGATCGTAGTCATTGCGTTTCTGGATGGTGTAACCATTTTAGGAATCAGGGTGATCTATTACCATGTCGCAAAAAAACGTAGTCGCGCTAGACTTCTAACTTTTACAACGTTTTCCGTTCTGTTTTTCTCACCGGGTATCGATGCCTGGAATGAAACTAATACGCATTCATATTTGTTCGATTCGGGTCGCGATGTTTTTTATATCCGGTATGCAAATATGGAGATTGATGATTCGGTAAGATTCATGGCAACCTCTTTGCCGACGCAATCCGATTTGCAGTTATCATGCCCCGTTTGGATCAGGTTGGGAACTATTGATGAAGATGCCTGGCTGAATCCACCGCAAGGAATGGCGCGGTTCTTACGCCACTTCTATAATACTATCAACGATAGTGGCTTGCTACATTATGCCAGTTCGCTTGCCTGGGCGACAGGCGCGGTTGGAAACGATCACAACTACCCACAGGCACGGCAGGCATATATCGAGGCGCTACAGGCTTCAACCAATCCACTAATTCGTAACCGTCGGTTTGCGGACCGCTACTACCGCATCGGCATGCTTTCGCACCTTGTTCAAGACCTGACCGAAGCGGAACATGTCCGCAACGATCCGCATCCGATAGACAACTTCTACGAGGTCTACGCCGCCACGCGGCCCGTCGCCGGCGTGTTGGCGACAGCCGGATCGTATGGTATCAATGTCACTGATCCAATCCTGACCCAGAACTTTCCTGACTACTGGACCAGCACCGGCCCGGACGGCATCGCCGGGCTGGTGAACCGCAACTTTTTCTCGCCGGATTCGATCCGGCCATGGGGTGATTCGGATTATCCTCGGCCCTGCTATCCGAACGACATCAACGAGAATCCAACCTCGCTGAATTCGCTGACCTACACCTCATATCAGCTTCCCGGCGGCGACGGCCCCATACTTGGCGCGTATCTGACCCATCGCAATCAGCATCTCGGCGCCGCGCCGATGAAGCTGGCCAGGGCGGGTTACTACACCTTCGACGTGACGCCTGATCCCAACGCGGTGCCCGGGACCATTCCTTCGTATCAAATCCATGCCTGGAACGCCTCATGGATGCTGACACACGATGTCCTCGACGACTACCTGACGGTCCAATGGCCGCTTGCCGTCCGCGCCTCGGCCGGCGTCCTGCACCACTTCTTCCCGGGCTGGACGATCGCGGCCACGGCCGCCCTGCAGGGCGACACGCTGAAGGTCTCGGGTACGATCCGTCACAACCGGGAGCCGAGGACATTCCAGTGGAATAGCGCGGTCTCGAACAGGACCTCTCGCGTAGCATTGCTCGGACAGGGGATTCCCGCGCCGAGCAATGTTCCCTTCGCGGTCACGAACGGCGCGAACTGCGACGGCATATGGAAGGCGACGGAGTTATGAAGAAAAAGTGGTGGTTCTGGCCACTTGCCCTTGCCGGAACGCAAACTGGTATATTTTGGGCTTTGTGGTTGTTTTTTACGACGTTCACGGCTGCCGAGAATCCATGGCCGTTAGTTTTTCTTACTTGGCCTTGGTACTATCTAAATGAATATATTGATATCCCCTATGGTTTCGCAGGTATATTTTATCCTGGAAAGAACGACCACATTCAATGGGGGATCATTGCCTTCCTGGGCGAATTTGTAGCCATTTCGATAATCGTTGGGCTGGCTAGGTTGCTTCGGCGTATCAGGTCTGCGTTGGGAGTCGTTATATTCGGTTTCACGTTGATTCTATGTCTCGTTCCCGAAGTCACGGCGTGGGATCCGCAAGTGAAACATTCGGCCTTCACCGATAGAGCCTGGCGCGAATTGGGCTGGACGCTTGGAACGCCATTCACAAACGAACGCTATTCCGCACATTCTATCATCCATCCTAATCAGTGGATGCTATCGCGTCCGATCAATCAACTGATCATTCAAGGGGCGATCGATGAAGATGATGGCCAGCGAGGCATTAATCACTTCTTCAATCCGATCGATCAATCTGGTCTATTAGACCCAATTAGCTCAAGCTCTCGCGAATGGGCCTCAACTAAACTGGGCAATCCTTGGCGATACGAGGTCGCCTTTGATCGCTATCGCGATGCGCTACAAACAACGGATCCGGTCTCGCGCCGACAACATTTCGGCGAATGTTACTATCGAGTTGGAACCTGCGCGCATCTGGTTCAAGATTTGACCCAGCCGGAGCATGTTCGGGCTGATCAGCACTACGATCAGGTCGCCTGGATCGGTAGCTCGATCTATGTCGAGAGCGGTTACGTCGAGGTCTATGCGGCAAACAGGGATTTTTATATGATCATGGATCGTGCGGCTGATGCCGGCGTCAACGTAACCACACCGATCCAGGTACAAAGTTTGGCAGAATATTGGACCAGCACCGGCCCGCAGGGTATCGCCGGGCTCGTCAATCGCAACTTTTTTTCGCCGAATAGAATTTATCCGCTCGGTACCGCCGACTTCCCGCTTCCCCGCTATCCTGACGACATCAACGAAAACCCGGCTGCATTGAATTCGCTGACCTACACCTCATACCAGCTTCCCGGCGGCGGCGGCCCTATACTTGGCGCGTATCTGACCCATCGCAATCAGCATCTCGCCGCCGCACCGATGAAGCTGGCCCGGGCGGGTTACTACACCTTCGACGTGACGCCTGATCCCAACGCGGTGCCCGGGACCATTCCTTCGTATCAAATCCATGCCTGGAACGCCTCATGGATGCTGACACACGATGTCCTCGACGACTACCTGACGGTCCAATGGCCGCTTGCCGTCCGCGCCTCGGCCGGCGTCCTGCACCACTTCTTCCCCGGCTGGACGATCGACGCGACGGCCGCCCTCCAGGGCGACACCCTCAAGGTCAGCGGCACGATCAAGCACAACCGCGAGCCGGGGACATTCCGCTGGAATGATGTGTCGTCAAACCGCACATGCGGTTTCACGATTCTGACCGAGTCCGGCGCGCGGACCGAGACGACTTTTTTCAGCGTGTCCAATGGGGCGTTCGATACCGAGCTGAACTGGCCGCGTCTTCGAAACAATCTGAATCTCCCCGCCGACGCTCGTCCGGCATCGCTCGGTCTAGCGTTCGCCATCGGCGCCGAAGCGTATGCCCGCGATATCGTTCCGGCCTCGATAACTCAGGAAACGTTCACCTTTCGGTTCGGATACCATTCTCGCGACCAACCCCTCGAACTCAGCGGCGCCGCATTTGTCGATACGGACCGGGTGCGGCTGAGCCGGGACCGGCTCATCGCGGTCACCGGAATGTTCGGCGGAATGGAAACTCCTCGTTGGAGCCACGACGGCCGCCGCGTGATCCACTGCGATCCTAACCTGGGCGCCGTAGTCTCTTACGATGAAGCCACGTCTCAGAGAACGATCATCGCTTCTTCCCCATTCAATGGCTCGTATCTCGGAGAAGGCTACCTCGATGTCTCAAGCGATGATGACCGTATTGTCTTCCAGGTCGACCAGCCCAATCAGGGAATGGGAATCCTGCATTTCGGAGGAAACCTGTTTCCACGCCCGGCCGGGTGCAGGTATGAGGCGTGCCCCGCCTGGTCCCCGGACAACCAGAAGATCCTGATCGGCTACATTCTGGAGGACGACCGGCCCGGTCTTCGCATCGTCGCGCCGGATGGCGGCATCCTGTCGCACCTGCCCGTATCCGGTACCATCGGCACCGTTTTCACGGATTGGTGCCCGGAAACACCTGCGTTGATTCTCCACGCCATGCAGGGCAGCGATATGCGATTTCTGTCCCTCGACGGGGGAATGACACCTCCGCCCGCCTTGCTCTGGGCGCCCGTCTTCATGGGGCGCGGCGAAGCCGTGGCGGGTTTCGACTATCATCTCGTGATTCAATCCCTGGACGGGTCGAAGCGTCTCAGTGTCATCCCGTACGGAAGCACATTCGTGGGAGCTTCGCCCGTCGCAGCCAAATTAGTCTACGAAAAATGGGTCTGGCCTCCATCTGGCGAACCCTACAACGAACTGCATTCCGTGGGGGCGGCGAACCCTGAATGGAACGAAGGCGAGATCCTGACGCCGTTTTTCGATCTTTCGCGAGTCGAGTCGTTGCGTTCAATCTCGCTGACCGATACCTCGGGCGACGTCACCGGATGGTTTCGAACCGCAGAGGGAGACATCTGGCATTTGCTGAACGATTTGGATACCCAAAGCCTCGTTGCCGGAACCCTCCAGATCAGGATCCGGCTCGCGCGAGTCACCGGTGAACAGGAAGCATCCGTTGGTGTGATACAGTTCGATTGCCGCGGCGGCGCGCCCGTCGTGACTTCGCCTTCATTGCCGCCCATAGCCTATGACCCGGTTCCCACCTTTCTTCAATCGCGCACCCCAAACATGCCAAACGATTTCCGGCGCGCGGACTGGACCGATCAGACCGACATTCTTTCAACGAGGTCGGGCGAACTGCAATTCAGGGTCATCTGGAATTCGCGAGGCGAAACCGTGCCGGGCATTCCAAGGTCCTTCATGAGATGGTTGCCTTGGGCCGGCGACAATTTCAGGCGTGTCGATACCCCAACGTGGGAGAGACTCCCCCACCAGCTCGTGCCCACCGAAACCGAATGTCTCATGCGACACAAGGATCGTGTAACAGGCTGGCATGAGGTCGACGTGCGTCACGACTCGGACGCGGTTCGTGGACGACTCCTGCCCGGATGCTTCGCTATCGTTGCTCGATCATCTCGACGCCCTTTTCTCATCGAACCCAACGCGCGTCCTAGCTTGCCGTCAACCGCCGAGAACCTCTTTCTCCGCGGGGCTCGCTATGGCGACCGGGGAGAGAGATAATCGCACCATGTACCCCCTCCTCCGCTCGATCCTCTTCCACCTCGATCCGGAGTTCGTGCACTCCCTGGCGCTCGTAGTGCTCAAGAACCCCCTCGCGCGCGCGATCGTCTGCGAGAATCACCCGGCGCCGCAACTGCCCGTCTCGCTCTGGGGACTCACCTTCCGCAATCCCATTGGTCTCGCTGCCGGGTTCGACAAGGACGGGGAGGCCATTTCGGCCTGGGACCGCCTCGGATTCGGCTACTGCGAACTCGGCACCATCACCTTCCAGGCCCAACCGGGGAATCCCAAGCCACGGATCTTCCGTTATCCCGCCGACCAGGCGCTCGTCAACCGCATGGGCTTCCCGAACGAGGGCGCGGAGCGAATCGCCGAGCGCGTCATCGCCGAGCGTAAGAAGAAGGAACGGCCCGGTTTTCCCGTCGGGATCAACATCGGAAAATCCAAGGTCGTCCCGAACGAGAAGGCCGCGGAAGACTACGTCAGCTGCCTCACGGTGCTCAAGGACGTGGGCGACTTCTTCGTAGTCAACGTCAGTTCCCCCAACACCCCCGGCCTCCGCGAACTCCAATCCCCCCGCATGCTCGAGCCGATCCTCACGCGCCTCAAGTCGATCGCCGCCGGCAAGCCCCTCCTCGTCAAGATCGCCCCGGACCTCTCGAACGATGAAATCCGGGAGATCACCGACCTGGCACTCAGGGTCGGCCTTGCCGGCATCGTAGCGACGAACACGACGATCCGGCATGACATGCCCGAGACGGGGGGGCTGAGCGGACGCCCCTTGGCCGAAAGGTCGAACGAGGTGATCCGAACGGTCAAGGCTGTCTCCAAGGGCAGACTGCCCATTATCGGCATGGGCGGCGTCTTCGATCGTATCAGCTATCTATCGAAAATAGAGGCTGGCGCGACCTTGGTTCAGCTCTATACCGGCTTCATTTACCAGGGGCCGACCGTGGTTTATGATATCCTGAGCTGATCCATGAACGCGAAAGACAGGCTCATACCCGCACTCGACGTGGCATCCCTCGAGGAGGCCCGAACCCTGAGCCGAAGGCTGACCCCCGTGGTCTCGACCCTGAAGATCGGCCTTCGGCTCTTCGTGGCTCACGGCCCCGCCGTGGTCGAGGCGGTCAAGGGCGAGGGAGGCCGGATCTTCCTCGATCTGAAGCTCCACGACATTCCGAAGACCGTCGAAACGGCCGCCCAGTCGGCGGCCTCGCTCGGGGTGGACCTCGTCACGGTCCATGCCTCAGGCGGCGCCGAGATGGTCAAGGCCGCCGTCGAAGGCGCGGCCGGTTCCTTCAAGGTCCTGGCCGTGACGCTCCTGACCAGCATCTCGGAAGAGACCCAGCGCGCTCTCTTCGGCGGTGCAATGACAAGCCGCGACCGGGTCGTCGGATGGGCGAAGTCGGCGGTCGCGGCCGGCGCGGCCGGTGTCGTCGCCTCGCCGCTCGAGGCAGCGCTCCTCAGGGAAGCTCTTCCTCCCGGGGCCCTCATCGTGACCCCGGGCGTCCGGGGCGCTTCGGACCCCAAGGGTGACCAGGCGCGGACAGCCTCGGCAACCGAGGCTCTGCGCGCCGGAGCGACCCACCTCGTGGTGGGGCGCCCGATTCTAACGGCCTCCGATCCCGCCCGCGCGGCGGAGGCTCTCATCAAGGAAATGGAGGCGGTAACGCCATGAGTTTCGATCTGGAAGCGGCACTGGCCAAGCACGAGGCGATCGTGCGGGGCCACTTTGAATTGTCGTCGGGCAAGCACTCGAGCGTCTATTTTCAACTCGCGAAGCTCCTGGCCGTCCCCTCCGATGCGGCGGACGCCGCACGAGCCCTGGCCGACCACTTCAGGCCCCACGGCATCGAGTCCGTCGTGGCGCCGGCGATCGGCGGGATCGTCCTCTCCTTCGTGGTCGCGCAGGCCCTGAACGTTCCCTCCTACTTCACCGAGCGCGTCGGCAAGGGCTTCGCCCTGCGCCGTGGCTTCAAGCTCCGCGAGGGCGAGAAGGTCCTCGTCGTGGAGGATGTGCTCACGACGGGCGGATCGGCCCTGGAGGTCGTGGACCTGGTGCGGCGTCATGGCGCCCTGGCGGTGGGCATCGGCGCGATGGTGAACCGAGGCAACTTCAGCGCGGAGGGCATCGACTGCCACGCGCTCCTCAATCTCTCGGCTCCCCTCTACGAGCCGGGCAAGTGCCCGCTCTGCCTCGACGGGAAGCCCCTGGAGAAGCCCGGATCGAGTCCGAAGAAACGAAAGCCCAAGAGCGAGCCTGCCGCGGTCCCGAATCCCTGAACTGAACGTATCTTTTTTTACCTTGCTCATTTTCCTTCACTTTGAGGCGCGTTGATGATTGATTTCTCAGGCGGGCAAGCTTAGAATTCAAGCGTGGTCACTCGCATTCTAGAGCGCCCGTTCCTTCCTGTTCTCGCCCTTCTTCTCTGCTTGGTCATCGCCATGCCTTCCGGCGCCGTGAACATATCGTCGCGCGCGGGCACGGCGACGGCCCAATTCCTGAAGCTCGAAATGGGCGGACGTCACGCGGCGATGGGCGGCACCTATGCCGCCTACGGACACGATGTCTTCACGCTCTGGGGCCAGCCGGCCGCGCTCGCTTCGGCGCCCTCGGCCTGGCAGATCGGCTTCCAGCACACGGAGTGGTTCCAGGGTGTGACGCAGGAGTATGCGGGCGCCACGGGGCAATTGGGCGCGCGCTCGCGCATCGGCGTGGTCTTCAACACGGTCGGTGTGGACGATCTGCAGAGAACGACGGAGAACGCGAACGGGCAGTTGGCCGCCGTCGGCGGGACCTTCGGTTCGCGCGACTACGGGCTTTCCGTCCACTACGGCCTGAAGATGAACGAGTATCTCGGCGTGGGCGCGGCGATCCGCTACATCCGCAGCGAGATCGACGACGTGAGCGCCGACGGCGTGGCGGCGGACCTGGGCGTGCGCCTGCAGGTGCGCGACGTCGAAGGTCTCACCCTCGGTCTCGCGGTCACCAACGCCGGCACGGGGCTGAAGTACATCAGCCAGCGCGACGACTTCCCGCTGGCGGTGCGCGGCGGCGCCGCCTATTGGATGCCGCGCTGGAAGCTCCTCCTGGCCGCCGATGTCGTGAAGTACATCGACCGCGACGTGGACGGCGGAGTGGGCGCGGAGTGGCAGCCGATCGAGTTCATGAAGCTGCGCGCCGGGTACCGTTCCCAGGGCCGCGATGTCGGCGAGGGCCTGACCGCGGGCATCGGCTTCAACTTCTCGGGGCTGGAGATCGACTACGCCTACGTGCCCTTCGGCGCTCTCGGCGAGGCGCACCGCATCAGCGCGGGCTACCTCTTCGGCGGCGGGCGCGTGGACGAAGGCGTCACGGCTGCCGCGAGCGCCCCATCGGCGCCGCGCTCGTCGAGCGTCACGCGCCGCCCGGCCGCGGTTGCCGCTCCGGCGGCCGCCGCGCCGTCGCCCGCGGTCGTCGCTCCGGCGCCGGTCGTCTCCGAGCCGGAGCCCGGTCCCGCGGCCCTGCCAGGTGCGCCCCAGCCGCTTCGCCGACGCATCGAGTAGCCCGGCATCCGTTGTTGCGTCCCTTGCGGCGCTGACCTACTCTCCCGTCATGCTGGACATCGTCGTCGCCACCTTCAACCAGGAGCGCGAACTCCCGTGCCTGCTGCATTCACTCGCCTGCCAGACCCGGAGGGATTTCAACGTGCTGGTCTATCACGACGGTCCGGGAGCGGCGGGCCAGAAGGCGGGCATCGAAGAGATCGGGCGGAAGACCGGTCTCAACCTGGGATGGTGCGAATCGGGCCTGCGATTCAACGACTGGGGACACAGCCTGCGGGCGCAAGCGCTCAAGAACTTCGTCATGGCGCCCTGCGTGCTCTTCACCAACGGCGACAACTATTACGTCCCGAAGTTCGTCGAATACGCGCTGGCTCCCCTGGCCGACGAACGGGTCGGAGTCGTTCATTTCGACTGTGTCCATTCTCACGATCATCCCGCGAACGTTCCTCCCGGGGACTACGGTTTTTTCTCGTCGCGGTTCGAGCCCTATGGATGCGACATCGGGGCCATGATCGTCCGCACGTCGATCGCGAAAGCCGTCGGCTGGAATCACTTCAACAGGGATGCCGATGCGCGCTTCATCGGCGAGATTCTCGATTACCGCCGGGCGAATCCCTTCGATATCGTCAAGGTCGACAAGGCCCTCATGGTCCACAACTGACGCGCCTCGCGAGCCCGGGGAATCTTCCCGGAGACGCATTCACCCGGGAGCCCCCCGTCATCCGCTCGGTCGTGATCCGCGCGACGCGCCGCCGAGCATGCATTGCCGCGCGATGGACCGCAGCACTTCATCGCCCGGTCGAGCCTCCGGATCCGAGGGATCGATCTCCAGGTTCCACACCTTTCGGGCGGCGGCGAGGAGTCGCGGTGCGCCGGGTTCGCTCTCGATGCCGATCCAGCGGTTGATCTCCCTCCAGGAGTCCCAGGCTGCTTCGCGGCGGAACCGGGCGAGCAGAAGGAACCGGTCCGGAGGCACGGCGGGGAGCCGGCGAAAGCGGCTTCCGAGAAGACGAAGCTCGTGACCGGGCGGAACCCATTCGTGGACGAAGAGCCCGCGGTCCGAGAGGTCGAGGCGGTCCGTCCGTCCTCCCAGGAATGCCTCCGCCGCCTCGCAAACGGAATCCACGTCGACACGGTCCATGCACGCATGCGCGAATTCGGGAGGGCAATCCATCCGGTCGCAGGGGCGGCATGGAAGGGATGCATATTGGAGCAGGAGACCCGGGCCGTAAGGCCCGACCCAGTTCGGTCCGGCCACGACGATCGACGGAACTCCGAGCCCGGCGGCGAGGTGATGGATTCCGGTCTCGTTCGAGACGAGAAGCCGGGTCCGGCCCAGGGCCGCGGCGACGACGTCGAGAGGTTGCCCCACGAGCGACCGGCCCCCGGGCGGCATCGCCGCGACGCACTCCGTCCTGTGTCGCTCCCCGCCGATCACGAGGACCTCCAGGGCGTGGGCGGCGCCGATCCGTTCCGCGACGGCTCGAAAACGGTCCGCGGGCCATTGCCGCGAGGAATGGTTGGCGCCGGGCACGATTCCGAGGAAGGGTCCTTCGCCCGCGAGTTCGCGCGCGCGGCGGCGCGCCTCCTCCGGCACGGCAAAGCGAATGGCACGGTCTTCCGCGTCGACCAGGAGCGCCCAGGCGTTCGCGGCGAGAGGATCCATGGCGGCCGCCTGGCCTTCCTTCGTCCTCATCCACGTGTTGAACTGTATCCCCGCATGACCCTTGACCGTGGGGCGCCCGGTCTCGTCATAGACCACGAATCCGTCGGCGCGATCGCCTCCGGCCAGGGCGGCCAACCCCGCCGAGCGAGGCGAGGTATGCAGGTTCACGACCCAATCGTAGCCGGCCGCGCGCAACCGTTCGACGACCTCCCGCGCCCGACCGTGGGCCGCCGCGACCGACGAGGCGCCGAGATCGGCATAGATCGTCTCCCCGGGAAAGACGATCACCTCGTCGAACGCATCATGCGTCCCGACCAGGCCGGCGACCGTCTCTTCCGTCAGGAGGTCGATCCGGGCTTCCGGATACCTCGAGCGAAAAGCGTCGAAGGCGGGCGTCGCGTAGAGAACGTCCCCGATCGAGGAGAGAAGGATCACGAGAATGCGACGGGGGGAAGGCGGCGGCGGACGCAGGAGAAATCCCCACGTCTCGTCCGGCTCGAAATTGGTTACGGCGCAATCGTAGAGCAGGAGGAGAAGGCGTTCGTCGTCGTTCAAGGGTTCGCGCGCCGCGGTCTTCACGCGAATCGCGTCACGGATTTCCAACAGGGACGGCACGGTCAATCCCTTCGGCGAAGGATCACGAGGCCTCCGGAGAGTCGTGCACTTCGATCCGGTCGAGGGGCATTCAGCGCCCCGCGAGGCGCGTCCACGTGCCGTACCCGCCGGAGTAGTTTCGCGCCCTGAAACCGTTCTGAACGAGGAAACGCGCCGCATAGTAGCCGCGCTGGCCGGCCTGGCAGAAGACGAGGATCTCCCGGTCCCGGGGCAGTTCGCCGGCCCTCTCGCGCAGGATCGAAAGCGGCAGATTGATGGCGCCAGGAATCGTGCCGCGCGCGAACTCGGCGGGCTCACGCACATCGACGAGCGCCGCGCCGGCCGCGACATCCGCTTCGAGCGTCGACCAGTCCGCCAGCGGATGATCGCCACGCACGACGTTGGCGGCGACGAACCCGGCCATGTTCACCGGGTCCTTCGCCGCGCCGAACTGCGGCGCGTAGGAGAGTTCGGCCTCCTCGAGGTCGAAGACGCTCCCGCCCTTCTGGATGAAGGCCGCGATCACGTCGATGCGCTTCTCCACGCCCTCCTCGCCCGCGGCCTGCGCGCCGAAAAGACGGCCGTCGGCGCGGGAGAAGACGAGTTTCAGGTGAATCGGCTTCGCCCCGGGATAGTAGCCGACGTGGTGACCGGGATGGACCCAGATCCGCTCGAAGTCGTCCCGCCCCTGTCTTCGCAGGTATTTCTCGGATGCGCCGGTCGCGGCCAGGGTCATCCCGAAGGCTCCGACCACGGCGGTGGCCTGGACCCCTCGGAATCGGCTGTCGCGCCCGGCGATCACGTCCGCCGCGATCCTCCCCTGCCGGTTCGCCGGGCCGGCCAGGGGCACGGCCGTCGACGCGCCCGTCACGGCCTCCCGAACCTCTACGGCGTCGCCCACGGCGAAGATGCGGGGATCGGACGTGCGCATGCGGTCGTCGGTCCGGATATGCCCGCGCGGGCCCAGTTCGAGCCCGCACGCGGCGGCCAGTTCCGAATCGGGCTTCACTCCGATCGAGAGGATGACGAGACCGGAGGTGACGGTACGGCCGGACTTGAGGCGGGCGAGCAATCCGTCGCCCGCGGTCTTCACGCTCTCGAGCGAATCCCCGAGGATCAGCGTGACTCCGTTTTCCTCCAGGCGCCTCTTCATCTCGACGGCCATCTCGGGATCGAAAGGCGGCAGGACCTGGTTGGCCAGTTCCACGACCGTCACGTCCATCCCGCGGTGCCTGAGGTTCTCCGCCATCTCGACGCCGATGAAACCGGCGCCGACGACGAGCGCACGCTTGACCTCGCGGCGCTCGATCCATGCGCGGATCGCCGCGCTGTCCGGAACGGTGCGGAGCGTGAAGATGCCGGGCAAGTCACCGCCCGGGAAGGGAGGGCGGACGGGCGAGGCGCCGGGCGAGAGGACGAGCGCGTCGTAGCGCTCGCGCGCGACGAGACCGCTCCCGAGATCCTTCACCTCGATCTCGGTCCTCGCGCGGTCGATCGAGAGGACCTCGTGACGCGTCCTGACGTCGATGGCGAACCGGGCCTTGAAGAGCGCCGGCGTGGCGAGAAAGAGGTTCTTTTCCTCCCGGATCACGTCGCCGACATGGTACGGCAGGCCGCAGTTGGCGAAGGAGACATGGGGTCCCCGTTCGAAGACGACGATCTCGGCGGTCTCGTCGAGGCGCCTGAGGCGCGCCGCGCAGCTGGCGCCGCCGGCGACTCCGCCGACGACAAGGACTCTCAGGCCCATCGCGCCCGCCCCCTAGCAGCAGGGGCCGGAGCTGTCCGGCACGCCGAGCTTCCGGAGGATCGTGATGAGCGGGCACCAGCCCGTGAAGGCGCTCTGGAAGAGATTGGCGCCGACGAAGGCCGTGAAGAGAAGCCACGCCGTGTGGTGCCAATACGCCAGGGCCGCCGAGAGCATGACGAAGGTTCCCGCCACCACGCGAATCCACTTTTCCACCGTCATCTTCTTCACACCTCCGTCATTTCTTCCTCATCATCAGGTTATACGAAACCGGCACCACGATCAGCGTGAATCCCGTCGAGGCCACGATCCCGAAGACGAAGGACCACGCCATGCCGCTGAAGATCGGGTCGAGGACGATGATCCAGGCCCCGAGCAAGGCGGCGCCGGCGGTCAGGAGAATCGGCCTCAAACGCGTCGCTCCCGCCTCCACGATCGCCTCCTCGAGGTCCTTCCCTTCCCTCCTCAGGAGTTCGATGAAATCGATGAGTATGATCGAGTTCCGGACGACGATCCCGGCGAGGGCGATGAGGCCGATCATGCCGGTCGCGGTGAAGAAGATGGGGTTGGGGATCGCGCCGACCGGGCGGGCCAGGGCGAGATTCAGGAGCCAGAAACCGGGGAAGACGCCGATCATCGTCAGGGGGATGGCGAGCATGATGACGAGCGGGACGGCGAGGGATCCGGTCTGGGCGACGAGCAGGATGTAGATCATGACGCAGGCGGCGCCGAAGGCGAGGCCGAGATCGCGGAAGGCGTCGACCGTGATCTTCCACTCGCCCTCGCCGCGCCAATCAACGTCGTAACCCGGCGGCAGGATCTTTCCGATCCGGGCGTCGGCGTCGAAGAGGACGTTGACGGGCGAGATGCCGGAGGCCTCGGCGGTCACGTACACCACGGGTTTCTGGTCCTTGTGGTAGATCATCGGGCGCATCGTCACGCGCTCGAGCCGCGAGATCTCCGCGAGCGGGACGAGCGCGCCCGTGCGGCCTCTCACGCGCAACGACAGGAGCGCGTTCTCGTCCGCCCGCATCTCGCGGGGCAGGCGCAGGCGGATCGGGATCGCCTCCAGCTCCACCCCTTCCCTCAACCCGCCCGCCTCCCCTCCCGCGAGCGCGAATCTCACCGTCGCGACGGCGTCCTCGACGGAGACCCCCGAGAGAGCGGCCTTCTCGCGGTCGACGACGATCTCGAGCCGTTCCCGTTCCGCCTCGACCGTCCAGTCGACCTCGGCCGCGTGCGGCGTCGCGGCGAGCTCGTCCTTCACCTTCGCGGCGACCGCGATGAGCTCCTCGTGCGAGGCCTCCTCGGGGCCCCGCACCTCCGCGACGATGCCCGCGAGGACCGGCGGACCGGGCGGCGTCTCGACGACCTTCACGATGACCCCGTGCCGTCCGCCGATCCGGTCCACCTCCGGACGGAGCCTCAGCGCGATTTCGTGCGACGAGGCCTGGCGCTCGGTCTTCGGGAGGAGATTCAGGCGCAGGTCGCCGATGTTGCCGCCACGGCGGATGAAGTACTGCCGGACGAGGCCGTTGAAGTCGATGGGCGAGGAGAGACCGGCGTAGGACTGGTAGTCGGTCACCTCGGGAACGCTCCTCGCCAGTTGCCCCAGTTCCGCGAGCACCGCGTCGGTCTTCTCGAGCGCGAATCCTTCCGGCGCCTCGACCACGAGGAGCAGGTCGTCCTTGTTGGCGAACGGAAGCATCTTCACCGGGACGAGGCCGAGCGGCACCATCGCGACGGAGGCGAAGAAGACGAGACCGAGCGCGCCGAGCACGAGACCGGTCTTCGCGGGCGAGCGGAGAAGCGGGCGGACGAGCGCGCCGTAGCGGCGATAGAGCCCCGTCTCCCGGATATCGAACGCCGGCGCCGGGATGTCGTACTCGCGGCGCAGGGCGTGGTAGGCGGCCCAGGGCGTCACGGTGAAAGCCACCAGGAGGCTCATGAGCATGGCGACCGGGACGTTGAAGGCCATCGGCGCCATGTAGG
>CAZWVM010000048.1:0-20864 GCA_964637705.1 uncultured bacterium
TGCCTGGGGACGGAGTTGAACCGCCGACACGGGGATTTTCAGTCCCCTGCTCTACCAACTGAGCTACCCAGGCTCTGGAACGACCGAGTCTAGTCAAACGAAGCCGTGAGCGCAAGAGGATGGGCGTCGAGATCGAACTAAAAGTACGGCCTTGTACACATGTTCCATTTCGTACTTTTTTCGGCATCCTTGAGCTGGGATTTCACGTGTTGCGTTCGGCACGTTGTTTGAATAGATGCAGAACATGATTCGGGAAATTGCCGAAACACTGCCTGTCGCCGCTGTCATGGCTCTTGTTGTGGCTTTCGGGCTCAAGACGGGACGATCATCCGCCTTGAGGGAAACGGCGCCGGGGCATATCACGATGCAGTCCGTGACCGGCCTGCAATCGACGCTGAGAGGCCGCCAGGCGGTGATCGCCGGCGAGGAATCGGCACGGGCGGACGCGAAACCGCCAAGTGAATCCTGCGGTCAGGAGACATCCGGCGATGAGATCACGCGGCGAGACCGCTTCATCGAGCGCGTGCCCGACTCGGTCAAGGATGGTGTCCCCTTCTTCACCGTCCGGGACCTCGAGCCCCGCGGCACGCCGGGGCGGGCCACGGGCGGAAACGGGAAGAATCCGTCGAACGGGGGCGCGATATCGACACCGGACCGTCTCTCCATCAACGACGCGACGGCGGACGAGCTCGAGACCATCCCCGGCATCGGCTCCCACCGGGCGGGCATCCTGGTCTCGAACCGGCCCCGGGACGGATACCGGAACTGGGACGAGATCGACCGCCTGCCCGGCTTCGGACGGGGAACGATCGAAATGCTGAAATTGAACGCGGTCCTCGAATGAATTCGGACGCGGAAAGGAGATGAATGTCATGAACCTGGTGATCCTGGACGGGCGCATCAATTCCTCGATCGAGCGAGTGGCGGACGCACGCCGCGACCGCGCGCGCTTCGTGGTTGCGACAACGGGCGGAGCGCGCGTCGGTGTCGAGGTGCGCGGCAGCGGGGCTTCGCGCTTGCGGCGGGAATGGTCCTGCGGTGATTCCGTGCACGTGCGCGGTCACATCACGGCAGGCGGATTCGTCTCGGCCGACATCATCCGGCGGAAGAACCCTACCGAGGCGGACGGGCCGCAATTGGCCCTGGAACTACCCGGCATCCGCGGCACGGCGATGAGCGCGGCGTAGAGAGAACGGACGCGGAGCGTTTCGCAAGGCTTCGGCAGCCGCCCTCCCTTGCCGGCAACTCCTGCCGCCCCGCCTCAAAGGCCCTTCGCGCCCGCTCGACCTGTGTGGTAGCATGGGGTCGGCGCGAGCGTGGCGGAACTGGCAGACGCACCAGATTTAGGATCTGGCGCCGCAAGGCTTGGGGGTTCGAGTCCCTCCGCTCGCATGGATAAAACCCGTCAGACGGCCCCGACGGCCCTCAGTTCGCGGTGTCGCGGTCCCGGCGTATGTTGGCTCCGAGAGCGGCCAGTTTCTCCTCGAACCTCTCGTAACCGCGGTCGATGTGGTAGACGCGCGTCACGACCGTCCGGTCGCGAGCGACGAGCCCGGCGAGGATGAGGGCGGCGGAGGCGCGAAGATCGGAGGCCATCACCTCGGCTCCGGATAGGTGCTCGACGCCGCGCACCCTCGCGACCGCGCCCTCGACCGCGATATCCGCCCCGAGCCGGCGCAGTTCGGCGACATGCATGAACCGGTTCTCGAAGATCGTCTCGTGGTACTCCGACACGCCGGGCGTCACGGTCGAAAGGGCCATCAGCTGGGCCTGGAGGTCGGTGGGAAACCCCGGGAAGACCTCGGTCTTGACCGTGATGGGCTTCAAATCCGGCGAGGGCAGGACGCGGATCGTCTGACGCTCATCGTCGCATTCCAGCTCGCAGCCCGCCTCCTGCATCTTGTCGAGAAAGGCCTGCAGGTGAACCCGCGGCATCGGGTCGACCGTCACGTCGCCCCCGGTGAGCGCACCGGCGACGAGGAATGTCCCGGCCTCGATCCGGTCCGGCATCACCGGGTAGGTGCACCCCTTCAGGGTCTCCTTGCCGTGGATCTCGATCCGCTCCGTGCCCGCACCCCAGACCTCGCCGCCCATGGCATTGATGAAGTCCGCCAGGTCCGCGATCTCCGGTTCCTGCGCGCAATTCTCGAGGACCGTGGTGCCGTCGGCGAGCGCGGCGGCCATCATCAGGTTCTCGGTCGCGCCGACGGACGCGAAGGGCATGCGGTAGTTCCCCCCGCTCAGGCGCTCCGACTCGGCCACCACGTATCCTCCCTCGATCCGGATGTCCGCCCCCATCGCCTCCAGCCCCTTCAGGTGGATGTCGATCGGGCGGGTTCCGATGGCGCAACCTCCGGGCAGGGAGACGCGGGCATGCCCCTGGGTGGCCAGGAGCGGCCCGAGAACGAGTATCGAGGCGCGCATCGTCTTCACCAGCTCGTAATGCGCCTCGGGCTTGTCGACGGTGCGGGTCGAGATCGTGGCGCGTCCGCGATTGTCGAGGACGGCGTGGGCTCCGAGCGTGCGGAGAACGGCGAACATCGACTTGATGTCCCGGATCTGCGGCACGTTCTCCAGGTGTACGCGCCCCCGCGCCAGGATGCACGCAGCCATGATCGGCAGGGCCGCGTTCTTCGAGCCCGATATCGGAACCGTCCCCTTGAGTCTCCGTCCCCCGTGAACAACGATCCTGTCCATCTATCTCCGTCCTGTCATGAACCGGGTGCGGCCTGCAAGATCCGCCCGGAAACGGAACCGTTCCGGCCAGCGCCTCTCGAATCCTTCGCGCTGGTCCTCGCCGATCTCGTACATGAGCAATCCTCCGGCCCGCACTCTATCATCGGCCAGTTCGATCGATCGTTCAATGATTTCGCGTCCGGTGGGACCTCCCCGCAGGGCGCGCGCCGGTTCCCAAGCCGCCACGTCCTCGGGCAGGACCGCGCCGTCAGGAACGTAGGGGAGGTTGGCGACGATCGCGTCGAACGTCCCGCCTCCGGGCGGATACAGATCGGCCTCCACGATCTCGACGCGCTCCGCGAGGCCGTGTCGGGCAACGTTCCGCCGCGCCAGGTCGGCCGCGGAGGGCGAAATCTCCACGCAGGTCACGCGCGCGGCCGGACGCTCGATCGCGAGGGCTATTCCGATCGCTCCGCTTCCCGCCCCCTGGTCAAGAATGCACCACGGGGTGTCCCGCGGGATCTCCTCCAGCGCAACCTCGACCAGCTGCTCGGTCTCGGGTCTCGGGATCAGCACGTCCGCGGTGACGAAGAGGTCGATGCCGCGGAACGAGGCCTCCCCGACGACGTAGGCCAGCGGCTCGCCCCGGCTCCGCCGGGCCACGTGCGAGCGGAAGACCGCCGCGACGCGGGGCGTGATCTCGGGGCGGCGCAGAAACAGCGGATCCCTTCCCGCGGCAACGGCCGCCGCCTCCAGCATCCACCGCGACTCGCGCGCCGCGAGCGAGCCGTCCGGGCAGACTCCCTCAAGGGCCCGGCCGCCCCAGGAGACCGCTTCCGCGGCATTCTCGAAGCCCTGCCCGGGCCCCTCGAGGCCGGCCATCTACGCGATCGCCGAGGCGCCGGAGAGACGCGCGTTCTGGTCGGCCAGCTGCAACGGCTCCACGAGCCGCTGCAATTCGCCGTCGAGAACGTCCTCGAGCGCATAAAGCGTCAGCTCGATGCGGTGATCGGTCACACGGCCCTGGGGATAGTTGTAGGTCCGGATCCGCTCCGAACGATCCCCGGAACCGACCATGGACCGCCGCGATGACGCCTGCTCGCTTCTTGTGCGCTCCTCGGCATGCTCCTGCAGGCGCGCCCTCAGGACGCGCAGGGCCTTGTTCTTGTTCTTCAACTGGGACTTCTCGTCCTGGCAGGAAACGACGAGGCCGGTGGGGATATGGGTGACGCGCACCGCCGAGTCCGTGGTGTTGACGCTCTGGCCGCCGGGACCCGACGACCGGTAGACGTCGATCCTCAGGTCGTTCATGCTGATCTCGACCTCGACCTCGTCCGGCTCCGGCAATACCGCCACGGTCGCGGCCGAAGTGTGGATCCTTCCCGACGCCTCGGTCCGGGGGACCCTCTGGACTCGATGCACGCCGCCCTCGTATTTCAAGAGCGAGTAGGCGCCGCGCCCCTCCACCGAGAAGATGATCTCCTTGAACCCTCCGAGCTCGGTGCGGTTGGAGGAGATCAGGTCGGTTCGAAAGCCAGAGCGCTCGGCATAACGGGTATACATCTTGAAGAGGACCGCCGCGAACAACGCCGCCTCCTCGCCGCCCGTGCCCGCCCGGATCTCGATGATCACGTTCTTCTCGTCCAGGGGATCTTTCGGCAGGAGTTTGCGTCGGAAATCGCTCTCGAGCCCCGTCATCTTCTCCTCGAGCGACTTGCGGTCGACCTGGGCCATCTCGCGAAGCTCGGGATCGAGATCGGACTGCTCCAGGAGCCCGCGCACGTCTTCGAGTTCCCGGCAGGCGCGCGCGTATTCGCCGGCCGCCGCCAGAACCTCTTCCATTCCCGAGCGTTCACGCGACAGCTCGCGGATCGCCTTCATGTCGCCGGAGTCGGAAGCCGCAGCCAGGCGCGCCTCCAACGTCTGGAAGCGCGCCTCGACTTCGTCAGCCTTGTCTCGCAGATTCACGGATTCCCTCCGCTCAACCCGGGATCGGGGGCGTCAGGGGTATCTAACGGCGGTGCGGATCGGCGTACTTGCGGCGGAACCTCTCCACGCGACCGGCGGTGTCGATGAGCTTCTGGGTGCCGGTGAAGTAGGGGTGGCAGGCAGAGCAGAGATCGAGAGTGATCTCCTTGCGGGTCGAACGAGTCTGGAACGTGACCCCGCAGGCGCACTTGACCGTGCATTCCTGGTATTCCGGATGGCGGCCTTCTTTCATCGCAATCAATCCTTTTCGATCATTTCGCCGACCGGGGGACGGCGAAGGGGGATCATACC
Organism: uncultured bacterium; assembly: GCA_964637705.1. Taxonomy (GTDB): domain Bacteria; phylum UBA8481; class UBA8481; order UBA8481; family UBA8481; genus CAZWVM01. The sequence continues at coordinate 4,957 of CAZWVM010000048.1, forward strand.
CGGTTTCAGGGTAAGTGCAATATCTTTGAGCGGCTCTCGTCATCCACGCCGGGACGCCCCGCTCCCTCGCCCCAGCCCGGCACACCGTGCCCTACCAATCGCCCCGCGAAAACGGTCGCGACGGCCTGATGATCCTCGGGTTCGGGACGGTGAACCATCGTTCCGATCCCCGGTTCGCGAGTCCTGGCCACCAGGCCATAGCGAAGGAGATCGTCGCTCTGGGGCGAGACGGGTGAAGAGACCTTGATGAGAACCTCTCCCCCTTTCCCGCCCGGCAGGTAGACCCGTTCCGTCAGTTGGCCGGGACGGGCCGATAGAGAGCGGCTGACGGTCGCATCGTTCACGACGACAACCTCGAGGTCCGCAGAGCCATAGACCGGGCAGAGAGAGATGTCGAGAACAAAGCCGACGGGCAGAACCGTGCGGAAATAGCGCGTTCCGCGCGCCTCGACCGCAACGAGTCGACCGACGGGCAGAACCACGGCCTCGGCCGCACTGCGGCCGTTCGAGGGGCGCTGAGGAACGAAGAGGGTACCGGGCGCCGCCGGGGGCGACGATGAGGCCGGGGCCTGAGCGCGATCCCAGGAGGTCTTGAGGCGGAACTGGGCCGGCTTCGCGAACGGCGAAATGACGCGGACGAGGTAACGGTCCCCCCGAGAGAGGCGCAACGTCACCTTGTCGGGAACAGCGCCCTCGCGACGCGATTCGGCGGCCGGGCTGCCCGAGAAATGAACCGCAGCCAGGTCCACTTCTCCGTTCGTCGGCGTCACTTCCACGTCGAGGAACCCGTCCTGTTCGGCCACGACATCGAAGTAGAGCGAGGTGCGGACCGTGCCGGAAATCTCCTCGCCGATCACCAGGCGGCGGGCCGTCGATGGTGATGTCCCTCCATCCTCCGCCAACGCCGGCAGGATCGACAGGAGCAGAAGGACGGGAATCCACCTGGCGATCGTCTTCATCACCGGACCTCGACCTTCAGACCATAGGATCCCTCGCCCTTCAGGGAGACGAGGTAGTGGCCATCCGTGGGCGCCGCGACATTGACGATTCGGCCCTCGGAGCCTTCCTTCTCCGAGCGGTCGAACGCGCCCCGTTCGGCCTGAACGCGGAAGGCGCACGACCCGGCGACATGCACGCTGAATCCCAGCCGGTTCGGCACGTACACGCGATAGGTCACGACGGCCCCGGCGGACGGGAAGGAACCGGTCTTCCACTCGCCGGTTCCCAAAGTCACGGCCGGCGCGCGGTGATCGATGCTGCCCGGCGGCGGCGGCGAAACCGTCTCGCGCGGCGGCGAGGAAGCCGCGACCGGCGGAGCCGGGGAGGTGGCCGTCGCGACCGCGGGCGCGGCGGATGGTGCCGGCGTGGCCGGGGATGCAGGGGCGGGGGATGAAGCCGGGGGCGTGGAAACCGCGGGTGGGACCGGGGCGACCGGCGCGGGCGCGGAGGCCGCCCTCGCCGGCTCGATGACCGTGTCCCGGATGTCGCCGATACCGTAGTAGGACGTCAAGATCACCGGCGCGCCGCGTCCGTCACCGCGCGTTCGAACCGTCACCTCGACCAAGCCCGCCGCGTGAATCGGAATCACGCATTCGGCTGAACCCGCGGCGTCCTCAACGACCGCCATGGCCTCGCCGGAGGATACCGCAAGGGACTGAAGGGCGGGGCAGGAGGCGGTGACCCAGAGCACGGAAGGACCGGCCGCGTTGATCTTGAAGGTGACGAGAGACTGGTCCGGAAAGCTCAGACGCGCTCCGGCCGGGAATATCTCGGCCGCGACCGGCGCCGCGCCGGATCCGAGGGCCGGGAGGGACGCGCAAAGAAGGAAAACCGGGATTCGACGGAGTTCGCGGAGCATGGTCCGATCATAGTCAATGCCCCGCGGACTGTCCAGAGATGTCGAACCGAGGCGATCCCGCACCGGCGGTCAGCGTCGCGTGAGGTGGCGAAGAGGGTCGGTTCGCCGCCCGCCCATGATAACCTCGAAATGGACGTGTGGGCCGGTCGAATGACCGGTGGATCCGACCTTGGCGACGACCTGTCCCTTCGTGACCCGCGCCCCGGCCCGTACCGTCAAGGCCGAGTTGTGCGCGTAACGGGTCACCATCCCGTCGGCGTGGCGGATATCGACCACGTAGCCGTATCCACCGCGGCGTCCGCTGAAGATCACGACCCCGTCCTTCACGGCCTTGACCGGAGCCCCCTCGTACATCGCGATGTCGAGGCCGCGATGGAAGAGGATCTTGCCGCTGATCGGATGCCGGCGATAACCGTAGGCGGAACTGATACGGCCGCCGGGCACCGGCCACGCCATGAATCCACGCCCCTGTCGGACGTCCGAGGAACGAACGGGCGCCGGCAGGGGGCGCGCACCCGGGATGAATACGAGCGCGCCCTGTTTCAAGGATTCGGGGTCGGTGATGCCGTTGTAGGAGAGGATGTCCGAGAGATGAACGCGATAACGACGGGCGAGATCCCAGGCCGTGATGCCTTTCTCCACCCGGATGCCCACCCCGTTTCGCGATGGAACGCGGAGAACGGAGCCGGGCTTCACGGTCGTGCCCGGATTGCAGGATCGCAGCGTTTCGACCGAGATTCCATGCCGGCTCGCGATGCGTCCGAGAGATTCTCCCCTCCTGACGGTGACGTTCACGAAGGCTTGACGCTTTTCGGGAACGGGCGCGGCGTCGCTCCCGCGTTCGCCTGATGAGGTCGCATCTTCGATGCCGGGAGACTCTTCCGTCTTCTCGTCGGGATCCTCATCGATCTCGCTCTCGACAAAACGGATTCGCTCCAATTGAGCGAATGTGAGGCCATTCGGGTCGGTGCCCGAGGAGGCGAAGGCGGGCAGGGCGAGGCCGGCCTCGAGTTCATCTCCCTCGGGCAGGACCGTGACGGAGAACGCGGACCGAACTCCCCCGAAGGTCACGATCAGCGTGACCAGGACGAGCAGTCCCCCTCGCCGCGCATGTCGTCGTTTCCCCGTCAAAGAAGCCTCGTTTCCAGCCGCATCGGACTCCAGGGATGATTCGTTTTGAGCACCCTTGGGCAACTAAATCGATTATCGGAATCCCGGGTAGGAATCTGAAGACCCCGTCTCGGGGAAACGAGCAGGAACGCGAACCGGTTCAGGGTTTCGCGAAATCGCCTTGCAGGGCTTCCCACGCAGGGGATATGCGGCGCAGGCGCCGGGTTTCCTCCACGATGCGTTGGACGGCGTAATCGATCTCGTCGGCCGTCGTTCCCCGGCCCAGGCCGAAGCGCACCGAGGATCTTATACGCTCGCGGGGTAGTCCCATGGCCTCGAGCACATGGGAGGGTTTGAGGGCGGCCGATGAGCAGGCCGATCCGGTCGAGGCGGCCACGTCCGTGAGCCCTGCCAGGAGCGATTCCGCGTCGATGCCCGCGAACGAGAGATTGAGGTTGCCGGGAAGCCGTTCCACGGGATGGCCGTTCAACCGGAGACCGGGGAGCCGCTCGACCAGTTCATCGTGCAGTCGGTCCCGAAGGGCCGCGACCCGGCGGCACTCCTCCTCGCGCTCCTCCAACCCGATCCTGAGGGCCTCGGCGAGTCCAACAATGCCGGGCACGTTCAGCGTCCCCGGTCTCAATCCCCGCTCATGCCCACCGCCGCGCATGAGCGGTTCGAGGCGAAGTCCCCTTCCGAGACCTCGGGCCGCGAGAAAGCCGACGCCCTTGGGACCGTGGAACTTGTGCGCGGACGCCGAGAGGAGGTCGATGCCGAGCGCGGGCATGTCGATATCGATCCTGCCCGCAACCTGGGTCGCGTCCACGTGGAGAGGAACGCCGCGGTCGCGGCAGATCGATCCGACCCGTCCGATGGGATTGATCGATCCGACCTCGTTGTTCGCGAAGATGACCGACACGAGAACGGTGTCGGGTCGAAGGGCCTTCTCCAGGAAAATCGGGTCGAGGCGGGCCGCATCGTCGACGGGGAGGAGCGTGACCTCGAAGCCCTCGAAAGCCAGGGCGTCGAGCACATCGAGCACGGCCCGGTGCTCGGAGCGCGTCGAGACGATGTGACGACCGACGGACGGACGAGCCCGGGCAAGGCCGAAGAGGGCGATATTGATGGATTCGGTCGCGCCCGAGGTGAAAACGATCTCGTCGGAACCCACGCGAAACGCGGCGGCACATCGTTCCCGCGCCTCCTCGACCGCCGCCCGCGCGGACCAACCGAAGGCGTGCTGGCGCGAAGCCGGATTGCCGCACTCCGTGCCGAGAAACGGAAGCATCGCCTCCAGGACGCGCGGATCCAGGGGCGTGGTGGCGTTATGGTCGAGGTAGATGCGGCGCGCCACGGCCGCCCGTCAGCGGCGCTTGGCCGATCGGCTGCGGGCGGGGCGGGGGGAGGCGGATTCGGCGGCCGAGAGATCCGGCAAGGGTGCCGCATCGTGAGCCAGCTGGGCGAGCGTGACACCGGCCAGGATGGAAAAGACCGCCTCGTGCAGACGTCGGATCGGATGCGTCATCGGGCAACGGGCCGAGAGGAGGCACTTGCGCTTGCGCCGGACCGGCGCGCCGCCCACGCAATCGGCGAGGTTCAAGGGTCCTTCCACCGCCTCGACGATCATCGCGAGCGTGACGGATTCCGGCGTATGAGTCAGCGTGTATCCGCCGCGGGCTCCGCGAATCGACTCGATGATCCCCGCGCGCGCCAACACCTTCAGGATCGCGGCGGTGATCGGCAGGGGGAGTTGAAAGAGCGAAGAGATGTCGCGCGCGCTCAGGAGCTTTCTCCCGCGACTGCGGGCGAGATAGACGAGAACGACGAGGGCATAATCGAGCTTCTTGGATATTCTCAGCACGGAAAGATCATAGATTCAAATGGTACTATTTACAACCGCATTTCTCGCCGGGGGGTCGGCCTCTCAAGCGGGCTCTCCCAGGGTGGCCAGGTACCGCTCCGCCTCGATGGCGGCCATGCACCCCATGCCCGCCGCCGTGACGGCCTGGCGGTATTCGCGGTCACGCACGTCTCCGGCCGCGAAGACACCGGGCAGCGCCGTCGCGGTCCGGCCGCGCTCCGGCACGACGATGTAACCCGTCTCGTCCAGCTCCATTTGTCCCCGGAAGAGATCGGTGTTGGGCTTGTGGCCGATCGCCACGAAGAGACCCGAGGCATCCAGCCGTTGCTCGGCGTTCGTCTTGACGTTGCGCAGCCGGAGCCCCGTGACCTTCGTTCCGTCACCCACGACCTCCTCGACGACGCTGTCCCACACCACGCGGATCTTCGGGTGGGACACCACGCGCGAGCGCATGATGCGGGAGGCCCGGAACTCGTCGCGGCGATGGATGACGGTGACAGAGCGGCAGAAATTCACAAGGTAGAGAGCCTCCTCCATGGCCGTGTCCCCGCCGCCGACCACGGCCACGTCCTCGTTGCGGAAGAAGAATCCATCGCAGGTGGCGCAGGCGGAGACTCCCTTTCCGGCGTATTCCTTTTCCGAGGGCAGTCCGAGCCATCGAGCCGAGGCCCCGGTCGCGATGACGACGGACCGGGCTCGCACGATGCGCGAGGAGGATTCGAGGATCTTCGGCGTGCCGGCGAGATAGGCTCTTTCGACCACGTCGTCGACGATCTCGGCCTCGAATCGCAGGGCCTGTTCCCTCATCTGCTCCATCAATTCGGGCCCCTGGATCCCCTTGGGAAAGCCGGGATAATTCTCGACCTCGGTCGTGATGGTGAGTTGTCCTCCCGGCTGGATTCCGGCGAAGAGAATCGGCTTGAGATTGGCCCTGGCCGCGTAGAGAGCCGCGGTCAGCCCCGCGGGTCCCGAACCGATGATCGCGATCTCGCGGACCGGGTCCGCGGCGTGGAGACCGCCCCGGGGAGACGTCGGGAGTCCGAGCGAATCCTCGAGCCGTCCCGCGGCGTCGAGCTCGAGCAGGCGCTCGCAGTCGCCTACGTAGCGGTCATCGGCGAAGACCTGGGGCACGGTGCGCGCAAGGGCGCCCCGCGCCACCATCTCGTCCCGCGCTTCGGGGCGCGCCGCGACGTCGACGGTCTCGAAGGCGATGCCGCGGTCGTCGAGCAGTTTCTTCGCGCGGACGCACCAGGGGCATCCATCCTTGCTGTACATCGTGATCTTCGTCATGGCGCGAGCGTAACCCGGACGCCACGGGGTTTCAAGGCGCGGTGAGGGGGCGAGGCGCTCGATAGAGCGAAAGGACCAGTTCGAGGGCGGCCCGCCCGTCCTCGCCGCTGGATATGCTGGGTCGTCCCTCCTCACAGGCGCCGATCAACTCGTCGATGATGAACGGGAAATACTCGGCCTCCTCGAACTCCGGAAAGGGCCGCGCCGTGAACTCGGTGAAGCCCTCGTAGCGCGCGCTGGGACCGATCCCGTAATGCTCTCGCAATGCGTTTCCGATGCGGATGCGGCCCGTCGTGCCCTGGATATCCACCTCGAAGTTGAAATACTTCCTCCGCCCGCCGCATTCCACGAAGGCGACCGCGCCGCCGGGGAGACGGAGGACGGCCCGACCGGTGTCCTCGACGCGCAGGTCCGGGTTGCGTCTCTCCGTCTCGCCCCTCATCTCCGTGACGCCCCCGAAGAGAAACCTCAGCAAGTCGAAGAGATGCGTGCCGTCGTGCATCGAGGGCCCGCCGCCCGCGATCGAAGGGTGCGCGTGCCAGTCAGGGTGTGGTTCCCCGGTCAGGACGTTCCCGACGACGGTCCTCACCTCGCCGATCCTTCCCTCTTCGATCCAGCGCTTCACGGCGCGGTAGGACCTCTCCCAGCGCCTCTCGTGGTGGATCGCCAGAACGACGCCCATGTCCCGGCAGATCTCGATCATGCGGTCCGCCTGGGCGAGGTCGATCGCCATGGGTTTCTCGCAAAGGATGACACGCACGCCGGCACGGGCCGCCGCCGCCGTGATCTCGGCGTGACTGTCCGTCCACGTCGCGATCGAGACGATGTCGAGTCGCTCCGCGTCAAGAAGGTTCCGGTGATCCTCGTAAACGCGGGCCGCGGGAATCCCCCAGTCGCGCGCGAAGGCGGCGCGACGGCCCGGATGGCGGTCGCAACCGGCGACGAGCGACGTGCGGGGATGCGCGGCGTAAAGACCGGCATGCGTGCAGGGATGGCCCCTCAGCGGGTCGCGTTCGAGGAGGCTTCCCACGCGGCCGCAACCGATGATGGCTGCCCGCCAGGGCCCGGGGGCTGTCAATCGAGCCCCAACGGGACCGTCACGGCGAATTCCCACTTCAGGAGAGCCAGGATGAGGACGATCGGGAGGAGCCCGAGGCCCATCATCGCGATGGCGCGCGGCGCCACCGTGCGATGGATCTTGAGGATCGCGACGTAGGAGAGGACGAGGACATAGAGCCAGGGGCCGACCGCGATGAGGCTGTTGGAGATCACCGTGGTGGAGACGCCGACGTCGACGACCTTGAGAATCATGACGAACGGCGACGCGATGGCGAAGGCGATCGAGGCGAAGAGCAGAAAACAGAGCAGCGTCTCCCCGAGTCGAGAACGGCCGCCCAGCAGCCGCGATGTGACGTCGACGGAAAGAGCGTAGAGGGCGACGAGGAGGAGCGCCAGGACGAAGCCCATGAGGGTGCGCAAGGCGTGGGATGCGATCCACTCCGGCGTGGCGGTTCCCTGCAGAAACCGACGCATTTCGGAGACCAGGGCGAAAAGCAGAATCCAGGCCATGGAGGCGGCCATCACCATGACGACGTCGAGAAATGGCGTGTAGGTGCGCACGACGGAAACGGCCCGCTCCGGGCGCACGACGGCGCGCGAGACAAGGTAGCGGATACGGATGACCGTGTTGTTCACGGAGTGGCGGTGGCGGCGCTGGAGTCGTGGAAGATGCGCACGTTGTCGATCAAGCGCGTGGAACCGCAACGCACCGCGGCGGCGAGGAGATAGGCGTGGTCCGGCGAGCGCGTCAGCGGACGCATCGGATCGATCTCGGCCAGGTCGGCGAGGCGGCGCAATTCGACGTAGTCCTCGACCAGTTCACCGGCCAGCAACCCCGATCTCACCCGCCGAAGGATCTCCTCCGCCGTCGCACCCTCCCGCGCCGCTTCCTCGCCCCGGCGAAGCGCCCGGTTGAGCCAGGAAGCGCGGGCGCGCTCTTCGGGCGAGAGATAGCGGTTGCGGGAGGAGAGCGCGAGCCCGTCGGGTTCCCGCACGGTCTCCACGGCGCGGATCTCCGGGGCGAGGGCCAGGTCCCGCGCCATGCGCCGGACCAGGATCAGTTGCTGGGCGTCCTTCCAGCCGAAATAGGCCCGGGACGGGCGGAGGAGCCCGAAGAGCCGGGCCACGACCGTTGCCACGCCATCGAAGTGGCCCGGTCGCGAGCGCCCGCAAAGAGACCGCGCAAGACCGGGCAGGCTCACGACGGTCGAGAAACCGGCCGGATACATCTCCTCGACCGACGGAAAGAAGACGGCGTCGACGCCGCTCGACCGGCAGATCGCGAGGTCCTCATCCTCCGTGCGCGGGTATCGTTCGAAATCCTCGTTCGGGCCGAACTGCCTCGGGTTCACGAAGATCGATACGATCACGGGCGGCTTGGCCAGGCCGCCGCCGAGATCGTCCGCCTCGCGACGCGCGGCCTTGATGAGCGCGCGGTGCCCCTCGTGCAGAGCCCCCATCGTCGGGACGAAATGACCCGCCGGAAACGAGGCACAGTCCTTCGCGGTCCGGATCAGGTCCACGAGATCACGCGCCCCCGCGCCGGCGTCGGGCGATCTCGAAAAGGATGACGGCCGCGGCGGCGGCCGCGTTCAGGCTCTGGACGCGCCCCGACATCGGAATACGGAACGTCCCATGGCAGCGTTCGCGCACGATGGGCGAGACCCCGCGTCCCTCAGACCCGATGACGACGGCGACGGGGCCGTCAAGGTCGGCACGGTAGAGGCTGGGCGCGGTGACGGAGGCATCGGCGGAGAAGACGCGGATCTCCTCGTCGCGGAGTCTCAATACGGCCTGGCCGAGATTGGCGACGTGGGCCACCGGCAGGTGCTCCACGGCGCCGGCGGACGCCTTGGCGGTCGAGCCGTCCATGGGGGCGCTGTGGCGTGTCGGGAGCACGACGCCGTGAACGCCGGCGGCCTCGGCGGAGCGAATGATGGCGCCGAGGTTCTGGGGATCCGTGACACCGTCGACGAGAAGAATGAGCGGGGGTTCCCCGGCATTGTGCGCACGCGCGACAAGTCCCGCGATCCCCGCGTCGGCGATGGCCGACGTGACCGCGACGACACCCTGATGGTGCTCGGATCCCGCGATCGAGTCGAGACGCTTGCGTTCGCACTCCTGGATCGGGATCTTCCGGCGCTCCGCCTCCTCCACGATCTCACGGAAAGTCGTCCCCTTGAGCCCGCGGGCCAGGAGGATCTTCTGGAAGCGGCGGCGGCCGGCCGCGAGGGCCTCGAGGACGGCCCGGCGGCCGAAGATCCGCTCGCTCTCCTTCACGGCTTCAACGACGCTCGAGAGCCGCTCGCACCAGCCCTGCGAAGAGCGGATGGGGACGCGTGGGCCGCGATCGGAACTCGGGATGGAACTGCGAGGCGATGAAGTAGGGATGGCGCGGAAGCTCGATCATCTCGACGAGCAACCCGTCGGGCGAAAGCCCCGAGAAGATCATCCCCTTCTCGGCCAGTCGATCGCGGTAGGCGTTGTTCACCTCGTAACGGTGACGGTGCCGCTCCGGAATCTCCTCCGCCCCGCCCCCGTCCTGGCGACCATAGACCTCGCTGGCGCGGGTCTTCTGGCGCAAGCGGCAGGGGTAGACGCCGAGACGCATGGTGCCACCCTTGTCGCGCACCATCTTCTGCGCGGCCATGATGTGGATGACGGGATGAGGAGACTCCGGGTCGAACTCGACGGAGTGCGCCCCCGAAAGGCCGCAGACGTTTCTCGCGAACTCGATGACGGCGCACTGAAGCCCGAGGCAGATGCCGAGGAACGGGAGGCCGTTTTCCCGCGCGTGGCGGATCGCCTCGATCTTCCCCTCCACGCCGCGGTCCCCGAATCCGCCCGGGACGATCATGCCGTCGAGCGACGAGAGATCGGCCGTCCCACGCTCGATCGATTCCGAATCGATCCAGACCGCCTCCGTCCGCGTTCCTTCCGCCGCGCCGGCGTGGATCACCGCCTCGGCGACGCTCTTGTACGCATCCTGCAGCTCGACGTATTTGCCCACGATCCCGACGCGGACGCTCTGCGGCGCGGACGTGAGGCGCGCGGCAAACTCGTCCCAGGCGCGGCCGAACTCCGCGGCCTCCGGGGAGGGCCTCTCCGGCGGCAGGCCCAGGGCCTCGAGCGTCAGCCGGTCAAGTCCGGCCGAGCGCAGGCAGGCCGGCACCTTGTAGATCGAGGAGACATCCGGCACGGAGATGACCTCCGTCACGTTGACGTCCGCGAAGAGCGCGATCTTGCGCTTCACGTCCTCGTCGAGTTCCACCTCGGACCGGCAGAGGATCATCGTCGGCTGGATCCCGATCTGGCGGAGAGCGGCGACGGAATGCTGCGTGGGCTTGGTCTTCATCTCGCCCGTCGCCTTGTGAAAGGGAACCAGCGTGAGGTGAAGGTAGACGACGTTAGAGGGTCCGATCTCGCGCCTGAGCTGGCGAATCGCCTCCAGGAAGGGCAGGGATTCGATGTCGCCCACCGTGCCCCCGATCTCCAGGATCAGGACGTCGAAGCTGCGGGCGAGAGAGACGATGCGCCCCTTGATCTCGTCGGTGATGTGGGGAATCACCTGGACGGTCTTCCCGAGGTAATCTCCGGCCCGCTCGCGCCGTATCACGGCGTCGTAGATCTGGCCGGTCGTGACGTTGTGCGCGCGGGAGAGGTCGGTCTGGAGGAAACGCTCGTAGTGACCGATGTCGAGATCCGTCTCCGCGCCGTCGGCGGTCACGAAGACCTCGCCGTGCTGGAAGGGGCTCATCGTGCCCGGATCGATGTTGATGTAGGGGTCGAGCTTCTTGATGCCGACGTGGAAGCCGCGGGCCTTGAGAAGGTTGCCGAGCGACGCGGCGGTGATGCCCTTGCCCAGCGACGACATGACGCCGCCCGTCAGGCATACGATATGGGGCTTGTGGCTGATCCCGGGTTCCATTGTCTCTCTCCTGGAGTGGAGGATGCCGGCTCAGCCGGTGCTACCCGGGACAGAATCATACTCCCGGCAGAGACGTTCCGCAACCGCGAGATCTTCGGGGGTGTCGACGCTCACGGATCGCCCCTCGACCTCGATCACGCGGATACGGCCGCCGGCCTGCAGGAAGCGGAGTTGTTCGAGCTTCTCGATCATCTCCAGGGGCGCCGGTTTCAGCGAGGCGAAGCGCATGAGCGAGGCGTGGCGATAGGCGTAAAGGCCGATGTGCTTGTGATAGGTGAGGCTCGAGACGATCCGCTCGATCTCGAGATCTCCGTCGGGCCCCTCGTAGCCGCGGGGGTAGGGAATGAGGGAACGTGAGAAGTAGAGCGCGTCGCCGCGGTCGTCCGTCACGACCTTGACGATGCCGGGATCGAGAAGTTCGTCGGGCTCGGAAATGAGCTCGGCCAAAGTCGCGACGGATAGCTCGGGATTCTCCCTGAGCGCCGTGACGCACTCGTCGACGGCCCGCGCGTCGAGAAACGGCTCGTCGCCCTGGATGTTCACGACGATGTCGTAATCCAGGTGCCCCACGGCCTCGACGATGCGGTCGGTGCCGCTGGGGGCGTCCGGCGCCGTCATCACGACCTCCGCGCCGAAGGAGGCCGCGGCGTCGCGGATACGCGTGTCATCCGTCGCGATGAGAACCTTGTCGAGTGTCTCCGCGCGGCGGGCGCGCTCGTGCACGCGCTGGATCATGGTGCGGCCGCCGATCAGGGCCAAGGGCTTGCCGGGAAACCGCTGGGAAGCGTACCGGGCGGGTATCACGCCGATCGCGCGGGCGGATTTCACGGGCGCCTCCCGGACTTCTTCGCGCGCGCGCCGGTTCCAAGGAGGAGTTTCGTGGTGGATCGGCCGGCCAGGAGCGGCACCCTCACGACCGCTCCGCCCCAGCCCTTCACATCGTCCTCGCCGACGATCTCGCCCTTCCCGTAGTCGGCCCCCTTCACGAGGACATCGGGCTTGAGGGCACGGACGAGCCGAAGCGGGGTGGGATCGGAGAAGATGACGACGGCGTCGACGAAACGTATCGCCTCGAGCACCGCGCGCCGGTCCGACTGCCGGTTGCGGGGGCGCCCGGACCCTTTCAGGCGGCGCACGGAGGCGTCGGAGTTGAGTCCGACGACGAGGAAGTCCCCGTGCGACCGAGCGGCGGCGAGAAGTTTCACGTGCCCCGCGTGGATGACGTCGAAGCATCCATTGGTGAAGACGACGCTACCGCCCCGCCGGCGAACGTCCGCCAGGCGTGCCGCCAGGACAGGCAGGTTCATGCCGTCCCGGAGCTCGTTTCGGCGAGCCGGTGAGAGAGTTCCTCCGGTGTCACGACTGCCGTGCCTCGCTTTCCGACGACGATGCCCGCCGCGACGTTGGCGACCCGGGCGGCCTCGGGCAGGGTCGCCCCGGCGCCGAGGCCGAGGGCGAGCACGGCGACGACCGTGTCGCCGGCGCCCGTCACGTCGTAGACCTCCCGCGCGACGGTGGGAATCGTCAGGACGTCCCCGTCGCCGATCAGGGCCATGCCGGCCTCGCCGCGCGTAACCAATAGCGCCGCCGTGCCGAGCCGGGAACGGATCTCCCTCCCCGTGGAGAAGAGTTCCTCCTCGCTTCGTATGCGGCGGCCTGAGACGCGTTCCAACTGGAGGTGGTTGGGCGTGACGACGGTGGAAAGACCGTACCGGAAGAAATGAACGACGTTCGGATCGACGACAATGGGCTTCGAGCGGGCCCGGAAGGCGGCGATCGCCCGGTCGAGGAGCCCCTCGGTGAGTACACCCTTGTCGTAATCGGAGATGACGAGCACGTCGCAGCGCGCGGCGGCATCCGCGAGTCGGACCGCCAGCTCGTTCTCACGCTCGGCCGAGATGGGCGAAACGATCTCCGAATCGATCCGGACGATCTGCTGCGTCTGGGCGATGATACGCTGCTTGAGCGTGGAGATGCGCGTCGCGTCCCTTACGAGCCCCTCGCCCCGGATCCCGCTGGCCTCGGCCAGCTCGAGACACCGGTCTCCCACGGTGTCCGCGCCCAGGACGGAATACAGCTCGACGCGGCCGCCCAGAGAGGCGATGTTGCGGGCGACGTTTCCCGCCCCACCCAGCGTCTCGTTGCGCGACTGCACCTCGACGACAGGAACCGGCGCCTCGGGGGAAATGCGGCTGACCCGGCCGTGGACGTATTCATCGAGGATGACGTCCCCGAGTACCGCGACGCGGACGCGCGCCAGTCGCTCGACGGGGATCATGGCGCGAATCGCTCCTCGACGATGTCGCAGATGGAGTGCAGGGCCAGCTTGTGGATCTCCTGGATCTCGAAGGTGACCATCGAGGGGACGGTCACGACCCGGTCGGCGACGGGCTCGGCGAGCCCCGCGGCCCCCGCGAAGGCGACCGTGAAGAGCCCCCGCCCGCGCGCGGCCGCGAGGGCGCGAAGGACGTTCGAAGAGCGGCCGGAGGTCGTGAGGCCCACCGCGACGTCACCCGGCCTCCCGAAGGCCTCGATCTGCCGCTCGAAGATCCGTTCGTAGCCGTAGTCGTTTGCCAGGGCCGTGACGCTCGCGGACTCGGCCGAGAGCGAGATCGCGGGAAGGGCGCGGCGCTCCCGTCGGAACCGGCCCACGAACTCGGCGACGAAATGCGAGGCGTCGACGGCGCTGCCGCCGTTGCCGAAGGCCAACACCTGGCCGCCCGAGCGAAAGGAATCCGTGACGCGGTCCGCGACCTCCTCGACCGCCGCGCAGAAATCGTCGGGAAGCCTTTTCACCAGGTCGGCGAAGGAGTCCAATCTCTGTCGGAAGACCTGGGGCACGGGCTCACTCCTGTCGGATCGATGATGTTTCTGCGGCTCATCCTATCAATTCGCGATCCGAAATCCAAAAACAAAGGGCGGCCCCGCTCGCGCGGAACCGCCCCGGTGACTCCTCGTTCAGTATTTCGGGCCGAAGCGGTACGTCAGCGCCAGTCGATGGGTGTTGCCGAGGTTGCCAAAGGGCACGTAGGCATAGTCGACGTTGAAATCGGCAATCTTGACGCCGAAGCCGGCCGTCATGCCGTTGTCGACATCGATGCGTCCATCGTATCCCGCGCGCAGAGCGAGGAGCTCCATGATGCGGAGCTCGCCGCCGACTTGAGCCGTCACGTCCTGGTTCCGAACCTTCTCGACCTCGGCCGAAATCGTGAGCCGATCATTGAAAAGATCCATCGCGACGCCGCCCCGAACAAGGGCCGGCAACTGCTCCCGCGATACGTCGAAGGAGAGCTTGGTGCCGAAGTTCTGCCCCACGACGCCGAAGCGCACGGGCCAGGAGGCCGGCTTCACGAGGATGCCGACATCGGCGGCCACGGCGGTGGCCGAGGCGTTGTCGATCTGCTGGTTCAGGATCTTGCCCGTGACGCCGAGGGCGATGTTGTCCGCAAGGCGCCGCCCGTAGGAGGCCCCGAAGACGATGTCCTGGCCGCTGAAGGTCGAGGATGTGACGTTCGAATTGATGATATCCATGAGCGTCACGCGCCGCGCCTTGCCGTAATCGAGGTAATTGGCGTGCACGCCCCACGAGGAGACGCTGTTGACCGGGTGTTCGAACCCGATCTGTCCCTGGCTGATGTCCAGGACCATGTTCTGGTACATGGCCTCCACCTCGGCGCGGTTGGTGAATCCCAACCCCGCCGGGTTGTAGTGGAGCGCCGAAACGCCGAACGAATTGGCCGTTCCGGCGTCGCCCATGGCCGGGACACGCGCGCCGGCGCCGAGCCGGAGCAGGGTGCCCGCCGTCGTGCCCGCATCGTTGGACTCGGCCGAAGCCGCGCCCACGAGCATGCCGACCATAAGAATCGCCGCCCAAGTCCTCATCATCTTGCCCGTCGTGCTCCTCTTCGTCCTGTTCATCGGATCACCGCCACCTTGCCCGTAACCCTCTGGTTGGTCGCCGGGTCGGACACAATATACAGGTAGTATCCGCTGGCCACGTTGCGGCCATCGTCGTTCATCACACTCCAGGAGACGGTCGGGCCGTTGAGACCGTTGGTGAACTGCGTGACCTTCTCGCCGAGGATCGTGTAGATCTCGATCTTCGAGTTCGGCGGCAGGTTCTTGAAGACGACGCCGGACGTGGCGTCACCCGCGACCCAGGGCTTGCCGGTCGCGTCGAGTCCATCGTTCGGCCGGTAGGGGTTCGGGCCGACGATGAGTTGGTTGAGCCCCGCATTGCCCGTCCCGACCCCGTTGGTGACGAAGATCGGCGAGAAGTGCATGGTCGTGCCCTTCAAGGTCCTCCGATCCTTGTCCCAGACGATATTCGAGAGTTCCTCGAGAACGCCCGCGGCGGTGACCGTGTAGATCTTCGCCTTGGACATGTCGATACCCGTGGAGTCGTCGAAGCCGTCTCCGTTGATGTCGATGTAGTTGACCGTGACCACGGCGCCCTGGCCTCCGAGCACCGTCTGCCCCGACTGCAGGCTGACGCTCACCCAGTAGATCGGAACGAGCGCGCCCGCGCGCTTGGCCGCCGCCGAGACCGTCTCGGACTGGCTGTCGCGTCGTGCGATGGCGTTCAGCTTGTCGGTATCGTTGTTCAAAGCGCCCTGCAACAGGCGGATCACGACGTCGAAGGCGCCGGACGGCGTGCGGCAGACGACCAGGTCGTTACCGAACCTCGTCGTGACCTGCGCCTCGACCTGCATCGTGTCCTCCGGACGTCCCGTATCGCTCTGCAACGCCACGAACTGGGCGCGCGCCGTGTCGCGGGTCGTCGTGATGCTGATCGACGCCGC
>CAZWVM010000049.1:0-20764 GCA_964637705.1 uncultured bacterium
CGAGGGGGTGAGAGCGGCCGAAAAGAGGACGAATCCGAGGGCGGCCGAGAGGAGGAGGAACGAGGTTCCGAAGACGCGGCGGAAGGCGTGGGACGTGACGCCGTACTTGTGGGCCGCGCGCGAGAGGAAGACGCCGACGGTGGAGGCCGTGAGAAGCCCGATCGAGGAGGTGACGAGCGCGCCGATGACGAGGAGCGCGGACGGGACCGGCACGGGAGGCGTGAGCGTCCAGAGGACGCCGACGCCGCCGATGCCCCAGAGCGAGGCGAGCCAGGAGACGGCGAGCGCGACGCCGCCCTCCTGGTAGATGGCCGCCACGAGCAGCGTCACGGCCAGGGCGATCAACCCCGAGAGCGCGGTGGCGCCGTAGAGCGGGCCGAACGATGTAAGCGCTTGATTCCCGACGATCACCTGCATCACCTGGGGCGCGAAGGCCTGCCGCAGGTCGGTCTCGGGCAGGCGACTCGAGAAGATGACGAAGGCGACGGTGAGTCCCAGGAAGACGCAGAAGAGATTGAAGACGAGGTCGTTCGAGGCGGCCTGGGGGTTGGTGCCGCTCCAGGAGAGATCGCGATGGCGCCGGAAGAGGCGCTGGATGATCTCGACGCAACCGAGCGCCGAGAGCATGACGCTGACGGCGCCCACGGCGGAGGCCGGGACGGCCTGGAGCGCGAGGAGGATGGCGGCGAGGCCGAACGAGATGCCATACAGGAAGAGCATCAACCGGGAGGGAACGAGCTGAACCTGGGAATTCGCTTCGGGCGTCTTCATGACTGAAGAGCAGACACAGGGGCGGTCCGGGTGTCAAGGCTCTCCAATGATCAGGATGCCCGGTTAGTAAATATTCACCGACGACCCCTTGTCTGAATTCACTTCGATAGTTCATTTGAGCACGAAAAACGGACTGAAACCAGAACGTAAAGAAGATAAACTTGGAAATACTATAGTTACGATGATTCGTCTGTGAAAAAGTATACCAAGTTTATTGCTGTTCTTTCGCTTATTTTTTTGCGAATAGTTGATCTAACTTATATATTTTTCAAAGGGGGACAGCGATTCGCTTGGGGAGTGAATATAGAGAGTGACGGGACCCGCGAAAAACGAGCGCTTGGGTAAGGGGATACTGCGTCCCGTCGCTCCCTCCATTCCCGGCTCCGATGCCGCGTATCGTCGGCTGATCTCAGGGATTTTCCTCTCACTTATGCTCCTCATGATTTCCGTTCCGGCCCTTGCCGCCGCCAACGACGGCAACGTCGAGGAGGACGGGCTCGTTCACTTCCCGGAGTTCCAATGGCAACCGGGTATTTATTACCGTAACGCGCACATCTCGACGCCCGACATCGACGACAACGACACGCCTTACTTCTACGTAGCCTGCTGGGCGAACGACATCACGGGGGCACAGTTCAATACGAGCGCCAACGGATGGTCCCCCTACCTGATGAACTTCGACGTCGATTCCGGTTACAAATCCTACTGGCGGACGGCCGACGGGATCGTCGAGATCCAGAATATGAACCCCGGCGACCGCGTCTCCTACGACTTCCGTGTCTGGGACGGTGCCGACGACTGGTGGCTGGGCTCCGACGGCACGGAGACGGGCTACCGCGCGGTCTCCGACTACGGGATGTCGGACCCCTGGTCCTTCACGATCGAGGGCATCATGGCGACGCCGGCGACGGCGCTCGCCGACTCCTCCTCGGCCGTGACGATCAAGGTCTGCGTGACGAACAACGGTCAACCCGTCTCGGGCGAGGTCGTGACGCTTTCCTTCACCTCCGGCCCGGGCGCCTTCAAGTCGAACAACAACCGCACCATCACCTCGGCGACGAATTCGAACGGCATCACGGAAGTGCTCGTCTGGTCGGGCTACGCGGGCAACGCCGTGGTCAAGGCGAACTCGACGAACCTCGCCAACTGCTCCGACACGGAGGTCACGGTCTCGTTTTCGACCTTCCTGACCGACGGCTACGACACGGATTTCCCGGGGCATTCGCGCGGCATGGGCAATAACGAGTCGCGCGTCGTCGACGGCGCCTTCGTCTGGAAGGACGCGGAGGGCGACGGGCGGCCCGACGCCGAGATCAACGGCGCGCTGGCCGCGGCCGGCACGTCGATCGACAACTTCGACATCCGCGAGATGCGCGTCGCGGCCTCGTCGGACTCCTTCCGCGTGCTCATGGCCTTCAAGAACAACAATCTCGGCGTGAACCCCTACGTCTTCATCGCGATCGATACGAACGTCACCCGCGACACCTCTTCCGCGGTCACGGGCCCGGGCCCGGGCCCGGCCTCGTCCGTGGCCGACTACGGCAACTGGTGGTTCCCGGCCAACGCCCAGACCGGCACGCGGCATCTCGGCGTCGCCAACGCGAACAACCGGGGCGAGAGGAGCCAATTGGACAAGACCGGAACGTCGGACGGTTACCTGCCGAACCGGTGGGGGATCGACGGGAGCAACATCGATGGGCCGATCGCCGGAGACAGCACGGCGACCTCGAACTGGGACCGCGGCGTGACGACGAACCGCCGCGACAACTCGGCGGGCGGCACGAACCAGCCGCGACAGATCAACTGGGACTACAATCACAATACGAACGAGCTTTACGTCGGCATCACGGACTTCAACAACGGCGGCGGCGTGCCGAACGGCGGCGACCACTACATCTTCATCGCCGACGAGACTTCGACCGTCAATAACACCTGGCCCGCGGCGGCGTGGAACAAGGCGGGCCGCGTCATGTCCTTCGACTGGTTCTTCGCCCGCGAAGGAAGCGGCAATCCGGCCAGCCGATACTGCGAGGCGCGGGGGAAGAACTGGGACAGCACGTATGCGCAGGGCTCCGGCGGCGGAACCTACTGGAATCTCAATGACGCCCTCTACGATTTCGACAACCGCCCGATCACGTACGTCTCCTGCGGCAACCCGAGCATCCCCCTCGAGGGCATCGTCGACCTGGACGAAGCGATGAGGGATACGTGGATCAAGAACGGGGATATTTACGTCGCGGCGGCTTCGTACGGCACGAACAACGGCGACGGGAATTGGGACGGCGTTCCGGACGACTACTGGGACAACAACGTCCTGGAGGACACGCGCGTGCAGAAGGTGGTTCTCGAGAACTCATCGCTCTCCTCGGACGAACAGGTCTGCGAATGGGAGCGTTGCATCGCCTTCAATCCGACCGACCCCGGCGGCGGGCGCTCCTCGACGCTCCTCTTCCGCGCGCCCGGCGGCCGTTCGCTCGGCCACCGCTCGAGCGAACTCGGGCGTTCCTACATGAACACGACGAACGCGGACTCCTTTGAATACGACATCAGCTGGCGGAACCTCCTCGGAGACGTCAACGCCGGGAGCGGCACCGGGCCTCGTCCACCCTTCACCCTGCGCCTGACGGTCGGCATCGGCTGGGCGGCGACGGGGGGATCGGACGAGTTCGACACGTATCGCTACACGCGGGTCCTCCGATCCTCGGGCACCGACGCCTGGGCGAATACCTCGGGCTTCCTCGATGTGATCTCCAACGCCGCCTCGACCTCCGCGGAACTCTCGGACTCGGACATCGACTATTTCATCGACATCGATTTCAACCAGGACGGGCGCGTGAACACGACGCCGGACACGCCGACGAACCGGGGCATCACGCAGACGGGCGACGCGACGGTCAAGGGCCCGAATTCGATCATCAACGACCTCACCCCGACCTTCACCTGGAGCTGGAACGACACCGACGGCGTGCTCTCGATCAAGTACCCGGCCTGGCAGGTCCAGATCGACGACGACCCGAACTTCGGCTCGCCGGCGCAGACCCAGTACACCCAGGACAGCTCGACATCCTGGACCTCCCCCGCCCTCGCGTCCGGGAACCTCTACTACTGGCGCGTGCGGACGCGCGATGATTTCGGCTGGGGCCCCTGGAGCGCCTCGACGGGCGCCGATTCCTTCCCCTTCCGAACGAACCAGACGCCGACCGTTCCGACGAACCTGAAGGTCAACGACCAGGTCAACCCGACGGCGCTCCCCAACAACTCGAGCATCAAGTTCTCATGGACCTTCAACGACCCCGACCCCGGCGACGCGCAGGACGGATACATCGTCGAAATCTACAAGAACCGGACGACCCTGCACTACGCCTTTGCCGAGTCGAGGACCTTCGGATACGTCTACTACCCCGATACGGCGCCGGGACTCGAGGGCGGAATCACGTACTACTGGCGCGTAAGGACGCAGGACCAGAACGACGCGGTCAGCGTCTTCTCGGACTCGACCGCGACGACCTTCATGATCGAGTTCGACAGCACTTCGGCGGTCCGCAACCTCGTGATCGCCGAGGTCGGGCAGAACGGCACGACGGGCGACTACGTGATGATCTACAACCCGAGCGACACGATCGCTTCCCTCAAGGGTATGAGCCTGCAACGCTGGTCGGCCACGTTGGGCACGACGTTCCGGAAGCAAGTCTACGGGTATCGGGACACGATTCCCGCCTATTCCTACTTCCTGGTGGCCTCGGGTGGCGGCGTCGCCGGCTTTGACACGACTTTCGTCGACAGCTCGCTCGTGACCGGCGCGGCCATGGCTCTCGCCCTTGTCCGCAACGGCGACGATCTCGTCACCGGAGACACGGACAGAATCGACGCCGTCTCTTTCGGAGGACCCGAGGGAGAAGGGGCGGCCCTGGGAAATCTGACGACGAACGGCTGGTCAGCCATCCGGTGCGCGACGCAGAGTTCGGCCACGCAGACCCTGGCTTCCCTGTGCAACGACTCCGACCTGAGGTGGGCCGGGCATTCTGTCGACGCCAACAACAACGCGACCGATTTCGTCGGAGTCTCCGCCCTGCCGGGAGGTCAGCGACCCCGAGGAAGGTCATCCGGACCGAGCCGGATCAAGTTGGCCTTGACCGCCACGCCTGCGGCCTACATTGAGACCGGAGTGCCCTTCACCCTGAGGATCACCGCGCGTGACGCGAACGATACGGTCGTATCCCCGAACGCCTCCATGAGCCTGATGGATTCCCCGCGGATCTCGCTGACGGCGGGATCCCTCAATCCGTCGGCCGTTCGCGACACCTTCAACACCTTCTCGGGCTCGAATCCCATGAACGGCATTGTCGAGGATTCGTTCACCTACACGGGAGCCCTGGGCCAGGTCGTGATCACCGCCGACACGACCTTCGGCATGGATTCAACCGGGCTGGGTGCGATCCGCGGCTCCTGCACGCTGATCGTCCAGACCGCGGTTCCTCCGACCAAGCCGGTTCTCTCATACCCCTTGCAGGGCTACAGCGTGCCGAACCCGCTGACGATCTCATGGGCCGCCTCCACCGACTCGACGCCGCCGGTGCGCTACCGCGTCCAGGTCTCCAGGAGCGATACCTTCGGCTGGTTGGCGGCCGACACCTTCACCTATGCCACGTCACAGGCGATGGGAGATCTCTCGGTGCCGGACTCCTGGTATGTCCGCGTCGTCGCCTACGATCCGGGCGGCAACAGTGACACCTCGACCGCTGTCAACTTCCGCGCCGTGTACGCGGTGACGAAGTTCGATCTCTCGGAGAGCGACCCGCAACTCCTCGTGCAGAGCCGCGCCGTGCGGCGCGGGCAGGCCTTCAACCTTAGAATCATCGCGCGCGACGCGAGCGGAAACAAGGTCACGACCTTCCAGGACACGGTGACTCTCACGATCGGCCGCGGGACGATCCTGCCCGCGACGGTCAAGTTCTGGCACGCCAACGCCGGCGAGACGACCTGCTCGGTGACGATCTCGGGCGCCGCCGCGGTCGGGCGCGACACCCTGCAGGTCGAGTCGGGAACGCTCATCTGCACGATCTACGTCGTTCCGCTCTCCGACAACCGCCTTGTCATCAACGAGGTCCTGCCGGTGGACATCAACACGCCGGGAGGCGACGACAAGGACGAGTGGGTCGAGATCCACAATCGCTCCCGCGCGGACGTGTCCACCAACGGCTGGGTCCTCTCCGACGGCGAGGACGACATCAACCTCCCGAACGTCACGATCCCGTCGGGGAAGTACATGGTGGTCCACACGAACGAGACCGGTCCGAACGACACCGACTTCGGGGACACCGACGGAGCGGCTCACATCTTCCCCTTCACGACGGTGACGAACCGCCTGAGCGCCACCGACGACCTCCGGCTCTATGCCTCGACGACCCTGGATTCCTCCACCATCGCCTCCTACATGGCCTTCACGAATGGCGCGAGCTGGGGGGGCCAACTCGACGCGGACGCCGTCGGCGCCGGCGTCTGGGTGAACGACCAGACGGTGGACGTCGGGACGGACGCGACGGGACTCCAGGGGAGGCCGATCTTCCGTCCCCTGAACGGAGTCGATACCTATCTCACGGTCTCGGACTGGATGGTGCAATCGGCGGCCGAGACCTACGTCATGACCGAGGGTTGCACCAACCTCATCAACGACACTTCGCTCACGGGCGTCACGATCAAGATGCGCTCCGCCAACGGCTCCTTTGACACGGTGGCGGTGGGCGAGACGGTTCTCATCAGCCTCCGCGCGACGGGCGGTGGGAACGCCGCGGTGAGAAACGTCGCCACGGTCCGGGTCTGGTCGCTCTTCGATACGCAGGGGATCGTGGTGACCCTCCTGGAGACGGACAACGACGAGAACGTCTTCACGCAGGAGATCCGGATCGTCTCCAAGGACGACTCCGTGTCTCTCGACGGGCACCGCTGGCTCGAGGCCTCGCTCAACGACTCGATCACGGCCCAGTGGGTGAAGGGAGGGGAGACGACGGTGGCGGCGGTGCCGGCGCCGCTCGCCGGTTTCTCGCTCTCGGCGCCCACAAGCATCTCCAACGGCTTCTCCTTCGCCCTGACGATCACGGCGGTGACGAGGACGGGCACGCGCAAGGAGGATTACACCGGCACGGTGAACCTCACGGTCGCGATCGGATCGATCGCCCCTCTCTCGACGACCTTCGCGGCCTCCGACTCGGGGCAGAAGACGGTGGCGGTGACCGTGACCGGCGCGACGGTCGGGACGACGGACACGATTCTCGCGACCGAGGCCTCGACCGGGGAGACGGGGCGCGTGGTGGTGAACGTGGTGGCCGCGCCGTCGGTGGTGATCAACGAGATCATGCCATTGCCGGCGGGGACGAACTGGGACGGCGACGGCACGCCGGACATCAATCGCGACGAGTGGATGGAGATTTTCAACCGGACGGATTCGGGTGTGAACCTGATCGGCTGGAAACTCGGCGCGACCGGCACCTCGAAGGTCACGCTTTCCGGCACCCTGGACACGCGCGGCTTCGCCGTCGTCTACCGGAGAGGATCGGGATCGGCCTTGATCCAGTTCTTCGACTCTGCGGGCGTGTATCAACGGGGTTGGACCTGCACGTCGGGGGCCATGGGCCCCTTGAACAACGGCGGCGACCGGGTCTTCCTGTTGAACGCCGCCGGCGACACGATCGACGATGTGACCTACGCCTCGATGTCAGCCTATCCCGACTCGACCTACGCCCGGGCCTGGGACGGGGCGGGTGTCTGGCGCTATCCCGTCCGCGCGACGCCGGGAGACTCGCCGACCCTCCCCGCGGACCAGCGGGACTCGAATCCGAACATGCGATTCCGGATCGACTTGCCCGCGACGGCAAAGCTCGACGAATCCAGGACTCTTTACGTCGTGGCGGTGGATGCGAGGAATGAGACGGTGACGAACTTCACGCAGTCGGGCGTTCTCGTGCGTGCGTCCGGCGGGCCGACGATCAACATCGCCTCGATCGACTTCACGGCGGGGATCTGTTCGACCTCGATCCGTTTCCAGACGGTCAACGGCGTCGTCGCGCTGACGGTGCGCCACGACACGACCACGGTGGGATACAAGGAGGTCGCGGTCTCGGACGCGTGGTACATCAACGACGGCACATACGACGGCAACGATTCCTTCTGCGGCGCGGTCGGCAACGACGCGAACCACGGCCGGACGCCGTCAAAGCCGAAGCTGACGATCGCGGCGGTCCTGCCGCTCCTCTCCTCGAACGAGACTGTTTTCATTGACGCCGGCACCTTCAGCCATGCCGACTCGATCTGGATCACCAAGGACGGCGTGACATTCCAGGGGCGCGACTCGTCGCTGACCATCATCGACTTCGAGGATTCGACGCAGGACCGCTCGATCAAGACGCACGGCGGCTACGATCAGCTGATCGTGAAGGACCTGACCCTCTTCGACGGACGCTACGGCGTCTGGATCCAGGGCGGCGACACCTGCCGCGTGGAGCGGGTGACGGCGAAGCACATGGCCCAGCACGGCTTCTACATCGAACCCAACGGCGGCGACGTTCCCGAGTCGAACCTCGTCCTGAACTGCCACTTCTGGAAGGTCGGGAACGGCGTGATGCACAATTCAACCGTGCGCCGAAACACTTACCTGAACGTCAGGACGGAAACGGCCACAGGCCAGGGCTTCGACATCGTGGGAGCGTCGGAGACGAACGTCTTCCACGGTTGCGCGGCCTCGCAGTGCGCGACGGGATTCCGGATCGGGAACACCTCGTATGGCAACCAGCTGCAGAGCTGCACCTCGTCGGCGAACACCTGGTACGGTTACGAGATCACGAACGCGGGCCAGAGCTTCAACACGATCGCCTACAGCCGGGCGGAGCGGAACAGCAACAACGGTTTCCACATCTCCGACGGCGCGGACAGCTCCACCTTCCTTCGGAACGTCTCCTCGCGGAACCTGATCGCCGGGTGGCACATCCACGAGTCGGTGACGCTCTCGACCTTCACGGAGAACGTCGCCGAGTCCAACGCGCAGACCGGGTTCT
Organism: uncultured bacterium; assembly: GCA_964637705.1. Lineage (GTDB taxonomy): Bacteria > UBA8481 > UBA8481 > UBA8481 > UBA8481 > CAZWVM01. The sequence continues at coordinate 8,820 of CAZWVM010000049.1, forward strand.
CGATCGACAACGCCGACTTCAACACCTTCACCTCGAACCTCTCCTACGGCAACGGCTGGGACGGCTTCAAGGTCACCAACTTCGCCAACTACAACACCTTCCGCGCCGACACGTCCCGGCAGGACACGAGCTACGGCTTCTACGTCCTGGCGGACTCGAACACCTTCATCGACTGCCTCGCGGAGAGCGGCACATCGACGGACGGCCTGAAAGTGGAGGGGGGCGACTCGAATCTCTTCCGGAACTGCACGGTCCGGGGGGTGCAGGGCGCCGGCATCATTCTGGTCAGCGGCAGTGAACGGAATCACTTCCAGAACTGCGTGGTCCGGGACGCGAAGAGCTGCGGCTTCTGGACGCAGACGGACCGGAACACCTTCGATTCCTGCACCGTCGATTCGGCGCTCGCCCAGGGCGTCTATTTCGATGGCGCGGACCACTGCACCTTCCTCAATGGCTACGTCGTGTGGGCCCGCGACAACGGCATCCTGGGCGTGAACGGCGCCTGCACGAACCTGGTGCGGGGGACGCTCGTGGAGTTGAGCAAGTTCGAGAACATCTCCTTCGCGACCAACTCCTACGGCAACATCGTCGAGTCCTGCACCTCGCAGAACGCGGTTTTCGGCTACGGCATCAAGTTCGACCAGTCGAACAACAACACGGCGCGGTTGAACCGCATCGATTCGAACAACGTCGGCATCTTCCTGTGGGGCGCCCGTTCCTGCATCATCGACACCAATTTCGTCACCCGGACCCTCAACAAGGGAATCCAGCTCGAGAACAGCTGCACCTTCACGGTCGTACGAGGCAACACCGTCTACGGCAGCGGCAACGACGGAATCCTTTTCGCGAACGATTCCGACAGCGGTCTCTGCTCGGGCAACGAGGTGCGCGGCAACGGGGCCTCGGGCATATCGGTCTGGGAGTGCATGGGGCTGGTGATCCAGGGGAACACCTTCGACACGAACACGAACAACGGGATCTGGGCGGGCGGGGGTTCCTGGTCGAACAACCTGAGGGTCGAGAACAACCGCTGCGCCAACAACAAGCAGAGCGGCATCTCGTTCTCCAACGTCGGCGGGTCGCAGAACATCGTGGTCGCGAACGAGATCGACTCGAACGGGGACTGGGGGATCTACTTCTCCAACACGGTCTGGAACGCGGTCGTCGAGAAGAACAACATCAACCAGAAGCCCTCGGCGACGGACCGCGCGATCGAGAACGACCAGGGCGGGATGGGGCTCCTGGCCCGGCGCAACTGGTGGAACCGGCGCGACACGGCCGCGATCTTCACCTCGATCACGGGCGGGGGGCGGACACTCACGTCCTACACCCCCTTCCGCCTCGGGCGCGTGGACACCTCCGTCGGCGCGGACACGGTGGCGCCGAAGGCGCCGGACACGGTCGCCGCGCTGGCGATCGGCGGGGAGACGGTGCAGGTGACGTGGGCGCCGGTCTCATCCGACGAAGAGGGCGACCCGAACCCGACGTCGGGCGCCGGGTACCGGGTCTACCGGTCGCTGACGTCGGACACCTCGGAGTGGATCCTGCGGGGGCAGGTGGACACGCCGACGCAGTCCTTCGTCGACTCCCAGCTGACGCAGCTCACGACCTACCACTACCGCGTCACCTGCTACGACAACAACGCGAACTTCCCGAACGAAAGCTACTGGTCGGACTCGATCGCCTCCGCGACCCCTGTCGACACGACGGGCGCGAACAAGTGGTACGTGAACGACGGGACCTACGACGGCAACGATTCCTACTGTTCGACCATCGGTAACGACGCCAACCGGGGGCTTCTGCCCTCGGAGCCCAAGCTCACGCTCGGCGCGGTCCTGCCCTTCCTCACCGACGGCGATACCGTGCTCATCGATGCCGGGACCTTCACGCCGACCGACACGCTGACGATCGCCTATCGGAACTCCATCTGGGTCCTGGGCGTCGACTCCTCCCGGACGATCATCGACTTCGGCGACTCGACACAGGCTTCCTACAAGTCCTTCTTCTGCACGCAGGCGAACCGCGTGACGGTCCGTGACTTCACGGTGAAGAACGCATGGATCGGCGTGTACTACAAGACGGTGGACACGGGCGAGATCGCGCGGGTGAGGGCGACGCGGTGCGGCGAGATCGGGATCATCCTCGAGACCTCCGCCGACTCGAACCTCGTCACGGGCTGTCATGCCGACAGCAACGGCAACCACGGCTTCTATCTCGGGGACGGCAACTTCAACCTGCTCTGGGGGAACACGGCGGACACGAACCGATCGATCGGGTTCCTGCTGACCGCGGCCTCGGACTCCAACACTCTGCAGGAGAACCTCGCGCGCGACAACCACGAAGGATACAAGCTCGAGGGGACCTCGATCGGGAACACATTCTACGCGAATACATCGCAAAGCCACTCCGGAGCCTCCTTCGTCGCGATCGCCGGTTCCTCATACAATATCTTCACCTCCAACATGACGGTGGGCGACGCCGGGCAGGGCTTCTACGTCGACGGCGGCGCGACGAACCTCCTCTTCGTCGGCAATAACGTGACGAGCAACGCCTCGGACGGTTTCTACATCTCGGACGAACGGTGCGTCCTCAGGCAGAACGTCGTGAACTACGTCGGCGGTTACGCCTACCACCTGAACTGGGCCAACCACTGCACGCTCGACACGAACCAGGCGATCCACCCGACCGGCATCGGCATCCGCCTCGTCGACGCCGACACGAATATCCTGCGCTGGAACGCGGTGCACCAGGCCCAGTCGGACGGCATCAAGATCGAGTGGTCGGACTACAACCTCATCGAGAACTGCACGACCTACATGACGAAGTCGGCGGGATACGTCTGCGGCGGCTCGGCGATCATGAACCACTTCAAGACCTGCACGGGCACGCAGGACACGATCGGCTTCTACGCGGACGCCTTCGGAACGAACAACTACGAGCGCATCTACCTGGACGACCCGAAGGGCAACGGTTTCATGGTGCTCGCCGAGGGCGACACCTTCACTCGTTGCACCGTGAACGGGGCTGACAACCGTGGGTTCTACCTGTTGAACCAGGCGCGGCGGAACCTCTTCGAGACGAACCACGTGATCGCGAGCGCCTCGACGGGGTTCGACGCGACGGAGAATTCCGACTCCAACGTCTTCCGCTGGAACCGGGTCTCGACCTCGGTCGGGGCGATCGGCTTCCAATGCGACAACTCGGACGGGAACCGGTTCGAGTACAACTACGCGGAGAACACGGCGGGCGACGGCTTCAAGTGCGCCAACGGGGCTGACTCGAACTCCTTCTTCTGCGACTCCTCCTACAACGCATCCCTTTCAGGGTTCGCCACACTTCTCTCTTCGATCAACAACCTCTTCACATCCTGCACCGCGGTCGCGCCGCAGGGCTCGGCGGGTTTCTACCTGAACTCCGACTCGAACACGGTCCTGTATTGCCGCTCGGACACGGCGAACGGGACGAGCTTCCTCGTCACCTCCGCCAACACCTGTACCGTCGCCTACTCGACGTCCTACCGGGCGGGCTCGACGGGATTCGGCCTGGCGACGGGCGACCGGAACGTGCTGCGCGGCAACTTCGCGGCCTGGTCGGGCGGCAACAACTTCAACATCGACAACGGATCGGACTCGAACATCCTCGAGAACAACTACTCCCGCGGCGCGGGGAGCGACGGTTTCAAGATCCTCGACGCCGACTTCAACGTTCTCAGCGGGAACAAGGCGGAGACGAGCACGTTCTCGGGCTTCGCGGTCATGGGCGGCTCCTACGCGAACGTCTTCTCCGGCAACGCCTGCACGCGCGCGGCCACCTCCGGGTTCCACATCGAGCAGGGCGGCAACCAGTTCTATTCGAACCGGGCCTCGAACTGCTCGGCCGGATACACCCTCATCGCCGTCTCGAACGTCGTCCTCGTCGCGAACCAGGCCGACTCCTGCTCGGGCTGGAGTGCGCAGGTCCAGCCGGGCTGCGGTTCCCTCACCCTGGCGAAGAACAACTTCCTGCCGGCGCCGGGCGACACGAATTGCCTCTCGGTGAACACGGCCGGTGTGAGCGTCGAGCGGAACTGGTTCGGGACGACGGACACGGCCGCGATCTACGGCCGAATCGGCGGCACGGAACGCGCGACCGCCGACTACACGCCCTTCCGGTTGGGCGCGGTGGACACCGCGATCGGCGCGGACACGACGGCGCCCCGGGCGCCGGACACGGTGGCGGCCGTGGCGCTCGGTCCGAGTTCGATCCGCGTGACGTGGCCCTCGGTCTCGGCGGACGAGGAAGCCGACGGGTTCGCGACCGCGGCCACGGGCTACCGGGTCTACGGGTCGCCGACCGCGGATACGACGCAGTGGATCCTGCGGGGGTCCGTGCCGGTGGGCACGCACTCTTATGACGACTCGGGGCTCACCTCGGCCACGACGTATTACTACCGGGTCACGAGCTACGACAACGCATCCCCGTTCGAGAACCAGTCCTTCTACTCCGATTCCATCGCGTCGGCCCTGACGACCGCCGACACGAACGGTCCGAACGAATGGTATTTGAATGACACGGCGACGACGGCCGACTCCTTCACCTTCGCGATCGGCGACGATGCGAACAACGGCCTCACGCGGTGGACGCCGAAAAAGACCTACGCGTCGCTGCGGCCCTTCCTCACGGCCGGTGACACGGTGAACATCGACGCCGGAACGTATACGGAGTCGTTCGTGGTGGAAACCTCGTCGATCTTCCTGCGGGGCAACTCCGAGTCCCGGCCGCAGATACGGCCGGCGGCCCCGTCCGAGACCGCCCTCCTCGTCCGCAACATGTCCTGGCTCTACGCGACCCATCTCAACATCGAGTCGGCCTACGTGGGCATCGACCTCACGAAGGCGGACTCGGCCTGCATCCTCCACTGCATCGTATCCTCCGCCGACCAGGCCGCGATCGTGATCGCGGGCGGGAGCCAGAACGACTCGGTGGCGGACAATCTTCTGCACCGGTCGTTTGCCGACCTGGTCGTCGTCGCGGGGACGGGAACGCTGAACAACCGCGTGGACAGCAACGTGGTCCAGTACGCGGCCCGTTATGGCTTCTCCTGCCTCGCGGATTCGAACCAATTCAGCCGCAACGTCGTCCGGTCCTGCGACAGCAGCGGCGTGTGGGTGAGCGGCGACAGCAATCTCATCACGGGAGACAGCATCGCCGACAACAAGCGTTCCGGCGTGAGCCTGCTCACGACGGCCAACGACAATCTCGTCTTCGACTGCTTCGTGGACTCCAACGTGGGGAATGGCATCGAGGTGGCCTTCCTGGCGCACCGCAACAGGATCGACAGCAACACGGTGATGAGGTCGGAGTCCCACGGCATCCGGATCGCGGGAGACAGCACGCTCGCAAGGAACAACGACCTGGATACGAACAGGGGCGGCATCCTTATCGATCGCGGGGATACCTGCTGGTTGGAGGGAAACTGGGTTCACAATACCTACTCCGCCTCGAACTACGGCATCTCGCTCACGAACGTCTCGGACAGCAACACGATCTACAACAACGTCATCGATCGTGCAGCGGGCTATTCGCTCGTGATCGCGGCGTCGAAATACAACGTCATCGATTCGAACGTGATCACCAACGGCAGTGACTACGGGATCTTCCACTCGTCGCGGTGGTGCCATTATGTGAATAATCTCGTCTCCGCCGCCTCGAACGCAGGCATGTATTTCTCCTCCAGCGCGGATTCGAGCTGGGTGATCGGAAACACCTTCATCAACACGGGCGGCGCCGGACTGGGAATCAATCTCGCCTTCGGCACCAACAACACGATCGCCCGGAACGTCTTCGACGGAAACGCGGGACACCATATCCAGATCGACGGGGACAGCAACTTCGTCGACTCGAACACCCTGCGAAACGGCCTGGGATACGGGATCTACGTCCGCTACCGCCGGAACACGTTCGTCAACAACTCCGTGGAATCGACGGGCATGAGCGCCTTCTTCTCGTCGGGAGGAGACACGAACCTCGTCGTGGGGAACACCTTCCGGTTCGCGGGCGCCGGAGCCCACGGCATCGAGCTCTCCAACGCGCACTTCAACGAATTCCGCAACAACCGCACGGAATCGAACGCGAACCACGGCATCAGCCTGACGAATTCGCGTTTGAACCTCTTCACACAGAACCAGTCGTCCGGCAACGGGGGATACGCGGTCCGCATCGCGGGAACGAGCGCGCTGGACACCTTCCAGAAGAACGTGCTCCTCGGTGGAACGACCCGCCCCGATTCAGGCGTCCTGAACGCATCGGCATCGACATTGGACTTCATGCGAAACTGGTGGGATACGCGCGACACGTCGGCGATCGCGCGTCGGGTTGTCAACACGGGCGGAGGATCCGTCTCGTGGACGCCTTTCCGGCTGGGCGCGGTCGATACCGACGCCGGCGACGACACGGTGGCCCCGGAGGCGCCGGACACGGTGACGGCGATGTCGCTGGGACCGAGCTCCATCCGAGTCCAGTGGACGCCGATGACCACCGACGAGGAACCGGACCCGAACGCGACGAACCTGAGCGGCTACCGGATCTATATCGCACCGACCGCCGACACTTCCTGGTGGCAGTTGAAGGCGGACGTGGGGTCGGGTACGACCTCGTGGGACGACTCGGGGCTCACCGCGGCCACGACGTATTACTACCGGGTCACGAGCTACGACAACGCATCCCCGTTCGAGAACCAGTCCTTCTACTCGGACTCGATCGCGTCCGCGACGACCACCAACGATTCAACGGGCCCGAACGTGTGGTATATTAATGATGCTACATACGATGGAAGCGATTCGTACACTTCGGCGGTCGGGAATGACGGCAACAACGGCCTGACACCGGCGACGCCGAAGCTGACGCTCGGCGCCGTCCTTCCGCTCCTCACGAGAAACGACACGGTTTACATCGATGCCGGGACCTTCAACCCGACCGAGACCGCCATCATCGAAACCTACGTCTATATCACCGGCGTCGATTCCTACCTGACGATCATCGACTTCGGTGACTCGACCCAGGCCTCCTGTCGCTCCTTCCTCGTGAGGAACGATTCCTGGGCGACCTTGACCCGGTTCGCGGTGCAGAACGCGTGGGCCGGGATCCGCCTCGTCAACTCCGACACGTGCCTTGTCGAGAGCGTAGCGGTGAGCTACTGCCGGGACGCCGGGATCGAGTTGAACGGCGGATCGGACTCGAATCGCATCAACTTCTGCCATGTGCAGAGAGTGGCCAACGGCGCGACGGACTCCTCGGCCGGCATCCTCGTGACGGGCACCAGCCGCCAGAACGAGGTTTCGAACTTCGTTCTCGAGTTCAACCAGATCGGCGTCCTGATCCTGGCGCGGTCGGATACCACGTTGGTGCGGAACGGCCGGATCGAGTCGAGCGTGTTGTATGGCGCGCAGTCTGGAACGACGACCGTCGCCTGCTACGGCGTCATCTTCCGGAACCTGGTCTTCGATTCGGCCGCCCGGTTCAATTCGTCGCCCAGCACGGTTTGGGCCTCGCGGGGGCTCTACATCCCGTGGAGCGTCCGGATGCTCATAGATTCCTGCGCCTTCCTCAACCTGCCGAACCGGGCGCTCGACATATCGGGACAATACGACACGGTCATGAACTGTTCCTTCTACCGGATAGGCGAGGGAATCGTCACTGCCTGGACGTACAGCTACGCGATGAACTGCCGGATCGAGTCGACGACCTTCGCGAACTTCAATTCGGCCGGCGCGTATTTCACCGGCAACTTCGACACGTATCTCGACATCCGGTGCGACACGATGGCCGAGGACGGGATCACGTTGTCGTCCGTCAACAACAACTACATCGGCTCCTGCACCGTGGTCGTGGCGAAGGACGGCTTTTCTCTCGGAGGCAACGGCAACAACGGCTCCGGCCTTTATGCCAGTCGCACTTCACAGTCGGGAATCTACATCTCGACGCTGAACAGCACCTACCGCTTGACCGACTGCTACACCGAGACGAACTCGGGCACGGGATTCTCGATCTACAATTCGCCGTCCACCTACGTCGATTCCTGCTCGAGCCGCTGCGACAGCTACGGATTCAGCATGAACGGGGGAAACGTTCGATGGAGCACATCAATCGACGCGACCTACGACGCCTTCACCCTGACCGGCGAAGGAGGCGCCAATCTCGTCACCGGCTGCACCGCCGTGAATCCCGGATCTCGTGGCTACTATCTCGTGAAGGTCAACCCCGGCACTCTCTCGAATTCCGTCTGCACGGGCGGCGTACCCGGAGCGGTTCACTTCTACTTCTTCCAGCTTTTCGGCAGCGGGGCGGACTATGCCAACGTCAATAACTGCACGTCCTACTACGCGCCCAGCCATGCTTTTTACGCCACAAACGCGTCCACCGAAACCCTTTACATCGATTCGAACGCGATCTTCGGCCCCGGCGGCCGCGGCATCTACCTCTCGGGGAACAACCCGAACTGCCGCATCACGAACAACCGGATCTCGCGGGCGGGTTCCATCGGCATCGAGATCGGCACCGGGAGCTACAACTGCTACCTGCAGGGGAACACGGTCGAGACGAGCGCGGCGGACACGTCCATATCGATCAACGGTTCCGACTCCGTCCGGATCGTCGATTGCGTCTCGATCGACGACACGACGGGCATCGCCTTCGTGAACGGATCCGATACGGGACTGGCCCGAAACAACATCATCTACCGCCCGAAGCGATACGGCGTCCTCGTCGGGCCGAACTGCCCGAACGCGATCCTCGATTCCAATACCGTGGCCGGTTCACTTCTGTGGGGATTCTTCATCGCGGCGGACAGCCACACGGTCGTCTCGAACGTCCTCGACAGCAGCAAGTGGCAAGGGATGTATTTCTTCTTCGCCGACACGAACTACATCGCGGGGAACACGGTTCGGAATAGCTGGAACGGTTCCTATGGTTTCACCATCGACGGCGGCTACAACAACCTGATTTACAACAACGTCGTCGATTCGAGCTCCAGCTACGGCATCTATCTCCAGAGCACGGGTTCCAACAACCGCGTGGATTCCAACGACATCAAGAACGGCCTGAGTTATGGCTTCTACGCCTCGAGTTCCCAAGACAGTCTCACGATCACGAACAACCTGATCCGGGACAACAAGGGGATCGGCCTCATTCTCATCGGGTCCGACTCGGGCTACATAGCGGGCAATCGGATCACGAACTCCTGGTCCGCCGCCTACGGCCTCTACCTGGCCGGCACGGTCAACAACCTCGTCTACAACAACATCATCGACTCGGTCTCGAGCTACGGAATCCGCGTGGAGGCGACCGGTGACCGCAATGTGATCGACAGCAACACGGTGACGAACGGCCTGAGCGACGGCATCAATGTCACGGCCGACAGCAACGTCTTCACGGGGAACTACGTCTACCATGTCCGTGGCGACGGCCTCTACCTGAACAACGCGGACACGAACCACTTCAACGGGAACCGTTTCGGATTCGGGGGCAACAACACGGAGGGCATCTATCTCTCCAATTCCCAGTTCAACTCGTTTTTCAACAATCGGACCGATTCCTTCGGGCGCCGGGGCGTCTACCTGAATGCCACATCCATCAATAATCTCTTCGACTCGAACCTCATCGAGGACCACCGGGGTCCGGGCATCCACGCGATCGGCGACAGCAACGCCTACACGCGCAACACGGTCCGGAACAACCAGGGCTACGGCCTGCATCTCGCGGCTTCGGACACGAACCTCGTCTTCGCCAACACGCTCGACTCGAACGTCCAGGCGAACCTCTTCGCCGATTCGGCCTACGGCAATCGCATCGAGAGCAACGCGGTCGTCCGCGGGCTCGCCGTGGGCGCCTGGATCGACGGTTGTTCGACCTCGATCGTCAGGGGGAATCTCTTCTCGTCGAATGCCTCCCACGGCGTGCGCCTCGAGAGTTCCGTCAACGTGCTCATCCACCAGAACCATTTTGTCGACAACGCCGGCTACGGCCTGCGCATCCTGCCGACCTGCGCGGCGGACACCCTGTGGAAGAACAACCTCGAGGGTTCGGCCGCCAACCCCGACTCCTCCCTCTGGAACACATCCACGTCGCCCCTGGACGCGCGCCGGAACTGGTGGGGCACGCGCGACACGACAGTCATCGCGCGGCGTGCCGTCAACACGGGCGGGGCCGCGCTCACGCACACGCCCTTCCGGCTCTCGATGATCGACACCTCGGCCTCCGACACCGTCGCGCCCTCCGCCCCGGACAGCATCTCCGCCCGCGCGCTCACCGACACGGCGGCGCGGATCGAGTGGTCGACGCCGGCGACCGACGAGGAGGCCGACGATTTCGCGACAGCGCTCACCGGGTTCCGGGTCTGGCGCTCGAAGGTCGCCGACACGAGCGTCTGGGACTATGTCGGGTCCGTCTCAACCGGCGAAACCGGACTCGTCGATTCCGGACTCACCTCGACCACCTACTTCTTCAAGGTCACGACCTATGACGATCTGAGCCCCTACTTCAACCAGTCCTTCTACTCCGACTCCACCGCGACCTGCTCGATCGGTAACGCCTCGATGGCGCTCACCAAGACGATTCGGACCGTGACACTCGGCGGTTCGCCCTCGCGGCCCCTGCCCGGCTCCACGGTCGAGTTCGAGCTGACCTATTGGAACATCGGGCTCGGCGCGTCCGACACGGTCATCATCCGCGACTCGATCCCGGTCGGGACGACCTTCTCGACCGCTTCGCGCATGACCGTGGATCTCGGGGCCTCCGCGACCTTCCACGACACGTTGACCGTCAACGGATGGGTCTTCCAGTATGCGACCATCGCCTCGCCGGACCAGAACGACACATCGGCCGATTACACGATCGGATTCCCCGCGGATCCGACGACGGTTCGCTGGGTCCGGTGGATGCGAAGAACGGTGGCGGCGGGCCAGACGGCGACGATCCGCTTCCGGGTGATTCTCGAGTGACGATCCTCCGGGTGGTCGCCCTCTTCGCCGCCCTCGCGGGAGCGACGCTGCCGGCGCGCGCCTCGGCGCCCGACACCGGCCGCATCCTCTTCCAGGCGATCGGCGAGTGGGACGGCGCGGACCGGATCCACGACGGAGATCCCTCGACATCGGCCCGGGCGGAGACGTCGACCGTGCAGACGCTTCTTCTTCTCGACGAGGAGCAGATCCTGCGGGCCGTGAGGATCCACCGCCCGGAGAACGTGCGTCGCGTGACGGTCTCCTTCTCAAAGGACGTCCTCGCCTGGAGCGTCCCGGCCGTGGAGGCGCGAGAGGACGCGGCGCGTCGCGTGACGGAGATCAGTTTCGCGCCGGAGGCCTGCCGGGCGGTCATGGTGAAGATCGAGTCGGCCGGCGGTCGGGCTTCACTCGGCGAGATCGAGCTCGTCTCGGCGGATCGCAGTCGCAACGACGTCTATGCCGTGACATTCGCGGACGTCACCGAAAACGCAGCGGTGATCCGCTGGAAGACGACCCTGCCCACGAAGACATCGCTTCTCTACGGTTTCCGTCCCGACAAGCTCGACCCGCTGGGAGACCTCTCCTACGAACTCACGACCGATCACGTCGCGCGCCTGCAGGGGCTGCTCCCCGGCATGGACTACCGGGTCTGGATCCTCATGGGGCTGGAGCGCGCGGCCGGGGCGACGGATTCCCGGCCCTTCACCTTCCGCACGCGCGGCACGCCCTACCCGGTGGCCTACAACCCCGCCGTCACGCTCGGCCGGGACACGATCATGGTCCATTGCCAGAGCAACATTCCGTCGCGCGCCAGCCTCCTCTGGCGGATCGCGGGCACGTCCGCCGAACGCGAGGTCGGCGCCGAGCCGGCGGGCCGCTTCACGCTCGACCACTCCCTTCCCGTCGAGGGCCTTCGCCCCCGCACGACCTACGAATACCAGATCCTCACGCGGGACTCCTCGGGGCGCG
>CAZWVM010000050.1:0-20564 GCA_964637705.1 uncultured bacterium
ACGTGTCGAGGCAGCTCACCCGGTAGTAGTAGTAGACGTTGTTCGTGACCGAGAGATCGGTGTAGGAGTTCGTGGTGACGAGCGCCGCGTTCACCTTGCTGAACGGCCCGGACGAGGAGGTCCCGCGGTAGACGTTGTAGCCCTTCGTGTCCGTTTCGGTACGGTGCGTCCAGGTCAGGGTCACCTGCGCGGAGGCGGAGGAGGAGGCGAGGCCCGTCACCTTGGCCGGCGGCGTCGTGTCCGGAGCGACCGGCGTCGCGGAGACCGTGTCCGACGAGGCGCTTTCCGAGTCGTAGACGTCCAGCGCCGTCACGTGGTAGTAGCGGATCGAGCCATTTGTCAGCCCGGAATCGATCCAGGCCGTGGTCGGGACGAGCGTGCCGCTGATCCGCGTGTAGGGACCGGCCGGAGCCGTCGCGCGGTAGACGCGGTAGCCCGCCAGGTCGCCCTCGACGTTCGCATTCCAGGAGAGCGTGATGCGCCCGTCGCCCGGCGTCGCCGAGAGTCCGTTCGGCTTGGCCGGCGCCAGGTTCGGGTTCGGCGTCGCCGAGGCCTCGTTCGAGGCCACGCCCATCTGTCCCGCCTGGTCGATCGCCCGCACGACGTAGTAGTAGGTCGTGTCGTTCACGACGGAGGTGTCCGCGTAGGATGTGTCGCGGACCGAGGCCCGGAGCGCGTAACCGGAGCCGGAGGTCTGGGAGCGGTAGACGTTGAAGGAGACGATGTCGTATTCCGAGGCCGCGCGCGTCCAGCGGAGATCCACGCGCTGGCTCACGGCCGAGGCGACAAGGCTGATCGGCTGGACCGGGGACGGATCGCCGTTCACGTTCCAGGTGTTGTTGACGTACATCAGGCTGTCGGCGTGGACCGAGGTCGTGATCTCGCGCCGGCCCGAGGCGGTCGCGAAGTCGTTCTCCCAGATCGAGCTGTTGTAGACGAACTTGTATTTCAGGGGTGTCGCGACCGGCAGTTGGATCGTTTCACCCCAGATGCCGTTGCCCAGGTTCGTGAGCGCATTGGACGTGCCCGACCACGGCGGAGTGAAGAGATCTCCGGCGATGCGGACGACGGAGACGTTGGCCTGCCCCGCCATGTCCACTCGGAAGGCCACGCGGATCAGCGGCCGCGGCACCACGCTCGACTCGGTCGTCTTCGCGCTTTCGCCGCCCGCCGTGTCCACCGCCGTGATCGCGTAGTAGTAGGTCGTGCCGTTGGCGAGACCCGAATCCGCGTATTGCGTGTCGGCGAGGAGCGCGGCCGTGAGCTTCGTGTAGGGTCCGCCCGAGACGGTCGCCCGGTAGACGTTGTAGCCGGAGAGATCGGCCTCGGTGTTGCGCGTCCACCAGAGCCGGGCCGAGGAATCCCAGGCCACGGCGTAAAGGTTCGAGGGCGTGGCCGGCGGGGCGTTCGGCAGGGCCCGAGCGCTCCGCTCCGTCGCGGAGTCGGAGAGATTGCCCGCGCGATCCTTCGCCCGGATCACGTAGTAGTAGGTCTCCCCTCCCGTCAGGCCCGTGTTCGAGTAGGACGTCGTCAGGCTGTCCACCTGGGTGACATACTGGTGGTTCACACCCGCCGCCTGCGAGCGATAGACGACGTAGCTGTCCACGTCCGTCTGCGGGCTCTTCGTCCAGGAGAGCGTGATCGCCTCCTGGTAGGCCTGCAGGGCGAAGTTCGTGGGCGCCGAAGGCGGGGTCACGTCGACGCCGGAGGGCGTGGCCGTGACCTCGGCCGTCGAATCGGACAGGTTCCCGGCCCCGTCCACGGCGCGCAGAACGTAGTAATACGCCGTCCCGTTGGCGACCGTCGTGTCGTTGTAGGTCGTCGTTCCGACGGGCACGTTGCCGATCAGGGTGAAGGCGCCACCCGAGGAGAGGGCGCGGTAGATGCGCACCCGCGCGACATCCGAGGAGACGCTCGCCGTCCAGCCCAGGTCGACCTGGCCGTTCAGGGGCGTCGCGCCGACGTTGATCGGAGCGGCCGGAGGCACGGTGTCCACCGAGATGGTGATGTGCCAGTCGGCGCCGCCGTTGTTGTCCCACGTGTTGTCCGCCCAGTGGAAGACGAAGTCGACCTTCGTCACCGTCTGCGCCGGGTTGTTGAACGGGCCGATCACGACCTTGTAGGTCGTGGCGTCGAGCGGCGACTCCACCGAGATCGCGTCCCAGGCGACCGTACCCGCGGGCCAGTAGACCGCGTTCGGCGCCGTCGCCCAGTTGTTGACGCCCCAGTGGAGCTTGCCCGCCCTCGAGGCCGTGATCGTGATGGTGTCCGACGACGTCGGGTTGGTCGGCGTCCAGATGTAGGTCGGGTTCGTGCCGCCGCCGCCCCACTTCACGTGCTGGATCACCGACTTCGCGATGTTGCCGCTGTTGTCCTCCGCCTCGATGTAGTAGTCGACCAACTTGCCGCCGAGGGAAGCGCCCGTGATCGTCGCCGCGTAGAGATTCGCGCGGTAGGTGGGTTGCGGGTTGGAGCGCGAGGTCGGGAAGGGATCGACGGTCATCGTCAGCGTCTGCCAGGCCCCGACGCCCGATCCGCCGGCGTAGAGCTCGTTGGCGTAGTCGGAAAGAGGATTCACGCCGTCGTCGTCGATGCGGTATTTCAGCTCGATCCGCCGGAGCCCCGAAACATCGTAGGCCGCGGTCCAGACCTTCAGGTCCGCCGACTGCTGGATGTTCCACTCCTTGCCGCCCGGGTTGTACGGTTCGCGCTGCGGCAGGAAGATCGTCGGCGGCTGCTGGTCGATCTGGCCGTTGATGATCGGATCCACCAGGGCCACGGCCTCGTTCGAAGCGCGCGTCACGTGGTAGTCCCACGGCGGAGATCCGTCCCAATACCAGTAGCAGCTGGTCGAGCCGACCATGAGGCGCCGCTTGGCGGTCGTCACGTTGCCGTTGGTGGGAGCGATCCGCTCCGCCTGCTCGACGCGGTTCTGCGCCGCCATCAGGGTCATCCACGAGTTGCGGTCCGGACTGTAGCCGTCCGCGCCCGGATCGCCGTTCCACTTCTTGTATTCGGGATCGCCGTTGTCCGCGCCCGACCATCCGCCCGGCTCGATGTGAATGACGTCCGAGGGGTCCGGCGGGAACTGCGAGAGATAATCCTGGACCGTCGTCAGCTTGAAGCGCGAAGGATTGGCCTGGAGCCACGAGATCATGCTGTTCCAGTTGCTGTGGTAGTAGGACTCCGTGCCGCCGCCGTAGTTGTCGCCGTCGTGGGGCATCACCACGAGGATCGGGTGCGCCGGGTCGGTGTTGTAGGCGTCGAGCTGGGAGAGAACCGCGTCGTAGACGAGCGCGCCGTAGCCGCCGCGCGCGTCCTCGTTCCCGATGTAGCGCGAACCCGGGATCGCGATCATCTTCCGGACCGTCCCGTTGTCCGGATCGACGTACTGGATGTAGTGCGGCTGGTGACCCCAGCGCGCGGAGATCTTCGTCGGGGCCCAGAGGCCGTTCAACTGGACCCAGTCGTTCGGGTTCGGGTTGATGATGTCGGCCTCGTTCATCTCGTAGAGGTTGCCGCCCGAGCTCCACGCGTAGCCCGCCGCCGTGCGGTCGAAGTGGACGTTGTCCACGATCACCCAGTCCACGCCCTTGTCGGTGAGAGCCGGGATGAGGAAGTCGGACATGCAGTTCTCGGCCGGGAACATGCCCTTCGACTGCGAGGGGGCGTAGAAGGTGCCCTGGTACATGTCCTTGAAGAGCTGGACGTGCTCCCTCGTCCACTTCGGCCCGATCAGGGGCATCAGCGTGTGGAAGTAGGGGAACTGCATGATGTCGAGGCGCTGGTTGTTCAGGCCGGTCTTCCACTGCTGGCTCTCGCGCCACCGGTTCTTCCAGCCGCCGAAGGCCCAGCCCGCGTTCTCGTAGGAATTCAGGTTCTCCGTCAGAGAGCCCGTGAAGGTGACCTGCGCGCCGCCGGAGGAGAGCCCGGCGTTCATCGCGGCCTGCACGGCGTCGGCCGGCCATGACGTGTAGGGGCCCGACCGGTCCGTGTGGATCGTCTTGACCGAGTAGGGAACCTCGCTGCGCCCCTCCGTCGCCGTGGCCGGCTCGTCCGGCCAGTAGATCGGCTGGTGCATGTGCCAGAGGTGCGAGATGTAGATCGGCGGCTTCTGCCCGGTCGGCGTGACCGTCAGGGAGAAGTTCGCCGCGCCCGAAGTCGCCTGGCTGTCCGAGCAGGTGAAGCTGAAGGCGTCGGAGCCGGTGTAATTCGTCGTCGGGGTGTAGACCACCGACGCGGAGGTCGCGCTCACGCGCGTGATCCCGCCCAGGGTTCCATGCGAGGGCTGGACGGTGATCTGGAAGGTCAGGTTGTCGCCGTCGGCGTCCGTGCCCGAAAGGGTCAGGGTCTTCGCCGTGTTCTGGACCGTCGAGGAGGAGCCGGCCGTCGCGACGGGCGCCGTGTTGGAACTCCCGGACGGCATCGCCGAACGCTCCACGACGTTGGTGTCGATGTTGCCGCCGTTGGGACCCGAGCCGCCCCCGGCCGAATCCTCCGCCCTCACCACGAACCAGTAGGTGGTCCCGTTGGTGAGGTTCGTCGCGGAGTACGTCGTCGACGTCGTCGTCGCGTCGGGCGAGGCATCGACATAGGAGAGCGAATTGTGCGCGGTCGTGTCGGCCGTCCAGTAGACGTGGTAGCGGATCGGCGTCGTCGAGTCCGTGGCCGCGTTCCAGGCGAGATTGATCTTGCGTCCCGTCCCCGCGTCGGTCGCCGACGTCAGGCCCGCGAAAACCGGCGGGCGCGTGTCGCCGTTGGACGCGGCGCCCGTGCGGAACTGGTCGTTGCCGTTCGTGGCATGGCTGTCGTTCAGGGGATCGTTCGTCCAGACCCCGTCCACCTCGAAGCCATACTCGTGAAGCGTGTTCGCGGCCAGGGTATAGGTGCAGCGCCAGACGCCGCCCGAGAGCACCATCGGCGTCGTCTCCCCGCCGTTCCACGTGGCGCTGTACGTGCCCGTGTAGTTGCCGTTGGAACCGCCGGTGCGCGTCCAACTGCCCTTCAAGTAGACCACGCTCCCGCTCCCGGCGTAGGCGAAGGTCACCACGTTGCCGTTGACGAGGGGGGAAACAATGCCGGTCGGCGTCGCGGTCCGGGCGATCCGGTTCGTGTCCTCGTTGCCGCCGTTGGGACCCGGCCGCCCTGTCGCCGCATCCTCGGCCCGGACCGTGAACCAGTACGGGGTCCCGTTGGTGAGCCCGGTCGCCTGGTAGGACGTCGCACCCGTGACCGTCGCGTTAGGGGTCGCGTCGATGAAGCTGGAATCGAGGTAGGCGGCCTGGTTGGAGGTCCAGTAGATGTTATACTTGATCGGGGTCGAGACGTCCGTGGCCGCGCTCCAGGTCAGGTTCACCTTTCCACCCGTGCCGGCGTCCGTCGCCGTCGTCAACCCGGAGAAGGTCGGCACGACCGAGTCGTTCGGGTTGGAGGCGGCGCCGGTCGTGAACCGGTCGTTGCCGTTGGTGGCATGGTCGGAATTCACCGGATCGTTCGTCCAGGCCCCGTTGATCTCGAAACCGTATTCGAAGGTGGTGCTCGCCGTCAGCGTGATCGTCGCGGTCCAGAGACCGTTCTGCTGGACCATGTCGACGCTCGGGCCGACCCAGGAAGCGTTGTAGGTCCCGGTGTAGACGCCGTTGGAACCGCCCGTGATCTGCCAGTTTCCCTTCACCTTCGCCGTCGACCCGCCCTGGTAGCGGAAGGTCACGACGTTGCCGCTGACCGTGGGGGAGGTGTAGCTGCCGCGGAAGCGCGAGAGGAACCCGCCATACATGGTGAGGCCGGCGGCCGAGCGGGCCGTCCTCTCCACTCTCACCGTGTATTGCTGGCCCGTCGTAAAGGTGGCCCCGGTGAGAGTCAGGGTGCTGCCGTTGACCGCCCAGGTGCCGCCCGGGTTCGGGGTGACGGAAGCCGCCGCGACCGTCGTCACCGGATCCATCGCCTGGTCGAAGGTGATCGTGATCGTCGAACCGCCATAGAGCGTGCCGTGGCCCGGCGTGATCTCCGTGACCATCGGCTCGAGGTTCGTCGAGGCGGGGTTACGGACCCATACGCCCACCTCGTACTTCGGCAGGCTGATCGAGATGTTCGAGCCCGAGGCGGAGGTGCCATCGACGAGGTTCACCCAGGTGCCGGAGAGCCCGAGGTTGAAGGTGCCGGTCTTGGTGGCGTTCGTGCCGTTGATGGCCACGAAGGCGTCGTCGCCGCGCTTGAAGGAGAAGATGCCGTTCTGGGGATCGTAGAGGTTGGTGCCGTAACCGAGACCATTGCCGATCCGGCGGCGCGCCGCCATCATCCGCGCGATCTTCTTGTAGAGCCAGTAAGTCATGTTGAAATTGTCGCCGGCCGCGTTGTCCCACTGGTAGGCATGATCATACATCGCCGCGTAGGCGCCTCGGCCGTCGGTGCCCGAGGTGTTGAAGGCCTGCTCGCCGCCGTAATACATGCAGCCGAGGCCCTCGATCATCGTCAGCATCCCCTGGACCGAGAGCATGCGGTCCCAGTCGCCCGAGGAGAGGAAGCGGGCCACGTCGTGGTTCTCCGCGAAGTGGGTATTCAGGTTGCCGAAGGTCCAGGAGGCCCCCTGGCCCATGTCGTAGGAACCGTTGTTCATCCCGGCGATCCAGTTCTTCAGGCCCCACTGGTCGTTGAAGAGCATCCAGGGCACGCCGCCCTGGTACATGACGTAGTCCATCATGCCGTTCATGACCTTGTTGCCGGTCCCGGCCTTGTTGCCCGTGTAGTAGCCGACCGAACCGTGGTCTCCGGAGAAGGCCTCGCCGAACATGTAGAAGTTGTTCTTGCCGATGGAGGTGGCCGCCGAACGGAGCGCCGAGCAGATCGTGCCCCAGTCATAGATGTTGACGTGCTTGATCGCGTCCACGCGGAAGCCGTCGATGTCGAAGGCCTTGATGAGGTTCACGTATTTCTCGATGACGTAGTTCCGGACGTAGGCTTCCTCGGTCTTCAAGTCGTCCAGGCCCACCAGTTCGCCCTTCTCCAATTGGAACTGGTCGCTCCAGTTGCCGATCTTGCCGTAGTTGTGGAAGTCGTTCGGACCGATCGCGTCGCCGAAAGGAGCCCCATACTGCTTCCAGCCCGAGTAGGTCGGCGTACCGTAGCCGCTCCCGTTGAACTGGCCGTAATCCGTGAACCAGTTGGCGAAGTGGTTTCCAACCATGTCCACGATCACGTACATCCCGCGCGCGTGGGCGGCATCGACGAGATCCCGGAACTCCTGGACGGTCCCGAGCTTCGGATCGATCACGTTGTAGGTGCCCGGGGCGTAGCCGTTGGCCTCGGATCCGAGGAACGGATTGGAGATCCAGATGCAGTCGTAGCCGAGGGATTTGATGTAGTCGAGGTGGTCCTTCAAACCCTTGAAGTCGCCACCGATTGTCCGGCGATTCCCCTCCTGGGGGTAGTCGCCCGAGGGAGCGCCGTAGTCCGTCGAATAACTGTGAAGAGTGTTGTTCCCGGCGTCTCCATCGTAGAAGCGGTCCGTCATGATCTGGTAGACCGCGTAGTGGCGCCAGTCGGAAGGCGAGGCCGTGTAGGAGTGCCCCGCCCAGGTGGTCGGAACCTGGTAGTCCGCCATGTTCCAGGCCGAGACGGAGACCGAGACAGCCAGGACCGGGAGGAAGGCCAGCGCGAACCGCGCGCCCTTCCTCATCCAGCCCGTCGTCCTCATACCCTCACCACCGCAACGGTCTCTTCGCGCGGAACGCGCCGATGGCCCCGGGCCGGGACCGGCCCCGTCGAGGCCCGCACGACGAGACGCGACGGCCAGATCCGCCTCGTCGCCTCCCCTTCGCCCTCGATGAGGTCCAACAGGAGCCTCACCGACTCGCGCGCGATCTCGTAGATCGGCTGTTCCACCGACGTCAACGTCGGACGGATCATCGCCGAGCACTCGATGCAGTCGCCGCCGACGACGGAAACGTCCTCGGGCATCGAGAGTCCCTTATCCCGCACCGCGTCGAAGACGCCGTAGGCCATATTGTCGTTCGAGGCGAAGAAGGCCGTGGGAGGACGCTTCGCGGCGAGAAGATCCCTCGAGACCTTCGCCGACTCCTCGCGGCTGAAATGTCCCTCCGGCACCAACTTCTCGTCGTAGGCGATTCCCGCCTCGGCGAGCGCCTTGCGGTAGCCGGCGAGGCGGTCACGCGCCGAAAGCGTCGACATCGAGCCCGCGATGTGCGCGATGCGCCGGTGGCCCAGGTCGAGAAGATGCTTCGTCGCGAGGTACCCCGCGCCGACGTAGTCCGCGATCACGTGGGGCAGCGCGACGTCGGGCAGGAGACTGTTGACGAAGACGAAGGGAAAGGAGGTCTCGAGGAAATCCGCGAGGTAGCCGTCCTCGAGGGTGGATCCGAGGTAGAGCATGCCGGCGACCTCGCGCCGCCGGAAGAGGTTGATATATTCCTTCGAGGCCGCGAAATCGTAGCTGGCCTTGCGGAGCATCAGGCGGTAGTCGCCACCCTCGACCTCGTCGTAGATGCCGCTCATCGCGCGCGCGAAATACGGGTCCTCGAAGACGTGTCCCATCTCCGGCAGCACCACGCAGATCGTGTGATTCGTCCGCGTCGAGAGATTGCGGGCGTTGGTATTGGGCTGGTAGCCGAGTTCCTCGATGACCTTGAAGACCTTCTCGCGAGTCGCCGCGCTGATGGAAGGGTTGTCGTTGAGGACGAAGGAAACGGTGGTCTTGGAAACGCCGGCCTGGGCCGCGACACGCTCGATCGTGACGGCGCGGTTCTTGCGAGCGGAAGGCGTCAAAGAGCCATGCTCGACCGTCCCTCGACCATTCCCCCCCGGAGCGCCGCGACTCTCGTCACGTTCGCGACGGACGCGGCGCGCGCCGTCGAGATGCTTCGCTCTTCACCGCGGACGTTCGTCCACGTGCGCTCGTCGAGCGAATGCTCGAGCGCGTAGAAGTCCGATTTCAAATCTTCGAAACGGATGACGACGGTGCGGGCGGACGTGCATGCGGAGGAGAAGAGACAAGCGAAGATGATCGCGCTCAGAGCGAGTCGCGCCTGCGTCATTCCCCGTCCTCCGTCTGTTTTTATTCGCGCCGCTGCGTCGAGGCTTCGATGGGCAAAAATGTAAAGCGATTTACTAAACTGGTTTAATTATACATTTCTGAACTTGCGTGTCAACCTGAAAAAAGGTGAAAAAAGATATGCAGCCCTATGTATTTTTTGGTACTGAGTTCCCGGGCCGGCGACCGCCGTTCTGCCCCTCGGATTCCGCCCCTCGGTTCAGGTCGGTCGAGTCAACTTCCGGTATCGAATTCGATGGGGGCGGTCAGCCTCGGCGCCCAGTTTCTTCCTGCGGTCGGCCTCGTATTCGGTGAAGGTGCCCTCAAACCAAGTGAATCCGCTCTCCCCTTCCAAATCAAGGAGATGAGTGCATACACGATCGAGAAACCACCTGTCATGGCTTACGATCACGGCACAACCGGCAAAGCTCTCGATGGCTTCCTCCAATGATCGTGCCGCATTCACGTCCAGATCGTTCGTGGGTTCGTCAAGAAGCAACACATTGGATCCCAACGTCAGGATTTTCGCGAGATGCACGCGATTGCGCTCGCCACCCGAAAGAACCTTGACCGGCTTCTGCTGGTCCGTTCCCGAGAAGTTGAAGTGAGCCACGTAGGCGCGCGTGTTGACCTTCAACCCCCCGAACTCGATCGCGTCCTCGCCCCCGGAGATCACCTCCCAGACCGTCTTCGATTCGTCCAGCGTTCCCCTCATCTGGTCGACGAAACCGAACTTCACGGTCTGACCGACCTTCACCTCGCCGGAGTCCGCCTTCTCCATCCCCGTCATCAACTTCAGCATCGTCGTCTTTCCGGCGCCATTCGGGCCGATCACTCCGACGATCGCGCCGCGCGGGATGGTGAAGGAGAGTCCCTCGAAGAGAATGTTCTCGCCGTAGGACTTCGCGACGTCCTTGAACTCGACGACCGTGTCCCCGAGGCGCGGTCCGCTCGGGATCATGATCTCGAGATTCTTCAAGCGTTCCTTGTCCGGGCTCGAGGCCATCTCCTGGTAGGCGGAAAGACGGGCCTTGCCCTTCGCCTGCCGCGCCTTCGGGCTCATCCGGATCCACTCCAATTCGCGTTCCAGGGTCTCCTGGCGCTTCGAACGCGTCTTTTCCTCGACGCGCAGCCGCTCGCCCTTCTGCTCGAGCCAGGAGGAATAGTTCCCCTTGAACGGGATGCCTTCGCCGCGGTCGAGTTCCAGGATCCAGCCCGCGACGTTGTCGAGGAAGTAGCGGTCGTGAGTGATCGCGATGACCGTGCCCTCGTAATCCTGCAGGTGCTTCTCGAGCCAGTGAACGGTCTCGGCGTCGAGATGGTTCGTCGGTTCATCCAGGAGAAGAATGTCGGGCTTCTTGAGGAGCAATCGGCAGAGCGCGACGCGGCGACGCTCGCCGCCCGAGATCACCTTGACCGGTGTCTCCGGCGGCGGGCACCTCAGGGCGTCCATCGCCATCTCGAGACGGCTGTCCAGGTCCCAGAGCCCCTCGGCCTCGATCTTCTCCTGCAATACGCTCTGCCGCTCGATCAGCTTCTCCATCTCCTCGGCGCTGAGTTCCGTTCCGAGTTTCTCGCAGACCGAATCGTATTCCGTGACCAGGGCCTTGGTCTCCGAAACCGCCTCTTCGACGACCTCGCGCACCGTCTTTTCGTTGTCCAGAGCGGGTTCCTGTTCCAGGTAACCGATGCTGTAACCCTTGAGAACCGAGGTTTCTCCCTCGAAATCCTTCTCGATTCCCGCCATGATCCTCAAAAGCGTCGACTTGCCCGATCCGTTCGAGCCGAGGACCCCGATCTTGGCCCCATAGAAGTAGGAAAGGGAGATGTTATTGAGGACTCTCTTGCCCGGAGGGTAGACCTTGCCGACCCGATACATGGAATAGATGATCTTGTTCTCGCTCATGGGGCGGCATCATTCCACAGGCCCGCCTCTCCGTCACGCGGTTTTCTCCTCGAAAACGGTAAGCAAGGAAGGCGAAACGGCCGACGAGAAATAGTGCGGTTCTCCCGCGCAACTCTGAGAAGGAGAGTCCCATGAGGTTCTTGAGAACGTTCGTTCCCTTTGTCGCCCTGGTCCTCGCGGCCGGGATCGCGGTCGCCGCGAATCCGGCCTATACCGTCAGGCCCGGCGACACCCTGATGAGCATCGCCCGCGAGAAGCTGGGCGCCTCGTCGCGGTGGCAGGAGATCTACGATCTGAATCGCGACAAGCTCGAGAGCCCGGACCGGCTGAAGGACGGGATGAGGCTCAGGCTGCCTCCCGCGGTTCCCCCCGCGCCCGCCGCCGCATCGACTCCGGCCGCTCGCACCGCGCCCATGGGCGCTCCGGCGGCCACAGTGCCCCAGCCGACCGGCATCCACATCGTGCAGGCCGGCGAGACCCTGATGAGCATCGCGCGCTCGCGGCTCGGGGCCGAATCGCGCTGGAGCGAGATCTACGAGCTGAACAAGGACAGGATGGCGGACCCGAACCAGGTCCGGGCGGGGATGACCCTGCGCCTGCCGTATGAGAGGCCTGTGGCCGCCACGGATCAGGCGCCTGCCGCCGTCGAGGTCCGGCCGGCCGCGGCGCCTCCGGCTCCCGCATCATCATCTGTATCTATACCCTCGACTCCACCCGCATCGACCCCAGCGCCGGTTCCCTCCGCCGAACCTGTCGCGGAGGCCGAGGAGTCATCCTCCCCGACACCCGCGCCCATCACGATCCTGACCCTTCCGGGCAACGTCGGCGCGAGTGAACCGCCCGCCGGTACCCCTGCCGCGACGGAACCCGAAATCGAGCCCGTCATCACTCCCGTTACCGCCACGAGCGAAGCCGCGCCCATGTTCTCCGCCATCGCCGAACCGGTCAGTCCATCGCCGGAAGCGTCAAGCGCGCCGGCGGCCGCGGCGGAACGCCCGCTCCTGGGCTCGAGCATCGAACCCGTCTCCAACGACGCGAACCAGGCTCTCGCCCGCGCCCGCGCGGAACTCCTTGCCGCCCGGCGTCAAGCCGGGTTGACGGACGCCGCGGCGCCCGCCCCGGTGAGCGCTCCGGCCACGGCGCCCGCCCCGACGACAACCACGACCCCCTCCGCGGAGGCACCCTCACCACCCCGCGCCACGGCCTCGGTCGAGGTGATCCCGCCGCCGGCCCGCGAACCCGAGGTGACCAGCGTGCCGACGCCCCCGCGCGCCCCGGTCACGGCGACACCTTCGACGCATCCCGCGACGGCGTCACCGGCACCGGCTTCACAGCCCGAAGCCCGCCCCATGCCCCGCGGACCCAAGGTGCTGGTCCAGCCCTTTGACATGCGCACCGGGCCGGGCCGCGACCGCGACATCGGCGTGGCCGTCTACAGGAACCTTACCCAGGGCTTCGGCGAGGAAGGACGCCTCGCCCGCACCGCCGGCGAAGCGGGCCACCACGTCATGGGCGAATACTGGTGTTCCGGAGAGAACGTCACGATCCGCGCCTGGGTCCAGCGCCGCTTCACGATCCTCAAGGATTTCCAGTGGACGGTCGCGAAGGCCGATCTCGCCGTCGGTTCTCCCTTCTACGACACCATGCGCGCCGAGATCTCGACGGCGCTCTCCACGCTCTAACCGCCTTCATGGGCCGATTCGGCGTCTCGGACGCCAAGGAGAGCGAGCTCACCCTCTCCTTCGCGCGGCTCGGCATCCGGGAGGAGGATCTCGACGAGACCTTCGTGAGAAGTTCCGGCCCTGGCGGCCAGAACGTGAACAAGGTCTCCTCCTGCGTCGTCCTCGTCCACCGCCCGACGGGCGTCACGGTCCGCTGTCAGCGGGAACGTTCCCAGGTCATGAACCGCTTCTTCGCGCGTCGACTGCTCGCGGAGCGTCTCGAGACGATGATCCGCGGTCGCGAGAGCGCGGAGCGGAAGCGGATCGAGAAGATCCGCCGCCAGAAGCGCAAGCGGTCGAAGCGCGCCAAGGAGAAGATGCTCCACGACAAGAAGATGACCGCGCGGAAGAAGGCGACACGGGGACGAGTCGCCGACGGGGAGTAGACCGGCCGCAGTGGGTGCCCGTTGTCGTTAGCGAGGTCGTTCCCTCTGGAATTGATTTTCCTCTCGCATCCGGCGTAATCTCTACCCGGGATGAGTCAGCCTACGAACGATCGTTCCTGGTTCCTGAATACTCCGGACGGATCCCAGGGCCCCTACACCCTCGATGAACTCCGCGCCTGGCGCCGCGAAGGCACGCTCACCGACGATCACTACCTCTGGCGCGAGGGCTACGCGGAGTGGAGACGCTGCGCGGAGATCGCCGAATTGACGGATACACCGGTCTCTACGTCACCGCCGGCGCCTTCCCCCTCGCCGGCTCCGGCCCCGGCGCCGATCGCCGCCTCGGCATCGACCGCCTCCACCATCCGCGTCCCCGTCAAGCGCCCCCTGGCGGCCACGCCGCCGCCGGGTCGAAAGCGACTCGTCGCCCTGCTCCTCGTCCTCGTCCTGGCCGGCGGAGCCTACTATCTCTTCGGCGTGCGCGGCGCGGATGGCGAACACGGCCTCGAGCGGCGCGAACTCGATCGCGCCGCCGTCGAAACCGCTCCGCCGCCGCCCGTCGCGGTCGGCCGCATCACCTTCCTCGGCGGCGCCTCCCAGGTCTCCGGCTCCTGCCACCTCGTCGAATTCGAGAATACCCGCCTCCTCATCGACGCCGGGGCCTTCTACGAGGATCCCGAAGGCGGGCGCGGGCTCGACGCGGCGCGCGAGGCGAAACTCTACGCGAACCTCCCCGTCCCGCCGACGTCGCTGGACTTCGTCGTCGTCACGCACGCCCACGTCGATCACATCGGCCGCCTCCCCCACCTCTTCGCGCTCGGCGCGCGCCCCCGCATCATCCTCACCCCTCCGACCCGCGACATCATGCTCCTGACCCTGAAGGAGACCTTGCGCTCGAGCGACATGCCGGGCGACCGTCTCGTCCGCGAAAAGGGAGCCCGCGTCTATCACTCCTTCCCCGACGATTGCCCTCTCGCGAAGGCGATCCCGGAGGCGAAGCGCGAGACTTTCGCGATGGGGAGGTCGCGCGCGCGCGACGAGCGGGTCGACCTCTGCGAGTGGTGCCTGAACGCGGAACTCGGCGAGATCGCGTCGCGGTGCGAGCCCGTCGAGTTCGGGCGCGCGACGGCGCTCACCGACAGCCTCTCGGTGGAACTGCACCCGGCCGGGCACATGCTCGGCGCGGCGTGGGCGCGGATCACATACCGGGTCACTCCCGAGACCTCCTTCGTGCTCTCCGCCTCTGGAGACCTGGGCGAAGAGTCCCACGCCTTCTTCCCCCGGACCGCCGTCTCGGGACGCTGCGACTACGCGCTCGTCGAGTCGACCTACGGCGGGAAGGACGACGGCGCGGGCGCGGGGGATCCCTGGGAGGAGTTCCGCCCCTTCCTCGAGAACGTGCGAAAGGCCGTCTCGGCCGGACAGCTCGTCCTCATCCCCTCCTTCGTCACCGACCGCGCCCACAAGGTCCTTTCCGTTCTCGCCTGGGGCCGGAAACAGGGGCTCATCCCCCCGCGCACGCCGCTCTACCTGACCTCGCCGACGGCCGAGGCGCTTCTCGAGGTGTATGGCCGGCATGTCTACGACACGAGCCCCTACTATTCGTCGTCGTTTCTCGCGACCGCGGCACAGTTGGAGAACGGCCGGCCCTTCGAACCGGCGGGGCTCATTCGAAAGACCGAGCGGCAGTATCCCTTCCCGTCGATCGTCGTCGCCCATTCCGCGATGATGGAATACGGCGAGTCCTTCCGCCTCGCCGATCTCCTCATAGAGGATCCCCGGCTCCACGTCGTCTTCGTCGGGTATCAGGCTCCCTACACGCCGGGCGGCCGGATCAAGGACGAGACCGCTCAGACGGTCACGATCGCGGGGCGCGAGCGGCGCATCGCCGCGACGCGCGCGGACTTTCCGGTCTTTTCGGGTCATGCGGCCCGGCCGGCGCTCATCGGCTGGCTCAGGGACGCCGGCCCCACGGAGGGTGTCTTCGTGACTCACGGCGATCCGCGCAACAGCGAGCGCGTCGCGCGCGCCGCCATGGATGAACTGCGCCTGCCGCGCGAGATCGTCATTCCCCGCTACGGCCAGTCCTTCCCCCTGCTCACGCGCTCCCTTTCCGAAACGCGCGTCATCGCGGTTCCCGAAGAGCGTCCCTCCCCGCCGCGGCTCTCCAGCGCGACCACGGCCGCCGGCATCGCGATCGAGGTGTCGCGCATCGAGAACGGCGACGTGACGATCGGCGACGGCCTGACCGTCGTCGGACTCGCCTCGCCGGGCGGAACGTGGCCCGCGGAAGTGAGCTTCCCGAGCGCCGCGGTCGGCAACCGGTTGCGCCAGGCGGCGAAGGATCGGCGAACCGCGCCGTCCAAGCCCCTCGAGATCACCGCCGTGGAGCTCTCCCCGGAGGCGCCGGGCGGTTCCGTCCTCGCCGAGGCGACGGTCGTCTTCGACGGCGCCATCCGCGTCGCGGGCGTGAAGCTCCTGAAGAGGCAGGACGGCACGACGAGCGCGGTCGGTCCGTCGGTGCGGGAAGGGACCGAGTGGAAGGGCCGCGTCACCTTCTCGCGCCAGCTGGCGGAACGCATCGCCGCGAAGATCCGCGAGGCGATGGAGCGTCGTCCCGCCGCCCCGGCCGCTCCACCCCCCGGCGCGCCCGCGGCAACGACCGCTCCCGCGGCGGCGGCCGCTCCCGCCGTCACGGCGCTCCAGAACGGAACCGTGACCCTGGGGGGCGTGCTGACGGTCCGCGGCGTGAAGGAGGAGGCGGGCCGCGTCACCTGGCCGGCGTTCCTTCAGATCCGGAATGAGTCCTGGCGCGCGAAGATCGAGGAGGACGTTCGGGCCCGCCGGTCCGCATCGGCCGCGAAGCCTCTCGAGATCACCCGCGTCTGGTCGCGTCCGGCGCCCCAGGGCAATCTCCTCGGCTTCGCCGACGTCGAGTTCGGGGGCGGGATCGTCGTCCGCAATTTCCGCGTGATGAAGAACGCCTCGGGCGAGGAGTGGCTCGCCGTGCCG
The DNA here is from genome assembly GCA_964637705.1 of uncultured bacterium. Classification (GTDB taxonomy): domain Bacteria; phylum UBA8481; class UBA8481; order UBA8481; family UBA8481; genus CAZWVM01. Next base: position 16,072 of record CAZWVM010000050.1, read on the forward strand.
TCGGAGAAGCGCGGCGCGGAATGGGTCGACCTCGTCGAGCTGCCGAACGCGATGAAAGCGGAGATCCTGCGGAGGGCGAAGGCCACGCGCTAGGACGAGGGACGGTTCTCCCCCCCCTGCCGCCCGATCATCACCGCCATCACCTCGATCACGAGCCCCATCAGGAGCGTCTGGAACCCGGTGAGGAAGACGAGGATGGCGACGAGGAAGAGCGGGTTCCGGTGGACCCAGACGCCGAGCCAGTACTTCTCGTACAGGATGTAGAGGCAGAGAACGACGGAGACCAGCATGAAGACAAGCCCCGCCAGCCCGATCGTGTGGAAGGGCCGCGAGCGGCGCGACGTGAAGCGCAGGGCGACGATGTCGAGGATCACCCCGAAGAGGCGTTCCAGCCCGTAGTGGGGTCTTCCGTGGATTCGCGGCCGGTGGTGTACGTCCTTCACCTCGTAGGTGACGCCGTCCATCGCCAGGACCACCGGCAGGAACCGGTGCATGTCGGGGCCGAAGGGCACGGAGCGGATGAGGTCTCCGCGGAAGGCCTTGAGACCGCAGCCGGTATCCGCGATCCGCGTGCCGCTCACCAGCCGGATGAGAGCGTTGGCGACCCGGGAAGGAATCGTGCGCAGGAGCGAGTCATGGCGGCGGGCCCGCCGGCCCGCGATCATGTCCAGGCCCGGGTTCCGCTCGAATTCCTCCACGAATCCCGGGAGATCCACCGGGTCCGACTGTCCGTCGGCGTCCATCGTGACGACGATCGAACCGCGCGAGGCGGCGATTCCGGCCGCGAGCGCCTCGGACTGGCCGCGGTTGACCGGCAGCCGGATCGACTTCAGCTCCCGCCAGGTCCGGGCGTAGCGCTCGAGGAGCGCGGGCGTCTCGTCCCGCGAGCCGTCATCGACCACGACGACCTCGTAGCCCGCCTCCATCGCGTCGAGCCGCTCGCGCAATTCGGGCAGGAGCGTCTCGAGCGATCCGGCCTCGTCGTGCGCCGGCAGGACGAGGCTCAGCCGGAGCGGCGCGGTCACGCCGCCCTCTCCTTCACGGCCACGAAGACCCACCGGAGAGGCAGGCACGCGGACGGCATGACGCGCACCTTCTCCACGCGGAATCCGCTCCTCCTCAGGCGCTCCGCGAAGGCGTCCCGTGAAAAGGAATGGAGATGCCATCCGTCCTCCGCGTTGCGCACGGTTCCTCCCGGCACGCGCCACAGCAGCCGCAGGATCCCGAGGCGACCCAGCCACGCCTTGCCGGTGTCGATGAGCCTTTCGTTCGGGATCGAGATGACGAGGCGCCCCGCGGGCACGAGGAGCCGCGCGCACTCCGCGAGCGCCTTCTCCACGTCGGGCAGGTGCTCGATCACCTCGGTGCAGGCCACTGCGGCGAACCGGCCTCCGCGCAGGGGCGCCCGCTGCAGGTCGCCCTGGATCACGCGGCGCCCGTGGCCGCGCTCCCGGGACCGCGCGACGTTCCATGCCGAGAGCTCAAGGCCGACGGCGTCTCCTCCCGCGCGCGCCAGGCGTTCCAGAAGAAGGCCTGGGCCGCAGCCCGCGTCGAGAACCAATCCGGCGCCCGGGGCCGCTTCGACCGCGACCGCCTCGTAGCGCTTTCGCTCGAATCGCCGCAGGAGCGGGTGAAGACCGTCGAGGTACGTGAGGACATCGTATTGCCGCGCCCGGCTTTCGTTCCACGCGCGTGCCTCCCCGGCGGTCATTCTCGTCGTCATCGGCCGGATGATACCTCCCGGCGCCGGAGCGTCAATGCGGCCGCCCCGGCCAGCACCGCGACCTGCGCGACGAGCGAGGACGGATAAACGTATCGAAACTCCGCCATGCCGGGCACCAGGAGAAACGTCAGCGCATACGCGGCCGGCAGCGCGGCGAGGCTCGCCAGGAAGAGATCGCGGTCGCGGCGCCGGCGCAACCACCGCACGAGGAGGAAGACACCCCCTCCCAGGCTCGCGGCGAACCAGGGAAGGTGCGAAGCGAGAAGCGAACGGGCCGCCCGGTCGGAGCCGATCCACTGCGCCCACGCCCTCAGGGCGGCGCGCGCCGGCGCGTAGGACGGGTCGGGATCGAGCCCCTTGTCGTTCGGTGTCGAGTCGAACGGAAACCAGTAATGAATCCCGTTCCAGCCGAGCATGCGGAGGAAGAGGCCCGTTTTGAGTTCCACGAGCGCACCCGGGTGGCCGCGCAGAATGCGCCCGTATTCCGTCCTTAGCCGATCCGAATCGACGCCCGGCATCGGTCCGAGATGATAGTAGCGGTCTCGGAAATCCGATCCGTCGCCGGGATCGGGATAGAGCCGGAGAAGGGCCTCCGCCGTGTAGGGCAGATCCGGCCTGAGATCGGGGTGGGCGTGATGAAGCGCCACCAGTTCGTGGATGCGCAGCACGTCGGTGACGGAGAATTCCACGGGGGGGCAGGCCAGGCGAAGGGCTCCCGCCAAGAGGAGCCAGAATAGGAGCGGCGCCGCTGGCACGAGCCAGGCCCGACGGCGAAACGCGGCCGGGAGCGCCAGCCAGGACGCGGCGCCGAAGAGAAGGAGAACCGGCACGGCGTTGAAGCGGGTCAGCCCGGCCAGGGCGGCGGCGATCATGGCGAAGGCCGCCAACCCGGGACGGCCGGTCCGGGCGGCGCGCAAGAGGCCCGCGATCGTCCAGCAGAAGAGAATCAGGAGCCACGTGTCCTTCCAGTAAGCGACCAGGTGAAAGGACAGCGGCGGCAGGACGATGAGAACGGCGAAAACCGCGAGCGCCACGGTGTCCCGCGAGGTCCTTGAGAGATCCGGCGCCGCGGTGGAGACCACCTCGCGGGCCAGGACGAAGACTCCGAGACAGCCGGACAGGCACTGCAGATGCGTGAGAGAGGCGAGACTGCCACCGGCCGCAAGGAGAAGGTGGAGCACCCAGGCGATGAAGGGCGGGTAGGCGGACGAATACCGGTGGGCGACGGCGTTCTCGTACTGGACCAGGGAATCGGACGTGACGATGCCGGGAGAGAAGACCGTGGAGAGCAGGAACGCAACCGAGATGACGACCGCCCACGGCAGGGCCGCCGCCGCGAGTTCCCGGCCGCCGCGGGCGACGGGATCCGGCTTCGAGGTCACGTGAGTGGCGCGGACCGCGCCCACCGGTCTCTCCACGCGCCCAGCGCCGCGAGCGCCCAGAGTTCCCTCCAGCGGTCGCGACGCCCGTCCTGGTGCTCGCTCCAGAGCCGCTCGATGACGGGACGTTCGAGCCCCAGCCCTGCGGCCTCCTCGATCCGCTCCCGGCTCCATTCCCGCAGTCCCGTTCTCAACCACGCCGCGACCGGCATCGTGAATCCGTGTTTCCTCCGCCGCGCCGCGAAGGCGACGGGCGTGCCGCGCAGGATCCTCTTGAGGATCGCCTTGCCCCGGCAGAAGTCGCGCGGCAGGCGATTGGCCGCCTCGACGACGCCCCGGTCGAGGAAGGGGCAGCGCGTCTCGAGCGCGTGTCCCATCGTCGCGCGATCGACCTTCACCAGGATGTCATCCGGCAGGTAGAGCCGCTGGTCGAGGAGCAAGCTCTCGACCTCCGCGTCTCCGCCCTCGTCCGCAAGCACCGGGCCGAGCGTGGCGGCAAGCCCGCGGCTCCCGGGCCGGATCGCGGCGAGTTCCTCCGGGGAGAGATAGGACGTCCAGCGGAGCTGGCGTTCGCGGGGCGGACGATCGAAGGCCGCGACGAAGCGCCGCAGGACGTAGCGGCGCGTGTAATAGCCCTCGCCGTCGGGGACGCGGTCGAGCAGCCGCGCGGCCGGCTCCCTCCCGACCGCGAGGAAGGAGAAGCGGTCCGCGGCCAGCTGGGCGGAGAGGGTCGGATAGCCGCCGAAAAGCTCGTCGGCGCCGTCGCCGCCGAGCGCGACCTTGACATGGCGGGCGGCAAGCCGGGCGAGAAGAAACGTCGGGATCGCCGAGGCATCGGCGAAGGGTTCGTCATACACCTCGACGAGGCCGGGGGCCGCCTTCATGAGGGTCTCCGGCTCGACGCGCTCGACGATATGCTCCGCGCCGAGCGTCCTCGAGACGCGTTCCGCGTGGGGACTCTCGTCGAACTCCCCCTCCCCGAACCCGATGGAGAAGGTCTTGAAGCCTCCTCCCCGCTCGGCGACGAGCGCCGCGAGGAGCGACGAATCGACTCCGCCCGAGAGGAAGAGCCCCACCTCCACGTCGGCCACGAGCCGGCGGCGAACCGACTCGCGCAGCCGGGCCGCCAGTTCCTCCTCGAATCCGGCCGCCGCGCGGTCCCAGCGCGCCGGCTCGATGCGGGGCAGGAAATAGCGGTGCATCCTCAGCCCGTCGCGGTCCACGACGGCGCCGGATCCGGGCGGCAGCTTGCGGATGTCGCGGAAGATGCAGAGGGGCGACGGGACGTAGCCGAGAACGAGGAAGGCGTCGAGCGCCTCCGGGTCGATCGCGCGCGAGACGCCGGGATGGGCGAGCAGGGCCTTGGGCTCGGAGGCGAAGGCGATCGCGTA
>CAZWVM010000051.1:0-20523 GCA_964637705.1 uncultured bacterium
GCCGTTGAACTGGGCGTCGGTGGAGAGTACGAAATCGTAGGAATTCCACTTCATGGGTGCCGCCTCCGCGTGACGCCGCCCGTGCACTCCGGGCGCGCCGGATTCTCGGCCCAGAGACTACGCGAAGGAGATGGGAGTGAGAAGGAAAAGGTGGGCGCGGTCACGCGCGCGCGGGACACCACGGGGGGAAGGGCGGTCGAAACCGCCCTTCCCCGCTCAATACGGATCGATTCTACCGCTGGGCCGGCCTCGCCGGAGCCGCCGGCGCGGCCGGAGCCGCCGGCGCGGCGGGGGCCGCGGCCGTGGGCGGCGCGGGAACCGCCGCGGTGTCCGCCACGACGGGCATCGCCTCAAGCTGAGCCTCGAGCTCCTGCACCTTCGCCTGGAGCTCGTCGCGCTCGGTCTTCAGCTGCGCGATCTCCGCGGCCAACTCGGCGCTGCGCGTCTCGAGGTCGCTCACCTGCTGCTTCAACTGATCCTCCTGACCGCACGCGGAGACGGTGACCGCCAGCCCGGCGGCGCAGAGAACGGCAATAATCCTCTTCGTCATCGTCAATGAACCTCCTTTCATTCATGATTTCAAAGCGGCCGCGCAGGATAGCACGCCGCGCTCGAAGATCAAGCGTGATTGCGCCCGAAGGCGCGTATCCGCTATGATGAAGGCATGGATCGGTCCATCGCGCGCCCCTTCGCGGCCGCCCTCGTAGCCCTTGTCGTCTCCGTTCTCTCCGCCGACGCCGTTCCGACGCGGCAGGGCGGCGCCCGGCCCGCCCCGCGCACCTACGGCACCGCGGCCCCGACCTCCACGGCCGGTGTCCGCGGGTATCAGGTCCGGCTCGTCGACGAAAAGTCCTTCCGCATTCTTGAGGAAGCAGTGACCGATGATCTCCAGCCCGACCCCGCGACCGGAACCCGATCGAAGCGAATCTGCGTTCCCTCCGAACCCGGGATGCCCGTCACCATCGTCCCGTCCCTCCTGCGGCCCTGTCTCTACGTGCCGGGAGATACCGAGAGCCTGATCACCCGGCAGGAGATCGAGATCCGCACGGTGCGCTGGAGCGGCATGAGCCGCGCCGATCGCGTCCGCGCCGCGCTCCTCGCGGAGGATTTGTCCCGCGGCCGCATCTCGTCGGCGCTACGGCTCGCCCGCGACGCGGCTCGCCGCGACACGGCCTGGCGCCCCGTCATCGACTCGCTCGACGCGCTCTCCCCCGGCGACTCGCCCGCCGCGCGCGCGCGGGAACTCGAGAAAGCGATCGCGCGGTGCGAGAGCGGGGGCGTAGGACCCGAGTGGCTGACGATCGCGCGCCTGAACCTCGCCTCGGCGCTGGAGGAGGCGGGCGAAAGCGCCCGCTCCGTCGGCGCTTACGAGGAGGCCCTCGTGACCGCGCCCGCGTCGTTCCAACCGCTCGTCCTCCTGCGCGCCGTTCGGCTCCGCCTGTCGCTACTGTATATCGCCTCCGGCCTCTACGGTCCCGCCCGCGCCGCTCTCACCTCGGTCCGCCGCCTCGAACCCGACCACCCCGACGCCGCCCTGCTCCTCGCCTCCCTCTCCCTCGACCTCGAGGACGGCCACGAGGCGCTCGACCTGATTGCCGAGGCGGAACGCCTGAACCCGGGTCGACCCGAGCCGTTCTTCCTCAAGGCCTGTCTCTACGCGAGTCGCGGCGGCGTGGAGCCCGCCCTCGGCTCGATCGACCGTGCGCTCGAACTGGCCCGGGACGACGCGTGGCAGGCGGAACGGACGATGTACCGGTCCTTCCGGGACTGCCTCCTCTCCTCACCGCGCTGACCGGCGCGGCCGTGAGCGCCCTGGAACGCTGCCGCCTCTGCCCTCATCTCTGCGGCGCGCGGCGCGAATCCGGCGAGAGCGGCTTCTGCCGCTGCGACACGCGCGACAACGTCGCCTCGATCTGCATGCACCGCGGCGAGGAACCTCCGATCAGCGGTCCCCACGGGATCTGCAACGTCTTCTTCGCCGGATGCAACATGCGATGCCGTTTCTGCCAGAACCACCAGATCAGCCGCATGGAGCGAGGCGAGCCGCGAGCGTTCACGGAGACACCGGCCGTCGTGGAGTCGGTCCTCTCGACCGTCGGCCGGCACGAGGCGAGCGTCGGATTCGTCTCGCCGTCGCACGTGCTGCCGGCCATGAGGAGAATCCTCGCCGGCGTCCGCGCGCGGCGGCCGGGCACGGTCTTCGTCTACAACACCAACGCCTATGACCGCGCCGACTCCATCGCCGGTCTCGCCGACGAGATCGACGTCTACCTGCCGGACTTCAAGTATGCCCACGACCGGCTCGCCGTCGAGCTTTCCGCCGCGCCGGATTATCCCCGCGTCGCCCTGAAGGCGATCCGCGAGATGGTGAGGCAGAAGGGGGTCGAATTGAAGCTCGCCCGCGACGGCCGCGTCGTCTCCGGCGTCATCATCCGCCACCTCGTCCTGCCCGGCCACGTCGAGAACAGTCTCGACTGCCTCCGCCGAATCGCCGAAACCTGCTCCAACCGCGTCTTCGTCTCGCTCATGTCACAATACCACCCCACGCCCTCGGTCGCGCACGACCCCGTGCTCGGCCGTGCCCTGCGCGCGGAGGAATACGACGCGGTGGTCGACGAACTGGAGCGGCTGGGATTCGAAAACGGCTGGGTGCAGGGCCTTTCCAGTTCCGACCACTATCTGCCGGACTTCGAGGAGGAGCATCCGTTCGAGAGAGAGACGTGATTATCGATTTTTGATTTGCGATTATCGATTCATCAATATCAAATCGGAAATCGCAAATCGAAAATCGCACATCGAAAATCAGAAATCGAAAACCTATAGTTCGATCTCGTCGCCCATCCCCGGCACGTGGATCTCCGCCTTCGTGACCTCGCGCGCGGCCTCCGCGAGCGACTGGAGCTGAGTCGCCTCGCCGTGAACCAGGACGAGCTTCGAAAGCCCCCGGCAGGCGCCGATAAAGGCCAGGAGATCGTTGCGGTCGGCGTGGGCGGAGAGGGCGTTCAGCTTCTTCACCTCCGCCTTCACCTCGAACTCGCCGTCCAGGATCCTCACCGTCTTCGCCCCCTCCAGGATCTTCCGGCCCAACGTGTTCTGGGCGAGGAAGCCGACGAAGAGGATCGTGTTCCGGGGGTCCTCGATCGAGTGGATGAGATGGTGGCGGATGCGTCCGGACTCGCACATGCCCGAGGCGGAGATGACGAGACAGGGACCGCGGCGCTCGTTCAGTTCCTGCGACTCCTCCTTCGTCACCGTGTAGTTCATGAAACTATCGGACAGGAATCCCGATCCGACCTTCGCCGCCTCCTCGTCGTACAGCTCGGTGTGGGTGCGAAAGACCTTGGAGACCTTGGTGGCGAGGGGGCTGTCCACGAAGACGGGCGCCATCGGGACGCGCCCGGAGTCGTATAGGCTGCTCAGGCTGTAGAGAAGCTCCTGGGTGCGGCCGAGCGCGAAGGCCGGGATGATCACCTTGCCCCCGCGCGCGAAGGTCCTCGAGAGGATCTCGGCGAGCCGGGTCTCCAGGTCCTCGAGGGCCTCGTGCACCCGCGCGCCGTAGGTGCTCTCGATGACGAGGACGTCGAGGTTTTCGAGTTCCGCCGGATCCTTGAGGATCGGCATGTGGCGGCGGCCGAGATCGAAGGCGAAGCCGATCCTCTTCGATCCGCCGTTCTCCCTGACGGTCGCGACGTTCAGGGCCGATCCCAGGATGTGACCCGCCTCGTGGAAGGTCATCGAGACGTCCTCGGCGACCTCGAGCGGCTCGCCGTAACCGTGCTTTCTCACGCGCGACGCCGCCTCCTCCGCATCCTTCGTCTCGTAGAGGGGCGGCTCGAGATGACCCGGGATCCGGACGCCGCGCTTCTTCAGGAACCGCGCGTCGGCCTCCTGGATGTGCGCGGAGTCGGCCCACATGATGGGCAGGAGATCGGCCGTGGCCGGCGTCGCGAAGACCTTGCCCCGGAACCCCTCCTTGACGATCGTGGGAACGTTGCCGCAGTGGTCGATGTGCGCGTGGGAGATCACGACGTTGTCGATGCCGCCGGAGCGCTTGAAGATCGAGCGGTTCTTCTCCTGGGCCTCGGAGCGGCGCCCCTGGAAGAGGCCGCAGTCGCGCAGGACGCGCGACGACCTCGTGACGAGAAGATGCGCCGATCCCGTGACCTCGCCCGCACCGCCCAGAAACCGGATCTTCATCGACGCTCCTTACCGGGGCCCGCGGCCCCGAGGAAAATTCACGTTCCGTTCCGACGCTTCTTCGCTCCGGTTCACGTAGATGATCAGCCACTCGCCCGCCGTGTTCCGGACGACGGTCGGGTCGCCGCCGGAAACATCCATGGACCGCGGGCGCGTCCACCGGAACCCGTCGGGCGAGTCGGCCCACCAGAGGCCGTCGTGCGACGAGCCGTAGAACCTCATCCCTCCCTCCGCGTCCACCAGGTTCCCCGTCCAGTTGGCGCGATTCACCGAGGCGATCTCCGCGACGCGCGTGAAGCGAAGGCCGTCACGCGATACCGCGTGATACGCGCCTTCGTCCGGCCGCCCCACGGGCGCCGTCAGGTGCCACGTCTCGCCCAGTTTCCACGCGGCCGGGTCGATGACGTTGCGCTCCGGAACGGACAGCCGGGCGCCCGTTTCGTAGACGAAATGAAGGCCGTCCGACGAAATGGCGGAATGGGTGGCGATCCCGTTCATCGGGCCTCGGTCGCCGCGCGCCGGTTTCTCTCCCGACGAGAAGTACAGCCGGATCATCCCCTCCCCTGTCACGGCCAGGGTCGGATCGAAAGGGCGCTGGTACGACGCCGGCAGTCCCTTCACCTCGATCGGCTCCGGCAGGGTCCAGCTCCGACCGCCGTCCTCCGAGACGATGACCGCGACCTTGTCGAACCACTCCGCGAGCAGTTCATCCTGAGGGAACCACTGGAAAGCGAGGATGATTTTTCCATCGGGCAGGCGCACCGCGCTCGGCACCCCGGCGGCCTCCACGAGAACCTTCTCTCCCCCCCACGTCTTCCCATCGTTCCCTCGGCGGATGAAGAGATCTCCAGTCCAGGGTCCCGCGTTCGCGTCATTCCTCCGAGCGGTCGGGCGCGAGGCGTTTTCCAGGTGCGGCGGAGGAGGAGGCGTCCAGTTCGGAACTCCGGGCGAGTTCGGCTGACCGGGTTGCGAGGAGGGACCGGACGGAGGATAGGGAGAAGGGTAGGTCTGGGCCAGCGCGAAGGCGAAGGGCGTCAGGACGAGAAGCGCGATGACCAGGAAAGCCCGGCGTGTCATGCCCGGGATTGTATCATCGTCCCGCCGCGCCCGTCACTCCTCACTCCTCACTCCTCACTCCTCACCCCTCACCCCTCACACCTCACTCTCCTTGTTGGATTCTGCCCTCACCGTTGCTACACTGCTCCGGGGCCATGAGCCCCGCGAAAGGACCTCTCACGTGAAGATCGGATTTACCGGCCTCGACCTGCCCGCCGGCAAGCACAAGTACAACGACGAGACCTTCAACGCGCTCGTCGAGAAATGCAAGCCGAAGAAGGTTTCTCCCTTCTACGCGGAATTCGCGAAGGGGGACTGGGACTCCTGCGACGTGCTCGTCGCCGCGAAAACCTCGGCTCTCGACCTCCTGATCGCCGACATCGAGAAGCTCGAGTCGCGGCGCGACCGGTCCGAGGGCGCGGACAAGGGCCTGGCGGAGAAGGCGCTCGGGATGCTGGAGAGCGAGACACCGCTCTCCGACGGCGGATTCTCGCCCGCGGAGCGCGAATCGCTCGGCTCGGTGGGACTGTTGAGCCTCAAGCCCGTCCTGCTCCTCGACGCTCCCCTCCCCGCGAACGAGACCGTGACGAAGTGCCTGGAGAAGGCGGCCGTCGTCTTCTTCTACACCTGCGGGCCGGATGACGTGCGCGCCTGGCCCGTGCCCGCGGGCTCCGACATCGTCACCTGCGCCGGGAAGATCCACACCGACCTTGCGCGCGGCTTCATCAAGGCCGACATCGTGACCGTCGCCGATTTCCTGGCGGCGCACAACATGAACGACGCTCGCAAGCGGGGGACGGTGAAGCTCGTCGATCGCGATTACATCATCCAGCCGGGCGACATCATCGAGATCCGCTTCAGCGTCTGATGGAGACGCGGCGCCCGGGTCCCGTCGCGGCCGCGCTTCTCGCGGCGCTCCTGGCCTCCTGCACGCCGCCCACGATCTACGAGCGCGAGGACGCCGGGGCCGTGCTCGCCCACCTCGGGCGTCGCATCCCGGCCGGGACGCCGGCGCACCAGGCGCGGGCAGTTCTCGAGTCGGAGGGTTTCGAGTGTCGCCTGCTCTCGAACGAAATCTGGGTGAACGCGACGCGCCCCGACACCTTCCTGCACGGTGACCGCCACACGGCGCGCAACGCGATCGCCCGGCGCTGGCAGGTCGCGGTCTTCCTGGACGGCGGCCGCGCTCGCTCGATCGACGCCGCGACCGGCCTGATCGGCCCCTGACCCGGCTCAGGGCCTGGGTGGGATCTCAACGCGGACCCGCGGCCGCTTCGATGAGGCGTCGGGCATTCTCGCCCGTCAAGTGCCAGGAGAGACATCGGAGGCTCCCGCCGAGACGGCTGATCGCACGGGCGTCGATCGGGAGAATCCTCTTGCCGGAGTGCCGTCGGAGCGTCGCGAGGAAGGCGTCGTCCCAGGGCGTCCCGAAGACCGGGACGTAGATCGATCCGCTCGTGACGATCGCGTTCACGTTCAGGCCGTGGGCGGAGGGAAAACCCCGCCACGTCTCGTCCGAGAGGGCGGACTCCACTTCCTCGATCGCCACGCCGGGCAGTCCCTCCCGGAGGGCGTCAAGAAACCTCCCGCGGAACGGTTCCTCGAAACGACGCACGACCAGAACCGTTTCGGAGGCCCATGTCGCCATGCCGTCGGCGTGTCCGGTCCGATCGCCGGGTTCCTCCGGAACGAGCGCCACGTGCCGGAGGCCGAGTTCCTCCTCGAGCGTAGCGACGACCTCGCCGCGCGACCGAGCGGGGTTGTCGTCGAGGATTCGGCGCGTGAGAACGGCCATGCCCGCGCCGTTGGAAACCACGTTGCCGCCGTCGAGAACGAGCCTCGATTCGCGGAAGCGCAGGCCATGAACGCGCGCGAATCGGTCGAACCCGCCTTGGATCCCGGCCGCGATCGCGGGCTCCAGGTACCGCGGACGGTAGACGAACCTCACCGCGCTTTCTCCCTCGACGGCGCCGAAGTCGCGGAGCCAGATGTCGTCGATCTCGGCCTCAAGGAGGATCGTCTCGGGCAGGTGCTGCCTGAGATGCGGCAGCGTCGCCCGATCAGCCAGAATGACGACCGAGTCGCCTGAGCCGATGACGCGGGCGAGGCGGACCTGCAGGTCGATGATCTTCTCGAAGTCATCGGCATACTCGTCACCCGTCACCGGGGGGGCCGCCATGACGACGAGGGACGGCGTCGCCTCCGGTTCACGGTGCGCCCGCGCCGGCTCCGCGGCGGAAGGCGTTCGCGGGGGATCGACGTCCCCGCAGCCGGAAAGAGCGGCGCAGACGACCGAGTGCAGGATCGCCGTCACGACCGCGATCGCGCACGGGCGCCGAGGGTTGAAGCAAAGAAGAAGCCGGTCCGGAATCGTCATCGCGAAGCGGTCGGGCCCGGGCGGAACGGCGCGGGCCGGGCGCGGGCCCCTCTCCGCCCCGACGCAATCAGCTTCATCTTCTCTGCGCGCGTCATTCGCTTGATGGCCGCTTCGCGTTTCAGGGCCGAGGATCGGTCCGCGCAGGTCTCGATGTAGACCCGTCTCACGGGTCGGCGCGCACGCGTGTACTTCGCCCCGCGCCCTTCGTTGTGCGCCCGGCACCTCGCCGCGGGATCCCTCGCGATGCCCGTGTAGAGTGTGCCGTCGGCGCAGCGCAGGATGTAGACGCAGTAGCGGTCCGGATTCTTCACGAGGCGATTGTCTCATGAACCGCCCCGCCGGCCCATCCGTTTTCCCGCCTGTTCACCGGACCGCGCCGATCCTATACTGGCCTCGAGACATGACGACCCAGGGAAAGCTCTTCGGCCCCGTGACCGGCGGACCCGTCTACCTGCTCCGGCCGCGATCACGGAAATGGGAACGACTCGCGGCGGCCGAACTCCGCGCGCTCGTCGAATCCGGCGAGGTCCCGGACGAGTCCTGGGTCGCCTCCGGCGAACCGCTTCGCGCCCACGACTTCGTGGAGCGATTCCGCGAGCCGGACGAAGCCCCGGCCGCCCGCCTCGCGCGCCTCCTGGAGCTCGAGCGTCCCCTCGTCTTCTTCGACCTCGAATCGACGGGAACAAGCGTGGAGGAGGACCGCGTCGTGGAGTTCGCGGGCATCCGCGTCGAACCCGGCGGTTCCTCGCGCTCCCTGCGCCTGCTCGTCAACCCCGGGATCCCGATTCCGGCCGAGTCGTCGGCGATCCACGGTATCGCGGACGAGGACGTGCGCGACGCGCCGCGCTTCGCGGACGTGGCCGCTGAGATCGGCGCGTTCCTCGCGGGCGCGGATCTCGCCGGCTACAATGTCGTCTCCTTCGACGTCCCCTTCCTCGTCGCCGAATTCGAGCGTCATGGCGTCGCTTCGGCATGGGACTGGTTCGAAGAATGGCGCGGACGGACGATCGTCGACGTATGCCTCCTCTACAAGGAACTGCGTCCGCGCACCCTCGGCGCGGCCCACGCGGACCTCTGCGGAGAGCTGCTCGAGGACGCCCACTCCGCGCTCGCCGACGTCGCCGGAACCCTGCGCGTCCTCGCGCGGATGCTCGAAACCGGCGAGGTGACGGCCGCGGACGCGGCGGAGTTGGAGGCGAAGACGGAACGCCGGGCGGGGGGACGTCGAAGGTTCCTCGACATGCGCGGAAACTTCTTCCTCACGGAGGACGGAGACATCCGCTCCCGCTTCGCCAAGATCCGTGACCTCTCCTTCCGCGCCGAGATGTCCTCCGGGAATCCCCGCAACGTGAAGGGCTACCTGAACTGGATGCTCACGAAGGACTTCGACTCCTCGACGACCCGCGTCGCTCGAATCCTGGCGGAATCAATGCCGGTCCTCGAGCCGAAGGAAACGGCCGTCGGGTTCGAGGAGAGGTGGAAAGGCTTCGTTTCGCGGCTGGGATAGCCGCGTTCCCTTCGTTCTACCCCGTTGGCTTCCCGCACTTGGCGCAGAAACGCGCGCCGGGCTTCACGGGCGTTCCGCAACCCGAGCAGAACTTGGCGCCTGCCGCGGGCTGAGCGGCTGGCCGCTGGGCGGCGGACGGCTTCGAGGCGACTGCGGGGCTCTGGGCCTGAGCCCGCGCCGGCTGTTGCGCGGCGGGTCGCTGTGCGGCGGGTTGTTGCGTGGCCGACTGCTGCGCGGCCGCGGACTTGCGATAGGCGGGCGGCGAACCCACCGGGGTCAGGATCTCCGCGAGGATCTGCCTCCCCTTTTCCAGGCTCACGCTCACCACCGCGACCTGTCCCCCGGCGTCCGGCTCGATGTCGCAGTACCAGAGCACCTGGTCGCCGCGGATGAAAAGCGCGCCCTGGGTCGCCAGTAACCCGTTCTTCGCCGCGCCGGCGATGTCCAGGGCCAGGGCGCAGGTGCGGTGATGAAGCGAATCGGCGAAGAAAAGACCTCCATCGGTCCAGGCGACGACCTCGCCCTCCTTCCTCATGAGGCCACGTTCGACCAGCTTGCCGATGTTCGCCGGCAGTGTCGCGCCTCCGACGGAACGGGCCGCCTCGGGCAGGAGATGCGCGATCGCCGGGAAGAGGAAGCGGTGGTCGCCGCTCTGCACGATGTTCTCGACTCCCGCGGCGAGATCCGCGAGGGGCAAGGCTTCGGGGTAGGGCTCGTGCTTCAGGAGAGCCGCGTAGCGCGTCACCGTGTAGACGTCGGCCAGGGCGATGAGCGCTGCGAACTCGGCGACCGGGACGCGGAAGCGAATGCCGGAATCCCAGACCGGGGCGCCGGCGTGAACGTAGGCCATGAAGGAATCCACGACGACGTCACGCCCGGGCACGGGCTGGACGTGGTAATCCTTCTCCTCCCTGACCGGGGCGAAGAAGATCCACGGCGCATCGGCCGCGGCGCCGCCCGCGAGGGCCGTCGTGCGGATCTGGCTCTTCTGCTGGTAGCAGGCGCGGATGTCGGCGAGCAGTTGGGGCGCGGCGAGAGTCACTGTGACGTCGCGCAGGAGCTTCTGGTCGATGGGATCCAGTCCCTTCCACCAGGCCGGGAATCCCGGTTCGGTCGCAGCGACGATGAACGGCGCGCCCAGCACGTTGACGGGCAGTTTCAGTTCCTCCGCGATCGGTCCCGTGAACCTCCTCGGCACGAGCACCGGCTGCGGCAAGGCGATCGAATTCGTCAACGTCCTTCTCCTTTCATGCGGGTTCACCGACATCCACGAACCCGTGCGCCACGTGCTGGTCCTCGCGGGTCCCGGTCACGGAGAGATAGGGACAGCCATCAACGCCCGTCCGCAGGGTCATTGACGAATCGCCGGGCGCGATCCAGGCGAGTTTCCCCGCCTCGATCCACCGGGCCAGCTCGAAGTCTCGGTCGCCCGGGTCCTCGAACGTCTCCGTCCTGCCGACGTCTCCGTTGGACAGGAAGGCCAGGTAGTGGTCCGCGCCCCAGAGATTCGGAATCGCGACGCCCTCGGGCCAGGCGGAGCCGAAATACGTGACCGCGTAAGCGGTATGTCGTCCGACCGGGAGAGCGCATAAGACGGCCTTCACGACCGGATGCTCGACGAGGCGCCTGAGGACGAACGGTGCGCCCGGTCCGGGCATCGCCGGAAACGGCGCCTTCTCGACCGGTTCCGCGAGCTTCATCGCCCCGGTCAGGGCGATCCAGTGGCCCGGCGGCTCCACGAGCGGCCTCTGCGAGCGGTAATAGTTCCACCACAGGCCGTCGAGCCCGAAGGGATCGAAGGGCGGGGCGTAGATCTCGCCGGAGAACGGGCACCGCGCCAGCGGCGTCTTCGGCAGGCCCTCGCGGTACGCGCGGAGCAGTTCTCCCTGGCGGTGCATCAACCGCACCTCTTCGGCCTGTTTCTCGTGCGGCAACGACCGCTCCATTTTCAACTCGTCGAGAACGTCTGCGTTCCGGAAGAACTCTTCGAGAAGAGTCTTCCGCGTTGCGGCGTCGAGACTCATCGCAGGAACCCTCCTCGGATGACCGTTCCCGTCGGCTTCGCGCCGGGCCGGAAACTGACGAGCGGCGTCGCGTTGCGGCGTCCGATCTGGTGAGAGCCGATGATCCGCTGGTCGATGCCGGCGTTCTGCTGGGTGACGTTCTGGCGCCACTGGCCCTGGATCGCGCCCCGGTTGCTCGAGGCGCCCGAGATGTCGACCTGCGGACCCGTCGGGTGCGCCGGTTGGCCGCGGTAGTTCCAGTTCATGTGGGCGTTGTGTTCCACCCCGACGTTGCGGCCCACGAGGTCGTTCATGACCGCGTTGGTCTTCTCGGCCGAGGCCAGCCGGCCCGTCACGGCGTCGCGCACGCTCATCGGGTCGTTGTCGCCGGTGTAGGCACGGCCCGTCCGGCTGTTGTGAATGACGCCGTTGCGGATCTCGAACTTGCCGTTCCGCGAAATGGACCCGTGATTTCCGACGAACTCGGACCATCTCTGCTGGTAGCGGTCGACGACGCGCGTGAGCCCGTCGATCTCCTGCCGCGTCAGCGTCGGATCCCTGGCCACGTAGCGGTCCAGGAGATGGTTGACGTCATCCGGCAGCTTCGGCTTGAAATGACCGACCAGCCGCTCGGAGTTGGGATCGGCGCCCAGGCGGATGTCGTCGGCGTTGATCGTCTTGTTGTGGATGTCCGGCCCCTTGGGATGGCACCCCTCGTTGATGCGCTGGACCACCTTCGGGTCGCCCGGCCTCATGTCGATGATGACGCCGTGCTCGTCGGCCACCTGCTGGATGCCGGAGCGCGTCTGCGGGGGTATGCCGTCGAGTTCCCGGCCGATGTTCACGCTCGGGTCGTTGATGAAGTCGGCGTTCCGGCAGTTCGCATCGGCGTTCGTGACGTCCGGCCGCGCGACGCGGCCCGGACCCGGGGGTTTCTCCCACGGGGCGCGCCCGAGGTCGACGTTGACCTCGTCGATGACGTCCTTGACGCCGTTGACGATCGGACGACCGTAGGCGTCGTAGGCGCCCTTGACGAACTGGCCCGCTCGCGTCGCCGTGTTCACCACCGTCTGCGCCGTCGAGTTGCCGCTCCGCGCGGAGTTCACGACGCCCTCGACCAGCTCGTCGCCCAGTTCGCCTCCCACCTTGGCGATGGCCGGCGCCGCCTTGATGCCGCGGCTGATCAGCTCGCCGCCCGCGAGGTTCACCGCGGCCGTGCCGGCGGCCATCAGGCCTCCGACGAGCGCGGAATCGCCGCCCGCGTCGACATACTCCTTCGCCACGTTCAGGGATTCCGCCGGTATGAAGACCGTCTCCGCGTAGCCGAGGGTCAGGATGTCCGCCCCGATGCGGCCGGCGAGGGAGAGTTTGGAGAACTTGCCGTCCGGACCGCGCACGGTCGAGAGTTGTTTCACCGTCTCGATCCCGCCGTTGACGACGTTGTCCATGAATCCGTCCGGAGTGGGCATCTGGCTCTCGGGCATCGAACGTCCCGAGATCGTGTTCGTGTAGAGTTTCGTGATCGCGTCGAACTTGTTCATGTCGATCGGACCGCGGCCCGTGGCCTGGTTCGCGATGTCGCGCAGGTTCGCCATCATGTCGCCGGGTCCGCCGTCGCGGCCGAGGAACTCGTCGAGGCCGTATTTCCCGTCGAAGACGTTGCGCTCCATGTGGTTGACGCGGTCGATGATGTGCTGCCGGGCTTCGCCGTCGGCCTTGATCTTGGCCAAGGCCTGGCTCATGGAGTCCTGGCCCGTCTTCTCGAGATACTCGTTCCTCTGCCGCCAGTCGTTCGTGCGCCCCAGGTTATCCTCGTAAGTCTGCTTCCAGCCGTTGATGTCGGTGCCATCGACCTGGCCGCCGGTGAGGATGTTGATGTAGTTGCCGTCGGGCTGTTTCTCGAGAACGTGGGTGCGGCCGTCCGACGAGGTCCACTCGATCGTCTGATCGCCGGGCGGTTGGGGGCCCGAGGGCCCGGACGGGCCCGTTGCGCCGGAGCCGGTCGAACCCGTTCCCGTCGATCCCGTGCCTCCTGAGGGAGGCGGCGGCGGTGTACCTCCGCCCGCCACGACCGCCGCGCCGCCGACCGGCGCCATCGTGCCGCCCGTCACCACGTTCTGGACCGCGTAGTCCGCGTCCATCTTGAAGCAGGAAGGATCGGGCGAGCCCGAGGGGTGGGTGATCTGGCGGATCGGGTGATACTCGGCCCACATATCGCCGTAGTAGATGCCGCCGCCGACGGCGATGCCGCCCGTCGCGCCGACCACCGCTCCGACGTAGCCCGGGATCAGATCGGACCAGTTCACGCCCCCGTCGTATCCGCCCGGCTCGGGATAGAATTCCGGGGGAAGGGGCGGCGCGATCTGCTGTTGCGGCGGAAGACGATAGGGCTCGTGTCCCCAACCCGGTTTCGGACCCCGCGGCCGTCGGCGGCGACTGCCGATCGCGTCGGCGATCCCCTGCTGTCCCAGGGCCGCCGCCTGGCCCAGGCCCGCGATGCTCGCGATCTGCCCTGAGCGCACGCCCGCCTCCAACGCCACCTGAGCCGGACCCGTCACGAAGCCCGAGCCCGGTCCCGTGTAGGTCGGCGAGATACCGGCGACCTGGCCCAGCACGCCGCCAAGACCGCTCGAGGGCATGGTGCCGCCGAGACCGGTGCCCGGCATCGTCGCGCCGAAGCCGGATGGAGTGAACGAACCGCCCGCGACGCCGGCGGCGCCCATCGATGCCCCGGGCGCGTATCCGATTCCCTCGTGAGAACCGAAACCCGTCGTCCCAAGCGCATTCCCCATGCCCGCATTCGGCATGGTGCCGACGCCGCTTCTCACGCCCTCGGCCGACATCGGGCCCACTTCTCCGGCCAGATCCGCGCCCGAGTTCAAGGGCATGTCGCCCACGTTCCTCGGGCCGCGCGGGCCGCCGGCCAGATCCGCGCCCGAGTTCAAGGGCATGTCGCCCACGTTCCGGGGGCCTCGACCGCTCCGAACGCCAATATTATCGACGCCCATTATGTCGGGTAACGACGTCCTCGAAGTCTGCCCCGCCATGCCGGAAGACGAGTCCCAATCGACCGCGCCTTCCCCGGCGATGACCCGACCGTCACGAATCACCTGCCCCTGGCTGTCCGGTCCCATGTTGACGAGGATGTCGCCGTCGCGCGCGCCGGGCGGGGGACCGATATCGAGTGGTTCGTCGATGGGAGTCCGCCCTGGGCCGATATCGAGCGGTTCACCCATGTCCGGCCCCTGGTTGATGAGAATCTCGCCGTCCCCCGGCATCCCGACCCGCGAGCCCACGCCCTCGCCCGAGATCACCACGCCGTCGCGGATGACCTGCCCCGGGCTGTCGGGCCCCATGTTCACGAGAATGTCGCCGGGCCGCGTGCCCGGCGCATCGTAGAACGATGGATCGGTCGGTGCGCCGCCCATATCCGGTCCCTGGTTGATGAGGATCTCGCCCTGCTGGGGCGCCGCGTCGATTCCTCCGCCCATGTCGGGCCCCTGGTCGATCAGGATCTGTTGCTGGGCCGTGACCGAGCCGGCCGCCGGCGGCGTCAGTCCCGGGATCTCGACCCGCGTGCCGAGCCCCTCGCCCTGGATCACGACGCCGTCGCGGATGATCTGACCCGGGCTGTCGGGCCCCATGTTCACCATGATGTCGCCGGGCTTCATCCCCGGTGGCGGATCGATCGGCATGGATTCGCGCGGGCCGGTCTCGAGATCGCCGGGCTGCCATTCGCGCGGCAGAGGCGGTTCGCCCGGCTCCTGCGGCACGCGCTCTAATTGACCGGGCTGCCACTCGCGCGGAAGCGGCGGCTCACCCGGCTGCCGCGGCGCGCGCTCGCGCGGCCCGTCCGCATACACGGCGGCGGGAGCCCGGCGCTTCGGCAGGATCGAGCCGATGAGGCCCTTCATGAGCCGCGAGAAGAGCCGCCCCATGAGGCCGGGCAGAAGGGCGTAGCTCATGAGCCCCACGAGGTTCAGGCGGACGTAGGCGCCCCAGGTGAGAAGGGGATGCGGAGCGCCGACCGCGGCGTAGAGGTCGAACGGCATGAAGCCGAAGGAACTCTGGAAGGCCTCGGAGAAGACGTTTGTCAAGGCGTCTCCGACGGTGAAGAAGAGAACGCCGACCATCGCGACGACCGGCGAGAGGCACGACGCGATCGGCATGATCTCGAAGACGTACGGGTGCTCGCCGAGGTGCGCATACCGGACGATCATCATGCCGGTGACGAAGGCCCACGCCCAGAAGGAGAGGAGCCCGACCCAGGTCAGCTTGGGATTGGTCTTCAGGCCCTTCTTGACGAAGTTGAATCCCAGGACATCGCCGAAGAAATTAAGGCATCCCATGCATGGCCCCTCTGTCCGCCATTCTCACCAATCGCCCCTCATTCGTCAAACGGGATAAAGAGAATCTCCCCCGGCCTTTCCCCTGCCGCCCTCAGGCAGTAGACGCCCCGCGCGGTGACGAACGGTTGGGTCACGGGACCGTCCGCGAGGAGTGTCATCCCGACCGCGCCTCCCGGCGCGTCCGTGTCCAGGAGATACAGCGACGGTCGCCCTTCCGTTTCCCCGAGAACGGCGCTCATCGCCAGGCGTCCGCCGCCGCCGGCCAGCCAGGTCGCCCCGTGGCGCACGAGACCCGGTACCAGGGGACGGAGAACGCGGCCTGCGGAGTCGAGTTCCACGAGTTCGAAGCGGCCGGCGCGCCTCAGGATCACGGCGCGCAGTCCTTCGAGATCGAAGAAGCTGTTGAAGGCGACGTCCTCGGCGACGAGCTCCTCGTCCCTCATCAGGTTCACGCCGTCCTGGGCCAGTTCGTACGTTCCGTTGCCGCTCGCGTCGCCGCGCCGCGCGAACCAGTAGAGACCGTCGGCGGCGGGCCGCGGCGAGAAACCGTCGAACGGCAGGGCGCGGACCCGCCACCCGTCCGGCCCCTCGCTCCACGCGTGAATCAAACCGGGCTTCCCCTCCGTCGTCATCCGCTCGCTCCTCATCCTGACGTCGGCGATGCCCGAGTACGAGGCGATGATGCGCCTCCGCCACGGGTCCTCGACGAAACTGCGCAGGAGGTTCCTGCCCTCGAGTTCCGCCGGCATCGGGAGCGTCGCGACCATCTCGCCGCTCGCGACGCAGATCGCGTTCTCGCGCTGGAACGCGAGGCGCCCGTCGGAGAGCCAGAGCGGATTGATGCCGCGCGGATGGCGCGCGATCTCGCGGCGGGACGCGGGATCGTAGACGACGACGTCCGGCGGGTCGAAATGCGTCCAGTCCGACGCGAGGCCGGGCAAGGCAAGAGCGACGAGACGGCCGTCCGGCGACCAGCGGACCGGCTTGTCCTGCCAGACGAGGAGATCATCGCAGAGCGCGAACGTCTCGCCCGTCTCGTCGAGGAGCCAGAGCGCCTTCGCGTCGCGCACCGTGACGCGGCCGTCGCCGTTGGTGTCGCGGCGGCGCACGGCCACGATCAGAAACCGGCCGTCTCTCGATGGAGCGAGCGAGCCATCGCGGAAGACGAGGCCGGGCAGGAGGCGACGCGCGCCGGGCGCGAGGAAGCCGGGCGAAGGCGGGGTCGAGAGGTTCCGGCGCGACCCCCTCGCGATGACGATGAGAGCCGCAGCCACGACGAAGACCGCGCAGAGCGCAAGCGCGACCACGACCGTCCGTCGCGCGTTCACGGGCGCCCTCCGAAGAGACCGGCGATCACGCCGCCGAGGGCGAGCGCGGAGACCGCCGCGAAGAGGATGCGCGCCGGCGAGATCGGCCTCAGGACGAAGAGAAGCGCGCCGAGGCAGAAGGTCGCGTAGGCGCCGACGAGGATTCCCAGGGGCGCACCGGCCCGCTCCACGTGGGTCTCCGCCCGCGCCGTCGCCAGGTGCCGGCCGAAGTCCATCGGGTGGCAGGAGAGACAGGATCGATCCGGCGGCGCGATGTGACCCCGGTTCGCGGCGTGGCAGGAGAGACAGGCGAAGTCGTCGAGCGTGTCCGGCTCGCTGACGGCGTTCGTGATGGAAAGGTAGGCGTGAGCGAGCGGCACGACGGCCACGGCCATGAGGTACACGAGCGCGACGAGAACGAGACGCGGGCGATTCCAGTAGGGTTCTCCCGAAACGGCGGGCTCGGGCGAGCGTGTGTCACGCGCGCGTGTGTCCCACGCGCGCGTGTCCGATACGGGCGTCATCGGACGAGGGGCAGCGCGGCGAGATGGGTATTGCAGCGGGGACAGAGCGCGGTCGGGCGCGTGTCGATCTCGGTCGGATCCGAGGCCGGCTTCATCAGGCACCGGTCGAAGCAATCGTCGAGACCCGCGAGATGCCCGAGTTCATGGCGGCAGACCTTCTCCAGTCGTCCGGGCACCGCCCCGAGTCGCGCGGCCGAGACGAGGGCGACGCCGCGCACCGGGATGGAGGCGCCGAAGACGAAGGGGCGCCCTTCGAGAAAGAGGTCGACCTCGGTGAGGCCCACGACCGCCGCGCCACGCGCGGCGTCCGGTATGACCCCGAGCAGGACGTCGGCCGCGAACTGGCGGCGGGTGAGAGCGAAGGCGCGGCTCGGGAGTTCCGGGATCGGGTCGACGGGCGCGAGCCAGGAAGGTGCTCCGGGCGGCGGCGGCCCGAGCGCCGCGCCCCTCACGGCGCGGAATCGCGCGAGCAGGGGATCGGCGGTCAACTCGAGGATGCGTCTAGCGGACGAGCCAGAGCCGGGCGAGGAGTCCCAGGATCTCCGGCGCCTTCACCTCGCGCGCCGCGAATCCTCCGCCCGCGCCGCCGGTGAAGAGGAGGTTCGTTCCGCCGCCCTGCGCCACGACCGCATGCCCCTGGCGTGCGACGGCCTTGCCGTCCGGGCTGAAGCGCGCGTGGGCCAGGGTGACGGTCCGCGCGAAGGAGCCGGCCGCGAGAAGCCGCGCCAGGGCCTCGCCCGGGGCGAAGCCGTCCTTCATGACGCCCTTCGCGACGAGCGATCGCAGGGTCGCGTTCAGCGCCTCGGCGTTCCCCGCCAAATCCCTCCACGCCGCGTCCACGGCCGGAGCGGCCGCGAAGGCCGCGTCGGTCCGCGCGCGGCCTCCCTGGGCGAGTGCGGCCGCGAAGTTCGAAACCGGGACGGGCGCGCCCTTCGCGGCGGCCCAGAGATCCAGGGCGCAGGCGACGACGGCCGTCTCGCGCGCGTCGAGCGACAGGTCGATCGCCGCCGCGCCCCCGCCGAAGGCGGTGCGCGCGGCACGCGCCTGCAGGCGCTTGTAGCGGGCGTAGAGGACGAGCTGCGCCGCGACGAGCTGCAAGGTGCCGAAAAGGAGCAGCCCCGAGGTCGGAACCGCGAGCCATCCGAAAGGCAGGATGAGGAAGAAGATGGCGAGGATCATCGTGGCGAACCAGGCGACGAGGTGGTTGCCGCTCGGCTTCATCATCACGCGCCCCCAGCGCGTCAGGACCATCGGGACGCGCGAGCCCGCGAAGAGCCCCGCGAGGAGCCCCGCCGGCACGCAGACGACCGTCACGACGAAGAGCTCGGCCACGAGCCCCGCGGAGAGGTTCATGAGAAACCGGACGCTGTCGGCCGCGAAGAAGACGACCATGACGGCCGTCGCCACGACCGGGAAGTAGAGGATCGTCGCGGGACGCGCCGGCTGCACCCCGCGGCAGCGGTTGACCCGCGTCCAGACGTGCATCGCCGCGCCCATCGTGAGGAGCGAGACGATGCCGCGGACGATCGAGTAGACCACGTAGTTGATGGCCGTCGTGAAGAAACCGATGATGCTACCCACGGGGCGTGCTCCCGGCCGGCGCTTCCAGCCCCAGGGTGGCGAGAGCCGCCCCGGCGATCGTGCCGCGCGCGTAGGGGAAGGCGATCGTGTGCGAGCCCGGGAGCGGGACATGGCCGACGAAGAGGTCGCGCGCGCCGTAGAAGGCGCGCATGAGCGTCCCGAGCGCCCCGCGCTCCATGAGCGAGAGGCACTCCTCGGGCCGGCAGAGCACCGCGACCGCCGCGGCGAGCGCGAGATTGATCCGCTCGCCCTCCACGAGGCCCTGCGCCTTGAGCGCGGCGCGGCCGGCGGGAACGAGCGGCTCGAGCGTCTTCGCGGACTGCGCCATCAGCGCGAACGGCGAGACCGGGGCGACCTCGAGGTTGTGGGCGCGGATCACGGCCCAGACCTCGGGCTCGGTCAGGGTCACGATGGCCGCGGCGCGCATGCGGGACGGGGCCGTCATTTCGAAACACCTCGGAACCAGCGGTAGATCGCCCGGGCCGTGTCGCGGAAACCCTTCGTCGCAGCGGCCGCGGCCTGGACCGCCGTCTTCTTCAGGTCCTCGGCCAGCCCGGAGGGCTCGTCGTGCACCTCGCCGGTGGCGTCGAGGAGCTCGGCCGAGCCGCGGGCGATCGATCCGTGGAGCTGGACGGCGCGCGCGGATCCCTCGAGGCCGAAGAGGATGTCGCCCGGCTGGGCATGGCGCATCACGGACGAAAGGTCCGCCGCGATCGCCGCCGGGATCTCGGCGGGCCGCACGCCTCCCCTCTCCGCCATGTCCGCCATCGCGCGGGCGAGCGGACCTTCCTCGCCCGCCAGCGAGCGGCTCGCGAACCGCGCCGCCGCGTCGCCGCCCGAGCCGCTGGCGAGGGCGCGCTTGTTCAGCTCGCCGAGGATCGTGAGCGGGGATGAGATCATGTCGCCCGCGCGCGCCGACAGCTCCGCCGCCGCCTTCGCGGCGGTCTCCTCGACGCCCTCGAGGGCGCGGCGGCGCGACGACTCGAGCGGGTTCCCGCTTCCGGCGGCGTTCGCGGAGAGATCCTTCAGGGCGTCGAGCCCCTCGCCGAGCGTCGCGGCGGTCGAGACGGCGAGATCCGCGCGGGGCAGGAAGAGCCCCGCGACGAGGTCGGCGGTGCCCAGGGGCGCGACCTCGTGGCTGAAGGAGACCTGGCCGGAATGGGATGCGAAGGTGGTTTCCTCGACCGAGAGACCGTCGGCGGCGAGCTGGGCGGCGAAGGCCTCGAGACGCGCCTTCGTCCCGCCGCCGGCGGCCCCGGCGGCGCTGGCGGCGGGGCTCACGGGCGGAAGTCCCGGCCGAAAGCGTTCTCGTTCTCGGTCGATTGTCCGCGCAGATTCACGGTTCCCCCGCCTCCCACGTTCACGGCATCACTTTTCCGCGGGCCCACTATAGCACGAGCCGCAGCGCGGGGTAGGGGGATTTTCAACGGGAGATGAAGCGGCTACGGGGGCGTCGGGATCCCCTCCGATCCGTTGGGGACCGCCTTCCGGGGCACGCCTCGTCGCACGCCCCGGGCAGGCCCGCCCGTCCGATTCCCTTCCCATGAACAAAGAAGCCGCCCCGCAGGGGGCGGCTTCTTTGGTGGAGGCGGTGGGAATCGAACCCACGTCCGGTCAGCTGG